>JAUSAX010000089.1 GCA_030652315.1 Afipia sp. | reverse complement strand
TCACGCCGATCCGGTCTCCCCGCCGCCAGACAACCCGGCAAGGATGCTGCCGGTGTTCCATTTCAAGGATCAAAACAAATGCGTCCGGCAGGGTCGAGGACTGTCTGACGCTGAGCGCGGCGCCGGTTGCCGAGAGATCGTGAATCGTGCAGGTGACCGGGCGGCCGTCGATAATAATCGATCCCGCCTTGTGAATTTTGCGTCTGACGGAAGATCGTATCTTTTTCATCGAAGTGAGATTGCGATCCGCGAGTCCATCAATCTGAGTTACATATCGATGCTGTGCAGCTTACGGCGATTGCGCAGGATGATCTGGCGTGCGCCGCAAAAATCGAGCACGCCTTCGCTATGAAGCTGTGACAGAGCGCGAGACACTGTCTCCAGCGTCAGGCCCAGATAGTCGGCAATATCCCTCCGGCACATAGGGAGCGCCATCGTTCCGGTGACCGAGAGGCGATGGTCCATTTCGAGAAGAAAGGTCGCGACGCGCTCGATGGCGGTCTTTCTTCCGAGCAGCAGCATATGATCCTCGGCGTGCCGCAAGTCGGTTGCCGTCATGGTCCAGAGATTGCGGGCAACATTAACGTCTGTGGTTGCTGCCTGTTCGAGTCCGCGGCGTTTGACGAGGCGCACCGCCGTATCAACAATGGCCTCTGCAGTCAGACGATGGACGCTGCCGGACACCAGGCCGAAAACATCGCCAGGCAGATGAAACGCACTAATTTGACGCCGGCCATCGGAAAGTAGTTTGTAGCTGCGAACAGCCCCGCGGACGACCTGATAAACGTAATCCGCCGGCTCGTCCTCGCCGTAAATTTCCTCGTCCCGCCCGTAGCAGAATTCGGACGCAACCAAATTGGCGTGACCGGCGACAAGGCCGAACTGGTCCGTCGTCGGCACCCCGCAGATCACCGCTTGGCTATTGACGATTGCATCGGTGGATTGAGTAAGCATGGCCATCTCCTTTTGCGGCAGATGGCTGTTTCTACAGGGGACGATGCACCGCTGGATATTTCGCTCGATATCTTAGGGGTGGCACCCTAAGTAGTTTACCGGAGGGGGGGATGGCTGTTTCGCTGGACCGCGGCACGAATCTCGGTGGCCAGACTCTCCTCGGCATCCGGTTTGAGGAGAACCAGCTCAATTCCGGCAACTGTTGCCTTTGCCCGGATATTGTCATCCGGCGACCCCGTGATCAGAATAATCGGAACAGACACGTTCCGGTCCCGCAGGCTATTTGCGATCGCTATTCCGTTCATGTCGGGCATGATGAAATCCAGCACGAAGCAGTCGAACCGTTCGGAATCTACCGAGTCCAGCATGGCCGCGCCGCTTTTGAAGGTCCGGACGTCGAAGTCCTCCGTTTCGAGAAGAAACCGAAGCGAACTGAGGACATCCAGGTCGTCATCGACCACGCAGACTTTGGATTTTTGGGACAAAGATTTTTGGAACGGAGATGGCATCTCAAGGGACCGCAATATGGATGAGTGACGCATCGATCAATGATAGCGCCGCCACGCAATCCCGTTTTGACTTGCCTCAATCCTTCAGGATACCGCCCCGCATCGCCAGCCGGACCAGTTCCGAGATGCTGCTGGCTTGCATCTTTGTCATGACGTTTGCCCGGTAAACCTCGATGGTCCGGGGACTGATATTGTAGTCACGGGCGATCAGCTTGTTGGAGAGCCCGGCGACAAGGCCATCCATCACCTGCCTCTCTCGCGGACTGAGCGAGGCAATCCGTAATGCGATGTCCGCGCCAATCGACTCGTTCTTCGAGTGATTGGCCGGTTGGCTCAGAGCGGCGCTGATCATGATGACAAGCCGCTCGTCCTCGAATGGTTTTTCCAGAAAATCTATAGCACCGAGTTTCATGGCTTCCACAGCGAGGGGTATGTCGCCGTGTCCTGTCATGACGATAATCGGAAGCGTCTTGGGTCCTTGCTTGAGCCGTCGCAGCAGTTCAATCCCGTCCATGCTAGGCATCCGAACGTCGGAGACGACGCACCCGAGCGCGAGGTCGGGCAGGTCCTTCAGAAATGCCAGAGCGCTGTCGAACAGCCTCACATTGAAGCCGGCCGCGCTGAGCAGAAAATCGAGGGAGTCCCGCATCGCAGGATCATCATCGATGACGTATACGTTGCCCAACTGTGACATCAATCGAGACTCTCGCTCGATGCTGCCGGCAGCGTAAGACGGAATGTGGCTCCACCCCAGGAATTACTTTCCACTGACATTCGTCCTCCGTGCGCCTCTACAATGCTTCGGCTGATCGAAAGTCCCACGCCCATTCCGGTTTCCTTGGTCGTAAAGAACGTCTGAAACAGCTTCGTTCGTACATCCTCGCCGAATCCGTGCCCCGTATCGGACACCTCGACTTCGATCATGCCCTCTGGAGCCCGGGTATTGGCAATCACAAGCTCACGCCGATCTGTGCTCGCCATCGCTTCCAGCGCATTCCGAAATAGATTGACCAGAACCTGCTGGATTTGAACGCGATCGACAAGCACCCGGTCGCAATCGGGATCCAGGTTGAAACGCAGCAAGATACCTTGCTCCCTGGCCCCGGTCAGACCCAGGGCGCCGGCCTCTTCGATCAGCTTCGAGAGACTCTCGATACGCTTCTCCGATTCGCCGCGGGCCACGAAATCGCGTAGCCGCCGGATAATCTGTCCTGCACGAAGAGCTTGCTCCGCGGCGCGATCCATGGCTGTGACGATTTTCGCGGCGTTCGGATCTTCGCTCGAGGCCAACAGGCGACGGGAGCCCTTCATGTAATTGCTGATGGCTGCAAGCGGCTGGTTAAGTTCGTGCGCGAGCGCGGATGCCATCTCTCCCATCGCGCTCAGGCGCGAAACGTGGGCGATTTCGGACTGAAGTTCCTGAAGCCGTGCCTGAGTTTGCTGATACTCGGTCAGATCGCGGACGAATCCCGTGAAGTACGGTTGTCCGCCGGATTCCATTTCACCGATGGAGAGGTGCATCGGAAATGTTGTTCCGTCCTTGCGCTGGCCGGTCACGATCCGGCCGATGCCGATGATATGCCGCTCGCCCGTTGATTGGTAGCGGGCAAGGTATCCGTCATGACGGTGCCTGTCGGGGTTAGGCATCAGCACGCTGACGTTCTGGCCGATGGCCTCTTGTTCGGTATAGCCAAACTGCCTTTTGGCGGCGCTACTGAAGAATTGCATGATGCCGCGGCCGTCAATGACGATCATCGCATCGGGAATCGTCTCGAGAATGGATTGAAGATGGCCCTCCCGGGTCCTCAGGGCTTCCTCAATCTGCTTTTGGTCGTCGATGTCGAGGACTATTCCGCTCAGATTGACAGGTTTGCCGTCATTGCCCTTGACGATGCTGCCCCGGGCGCGAACCCAATGACCGCGTTCATGGCCACGGCGCACGCGATATTGAATGTCCAGGTTGCAGCTGGTTTCGATGGATTTTTCAATAGCAAGTTGAGTGCGCTCCCGATCCTGCGGCTCGAGCAAGGAGAGAAAAAGTTCATAGCTTACCGGCTCGTCGTTTGAGATCCCGAACAGGTTTCTGGCCGCGGCAGACCAAATGAGTCTCTGTGTCGAAAGGTCGAGATCCCAAGTCCCGATTCCCGCCCCGTCGATGCCAAGCCACAAATGTTCATTATGAAAGGGCCCGTCGAGCGGTGCCTCATCGGGTCGGGTCAAGATCCGCCGCCTTTTGATCCCTGGCAGGGTCTCATGCCTCAACAACGAGGAAATCTCGGCAAGAACCCCTGGCGCCGAGTATTGGCCAGTTGGGGACATAGCTCAAGCCCGAACCCGCGTTCTGCTGGATTGGTGGGCGCGATAAACGGCTCACAGGGCGCTTCTATTCCCCACAGGGGTCCTGTCGGGCGATTGACTTCGTTGGGGCCTGGCCGCGAAGCGCGGCCAGAAGCAGTTCTGACGAAACTTCGAAGATCTCATGGCCATGCGTAAAGAGATGTTCGTAGCTCCGATGCAGGCGATCCATCTGCTCATGGCCGCAGTATTGAAATACGGCAGCCATGTCTTTGACAGACTGCGCTTGAGCGGCCTTTAAGGTGAATTCCTGCGCAATGCTCATGCCTGAACGTGCGTGCTCCAGCGCGTCCTGGTTGGCCTGTATGATCTCATAAAGAATCAGCTTCTGTGCGCCAAGGGCAAGCTTCGTACCTCGACTGGCAATCTCGGTTAACTGCGACGAAACATCCGGCGGCTGTTGTCCTTCAGGTGCATTCGCTTGAGGGCAATTATTCTTCATAACGGGTCTCCCGCGGTGGAGTATTCGTATCCAATGAGCCATGACGGTCGCGAATTAGGTCGGGTGGGTCACTGCTGACAAGGCCCGTCGCGGGAGAGGGCTGCTCCTCTTCCAAGGCTGTGTTTGTGGATGCATCGAGAAGCGATTCAGCGTCTCTAACGGCGGCGGCCATGAGCTGGACGGCCAGAACATTGAGTTCAACGGCGATCTCCTCGTCGGTGCACTTCAAGGCGAGTTGCGCGCAGCGCCGTGAACACTCGAGAGCAGTGTCTGAAATATGCATGTGGTTTCCCTCAATGGAGAAATCCTACCTCGCGTCATGGTAGTCCATGTTGATCTTGATCAACCGGAAGGCAGTGTTCGGTGCGGTTCGCTCCATCTTCCTGCGAGGGTCTATCGAATCGATAGGGATTGATCCCGATCAAGCCACGCCTTCGAAATTTGCGATCAGATACTCAAGAAACCTTGGTCGTTCATGATCGCCGCAAAACCCGGGATGCTCTTTTGTACAAATTTCTTGAAGAAACGGCTGCCGACTGCATGACGCGATCCGTGAAAACGGTGACGCGTGACCTTACGATGCGGGCGTTGCTGCTGCTATTCGAACGCGATGATTTCAATGCTTATCCAGTTGTCGAGGGCGCCTACGCTGTCGGGTTGATGACCAAACTGGATTTCCTGAAATGCTTTGCCTTTTCGCCTGCGCAAATGGTGCCGCGCTATGACGATCTCATGAACAAAGTCGTCGCCGATGTCATGAGTCCGACGTTCATCTATGTTGGGGAGGCAACAAAGCTCACGCGGGTTTTGCAGCTCATGGTCGAGCATCGCGTCAGGAGCATTCCCGTGATCGACGCGGAGAGGCTCGTCGGCATCGTGTCTCGGGAGGATGTCATGAGATCGTTGAAGCGATGCACCAGCGGGGACGAGTAGATCGTCAGCTCTAGAGCGGAACAACCGATACGACGCGATAGGTATGGGTGCAGCCTTCGTCCGTGATGGAGACGTACTCCCCCGGCTCAAATTTTTCCTCTGCGAAATGGTATCCAGCCTCATCGTCATGGTCGCCGGAAATGTCATAACGAAACGCCCAGTGGCCGCCGGCGCGATGAATGAGGTGGCCAAGATCGTCGGGTTTCCCGGGTCGAAACCGTGCGACGCGGCAGGCTTCGCGGTGCTGCCGCCACACTTTTTGATCGAGCAAGCCATCGGCATCCAGGGGACCGACGAAAACGTAAGCCACCCCGGAATCGCCAAAGGGGTGCTCGGCCTCCCGCGCGAGTTCTAGCCTGATCTGACGGAAGCTCGATGGCAGGCTTGCGTTCAATATTCGCCGTGGTCTTTCTTGGCTCATGGCGCGGGGTCTTTCCACTGTTTGCGGTGGGCAGAGAAGAGGCGGCCGGATCTCTATTCGAGAGTCTTCATGAAGGCGAGCAGATCGTTGATCTGGTCTGGATCGAGCTGAAAGGCGGGCATGGTGGGGTGACCGGTATAAATCCCTTCCGCAAAGGCCTCTGCCAGCGTCTCGATCTTGTAGCGCCGATGGAGGTCGCGGAATGGAGGAGAGATCTTCAGCGGACTCGGGCTGAAGCGATCGATAGCATGGCAGCGTGCGCAGTTTGTTTTTGCAAAAACGAGCCCGCGCTGCTCGGCGGGTGACGCAGCTTTGGCCGGTGTCGCCATGATGATTGCAATCGCCAGGCAACCGTAAAGATATCGCATTGTCTGCGTCTCGGTGTGAGGTGCGAGTTTGCGCACTGATCTTGCGGGGCTCGCTCCATCCCGCATTGATTTGCATCAATCCACCACCGTCAAAGTCGGTATGGTTGTCGGGAACGCGACCGCTTTGTGGCTCGGCGAAACGCTATTGCGAAGGTGAATTCGAGATGTCTCATAGCGGCTCAAGTCGTCTGGACAGCGACGCTGGCTGTCTTCTGTGCGCCGTCCGCTCGCTCAGCATCTGCGGTGCGCTGGATGAAAGAGAGCTTCGGGAGTTCGCAAGGCTGTCACAGCGAATACGTTTGAGTTCCAGGACGCCGCTGTTCTCGGAAGGCGATCATGCCGATGCGGCTTACAATGTGTCTGAAGGAACGATCCGTCTTTCCAAGCTGCTGCCTGACGGCAGGCGCCAGGTCATTGGATTTTCACTCCCGGGTGATTTTATCGGAGTGGCTTCAGGTGATTGCTACGGCTTTTCGGCGGATGCTATCGGGCCGGTGATGGTATGCCGGCTGATGAAACAGCCTTTCGCGCGCTTCGTGGAGAGCAACCCGGGCATATTGCTGCGAATGAACGATTTTGCGCAGCGGGAACTCATGCTGGCTCAGGACCATATGGTTTCGCTTGGGCGTCGGTCTGCTGAAGAAAGAGTCGCGGCATTTCTTGTTGGCTGGCGGAACCGATTGCAGGCGATCGGCCGCGCGGCCAAGACGGTCTACCTGCCCATGAGCAGGCAGGATATTGCGGACTATCTTGGCCTGACCGTCGAGACAGTCAGCCGGACACTGACCAAGCTGGAGCGCGACGGTGTCATCGTTATCGTTCCCGGAGGCGTTCGCCTGATGGATGCGAGACGGGCTGAAGCGCTGGCCGCAGCCTGATTTCTCGCCATCTCGGTTTTCTTTTGAGGATGCAAAATTGCGCCGGCGGCCCGTGCGGAATTGATCCGCATCAAAGACCACGTTGAATCGCTGTCGCACGCTGCACCCAGTTAATGAGGGAGAGCGGCTATGCCCATCAATGCAATGATTCTGTCCGCGATTATTCTGGTGATGTTTGTTGCGTTCGGCGCCGTCCTGATGTGGGCGGACTTTCAGACTAGGCCTCATCGCCTGAAGAACGATAGCTCAAAGCCCCGGCGAAGGGCGTTCTGAGCGGTCAGTCAGGAAAAGCTTGCAGTGGTTATGCGCGGTTCGGCGGTCGTGCGGTCCGCGCACGAATGTCTTTCAGATGTAGGAGGTCTCGATGGAGCGGCGAACCGGACGTCTCGAAAGTGTTCCGATGATTGGGCATGTCGTCTCGTGGGCAAAGCAACTCTCGCTGAGATTCGGCCAGTCGAACGAGTTGCAAAAGCTGGATCCCGAGGAAATCAACAGGATTGCGAGGGACTTCGGGGTTTCCGTGTCCGAGCTTTTGACGCTGGCGAAAACCAGCGCCGGCGTTCAGGAGCTTTTGAAGCAGCGGCTCGCTGAAATGGGGCTGTCTGAAGAACTCCTACAAAAGAAACACCCCAACGAGTTCGGCGAACTCAATCGTGCTTGCGCGGTTTGCACGTCGACGAAGCGATGCGCGAAAGATTTTCTGCAGTACAAGCCGGGACGGTCGGAATACTGCCCGAACACGGACACTCTGGAGGCTCTCCGCGTGCAGGGTGATGCGAACGCAGAGCCGTCCATGACCGGCCGCAGAAACTAACCAGCCAGACAAGAATACGCGGGTTGATCTCGATCAAATCTCTCACCGCAAAGTCATGATTGATGATGTGGACAAGCACCCCCGAGAAGTTTCAATCATGAACCGGCCTGAAGAGATCAAGTGGATGACGTTTGGAGAAGGCAGCCTCGCTGCCTTTTTTGCGGCGTCCGTGTTCGTCTGTCTGTTTGCAGCGGCAAAAGCCGAGGATGCGGCATTTGCATTCCACGCCAACGTGAGTATGGCGGCTAGTCTGATTGCCACATTCGCGATTCTCAATCGCTACTTCGACAGGCCAGCATCTTTGCCGCCGCAGGAGATCGGCGGACGGCCGAACTACAATCTTGGTCCGATCAAGTTCGCCTCGGTCATGGCGGTATTTTGGGGGATCGCCGGATTTGCGGTCGGCCTTCTCATCGCCTCGCAACTCGCCTGGCCGGCGTTGAACTTCGATCTGCCCTGGACAACCTTCGGAAGGCTCCGGCCGTTACACACGTCAGCGGTTGTCTTTGCTTTTGGCGGCAATGTTCTCATCGCGACGTCTTTCTATGTGGTTCAGAAGACCTGTCGCGCGCGCCTCGCGGGAGATCTCGCCCCCTGGTGTGTCGTGCTCGGATACAACTTCTTCATTCTGATCGCAGGGACCGGCTATCTGCTCGGGGTGACCCAGTCGAAGGAATATGCCGAGCCCGAGTGGTATGCCGACCTTCTGTTGACGGTCGTGTGGGTGGCCTACCTGCTGGTGTTTGTCGCGACGCTGGTGAAGCGCAAGGAACCGCACATTTTCGTCGCGAATTGGTTTTATCTCGCATTCATCGTCACGATCGCGGTGCTTCATCTCGGCAATAATCCCGGCGTGCCGGTATCGTTGTTCGGTTCGAAGTCGTACATCGCATGGGGCGGCGTACAGGATGCGATGTTCCAGTGGTGGTATGGACACAACGCGGTCGGGTTCTTCCTGACCGCCGGCTTCCTCGCCATTATGTACTACTTTATCCCGAAGCGGGCGGAGCGGCCGGTTTACTCTTACCGCCTTTCGATCATCCACTTCTGGGCGATCATTTTCCTCTACATCTGGGCAGGTCCGCATCATTTGCATTACACGGCGTTGCCGGATTGGGCGCAGACGCTCGGCATGACGTTCTCGATCATGCTGTGGATGCCGTCCTGGGGCGGACTGAACAACGGACTGATGACGCTGTCCGGCGCCTGGGACAAGCTGCGAACGGATCCGGTTCTGCGAATGCTGGTTGTTTCCGTGGCCTTCTACGGCATGGCCACGTTCGAAGGGCCGCTGATGTCGATCAAGGCGGTGAACTCCCTCAGCCATTACACCGACTGGACCATCGGTCACGTACATTCGGGTGCGCTCGGCTGGGTCGGATTCGTTTCGTTCGGCGCGCTCTACTGCCTCGTGCCATGGCTGTGGAATCGCAAGGGACTTTACAGCCTCAAACTCGTCAACTGGCACTTCTGGATAGCGACGATCGGCATCGTTCTATACATCTCCGCGATGTGGGTGTCGGGCATTCTGCAGGGCCTGATGTGGCGAGCCTATACGTCGCTCGGCTTCCTCGAATACTCCTTCATCGAGACAGTCGAGGCGATGCACCCGTTTTACATCATTCGGGCTGCGGGCGGTGCCCTGTTCCTGATCGGATCGCTGATCATGGCCTACAATCTCTGGATGACGGTGCGTACTGACGAGGTTTCGGAAGCCGCGCCTGCTCTTCAGCCTGCTGAGTGAGGAGCAAGCGCATGTCGTTCTGGAAGCGTCATCAGATATTCGAGAAGAATTCTGTTATTCTCATCATCGGTATTCTGGCAGTCATCGCGATCGGCGGTCTCGTCGAGATAACGCCATTGTTTTACCTGAAAAGCACAATCGAGAAGGTGGATGGCATGCGGCCATACACCCCTCTCGAACTAGCCGGGCGCAATGTCTATGTCCGTGAGGGTTGTTATCTCTGCCATTCCCAGATGATCCGGCCGCTTCGTGATGAAGTTGAGCGTTACGGGCATTACTCGCTTGCGGCGGAAAGCATGTACGACCATCCATTTCAGTGGGGGTCCAAGCGAACCGGCCCGGATCTCGCGCGCGTCGGCGCGAAGTATTCAGATGAGTGGCACGTCACGCATCTTGTGAATCCGCGGGCCATCGTGCCGCAATCGGTTATGCCGGGCTATCCGTTCCTGGCGGACACCGAAGTCGATGTATCGACCATTGCCGGTCATCTACGCGCAAACCGTACGGTGGGTGTGCCGTATTCGGACGATCAGATCGCCAATGCGGCCGCAGATCTCAAGGCGCAGGTCGATCCCGATAACGGCGACGTGGACGGATTGGTGAAGCGATATCCGAAGGCGTTTGCGAGAAATTTCGACGGCAAGCCGGGGAATCCAACCGAGATGGATGCGCTTGTGGCCTATCTGCAGATGCTCGGTACGCTCGTCGATTTCAAGCTGTACGACGAAAAAGCAAACCTTCGCTAGGAAAGCCGGGGACATGAAAGCGATTCTTACTGTCCAGAATGTCGTTTCGAGTTTCGTCGTGAGCTGGTGGACGCCCATATTTGTCGGCATTTTCTTCGCCATCGTCGCCTACGCGTTGTGGCCTCGCAACAAGGCGATGTTCGATGCGGCGTCGAGACTTCCGTTGCGAGAGGATTGACGGTTCATGACGGATCACAGGGAAGAGATTGATTCCGTAACCGGAACCTCGACAACCGGACACCAGTGGGACGGAATCAAGGAGCTGAACACCCCGCTGCCGCGGTGGTGGATCACAACATTTTACGCGACCATTGTATGGGCCATCGCCTACTGGGTCGTCTATCCGGCATGGCCGCTCGTTCAGAGCTACACCACGGGTTTCATTCAGTACTCGTCGCGTGCGGATGTTGCCGTCGAGCTTGCGAATCTTGAGAAGGTTCGCGGCGCGAAGATGGCATCTCTCAATGCGACACCTCTTGCCGACATCGAAAAGGACCCGGCGCTTCTCGCGCTGGCGCGCGCACGGGGCAAGGCGGCGTTCGGTGACAATTGCGCGCCCTGCCACGGTAGCGGTGGCGCAGGCGCGAAAGGCTATCCCAATCTCAACGACGATGAATGGATATGGGGCGGCTCGGTAAGCCAAATCGGTCAAACCATCGAGTTTGGCGTGCGATCTGGCCACCCCAAGGCGCATGAAGGCGCCATGCTGGCCTTTGGCAAGGACGGTATCCTGAAGAGGGATCAGATCGTCACGGTCGCAAACTATGTGAGATCATTGTCTGGTCTTTCCACGGCCAAGGACTTTGACCGGGTCGCCGGGCAGAAAATCTTCGCTGAGAACTGTGCGGCCTGTCACGGTGGTGATAATGCCAAGGGTAACATCGAGCAGGGCGCACCGGACCTGACCGACAAGATCTGGCTTTTCGGATCGGACGAACAAACCATTATCGAGACCATCACCAACGGTCGGGCAGGGGTCATGCCGGCCTGGAGCGGCCGCCTTGATCCGGCGACGATCAAGGCCCTGGCGGTTTACGTCCATTCGCTCGGTGGCGGAAAGTAGGGAGTTCAGGCCGCATCGCGCCTGTTCGGCTTCGACTTGAGTTGGATCAATAGCGTTGGAGCGGTCGCAACTATCCTGAGCGATAGCGCGAGATCAATCCTTCATGAACAAGATCACCACACCTGACGATTTGGAAGCCGATGACTATGGGCCGTTGTATGCGGCTCATAAGAAGGTGTATCCGCAGAGCGTCTCTGGAACATTCCGCAATATCAAATGGAAGCTGATGGCTGTTTGCCTTGGCATCTATTACCTGCTGCCGTTCATCCGCTGGAATCGCGGCGTGGGTGCGCCGAACCAGGCGGTGCTGGTGGATCTGCCGAACAGCCGCTTCTACTTCTTCTTTATCGAGTTGTGGCCGCAGGAGGTTTACTACTTCACGGGCCTTCTGATCCTCGCCGCCTTGACGCTGTTTCTGATGAACGCGGTCGGCGGTCGCATCTGGTGCGGCTATCTGTGCCCGCAAACGGTCTGGACCGATCTGTTTTATGCGGTCGAGCGCCTCGTCGAGGGAGATCGCCGCGAGCGCATGAAAAAGGACGCTGAGGGTTATACGCTCCAGCGTTGCTCCGAAATCGTGCTGAAACATTCGATCTGGATCATGATCGCGTGGTGGACTGGCGGCGCCTGGGTTCTGTACTTCAACGACGCGCCCACGCTTGTGATGGAGCTTCTGACCTTTCAGGCGCCGATGCTGGCCTATGTCTGGATCGTCATCCTGACATGCACGACCTACGTGCTGGCCGGGTTCATGCGCGAGCAGGTCTGCGTCTACATGTGTCCGTGGCCGCGAATTCAGGCGGCCCTGACCGACGAGTGGGCGCTCAACGTCACCTACAAGTACGACCGGGGCGAGGAGCGCACATCGCTCAAGAAAGCGCTGGAGCGGCGGGCCCACGGGGAAACAGTCGGTGACTGCATCGACTGCCGCCAGTGTGTCGCGGTGTGTCCCACCGGAATTGATATCCGGGACGGTGCGCAACTGGATTGCATCCAGTGCGGCCTTTGCATCGATGCGTGCGATACCGTGATGACAAAGATCGGCAGGCCGACCCGCCTGATCGGCTACGACAACGATATCAACATTCAGCGCCGGCAAGCCGGTAAGTCCGAGATATTCAAGCTCGTTCGCCCGCGGACCATTGTCTATGCCGCCCTGATCGCCGGTGTCGGAGGCATTATGCTGTATGCGCTTCTGACGCGCTCGCTGCTAGACATCAGTGTGCTGCATGACCGCAACCCCATCGCCATCCGGCTGAGCGACGGCTCGATCCGCAATGCGTACACCGTGCGCCTGCTGAACAAGCGTGGTTTTGATCGAACGATTGCGATCGACGTCGACGGTGTGAGCGGCGCGGTGGCTCATGTGGTCGGCGCGGATTCGATTACGCCGGACAGGCCGGCGATCGTGCTGGGGCGCGATCAAACGACCGAGCTGCGCGTTCTCGTTACGGCCAAGCCAACCGGCGAGCTTCCAAAATCCACCCCGCTGACATTCCGCGTGACCGATATCGGTCTTGGCGAAGCGGCATCGGCAACGGACAATTTTGTCACGCCATGACATTCACGGATGGATACCTCCCATGAACAACTCGGCCACAGCAGGGAAACCTCTCACGGGACGCGCCGTGCTGATCATGTTGGTCGCCTTCTTCGGGGTCGTGATTGGCGTCAACTTGGTGATGATGCTGCTCGCGATCGACACGTTGCCCGGGACAGATGTGGACAGTGCCTACCGTGCCAGTCTCGCCTATGAACGCGAGATTCAGGCTGCTCACGAGCAGGATACGCTTCACTGGCGTGTCGAGGCGCATATCGAGCGCGGCGCGGCTGATAGCGCCAACATTCGGATCGCGGTACGCGACAGCAAGGGGGCGCCGCTGACTGGGCTGGATTTTTCCGGCCGGCTTGAGCGCCCTACTGACAAGCGTGCTGATCGGGCCATCGTGCTGACGGAAATTGAGACCGGAATTTACAAGGGACGCGCGGAAGGAATCCTCGCGGGTCAGTGGAATCTGGTGCTTGAAGGCGACACGGGCGGCAAGCGCGTGTTCAGATCGCGTAATCGCGTCATGCTGGCCGATTGAGGAGACGTCATGGCTGTTACCCGAGACTTCTCGCACTACGTCAAGGATCTGGGCTCAGGCTTGGCCCATCTCGATCTCGCGGTCGAGGGCGTCAGCTGCGCCGGCTGTATGATGAAAATCGAACGCGGGTTGTCTGCCATTCCGGATGTGACCCTCGCGCGGGTCAATCTGACCGACCGGCGGCTGGCGGTGGAGTGGAAGAAGGGAACGCTTGATCCGGCGCAACTCGTGGATCGTCTCGCTGCACTCGGATACAAGGCTTATCCGTTCGAGCCGGTTCGTGCGGAAGTCATCGAGGTCGAGCAGTCGCGATTTCTGCTGCGTTGTCTTGGCGTGGCGGCCTTCGCCACCATGAATGTGATGATGCTGTCGATTCCGGTGTGGTCCGGCAATGTCACCGATATGATTCCGGAGCAGCGTGATTTCTTCCACTGGCTGTCCGCGCTGATCGCCCTGCCGGCTGCCGCCTATGCCGGACAGCCGTTCTTCCGCTCGGCAATCGCCGCGCTTCGCGCGCGCAGCGTCAATATGGACGTTCCCATCAGTATCGGCGTTGTGCTGGCACTCGGCATGTCGATTGTCGAGACGGTTCATCATGCCGAACATGTTTACTTCGACGCGGCCATCATGCTTCTCACCTTCCTGTTGGCGGGGCGCTATCTCGACCAGAACATGAGGCGCCGCACACGGGCCGTCGCCGGCAACCTGGCGGCGCTGAAGGCGGAGACCGCGACCAAATTCATCTCTCCCACCGAAATTAGCGAAGTTCCGGTGGCCGCCATCGTTCCCGGCGACATCGTGCTTCTGCGTCCGGGCGAACGATGCGCCGTTGATGGCGAGGTCATTGATGGACGATCGGAAATTGACCAGAGCCTGATCACGGGTGAGACACGGTATGCCGCGGCGGAGACCGGCACTGCGGTTTATGCGGGCACAATGAATATTTCAGGCACGTTGCGGGTCCGGGTCGGGGCTGCAGCGGAAGGAACGCTGCTGGCGGAGATCACCCGGCTGCTTGAAAACGCGCTGCAGGCTCGCTCGCGCTATGTGCAACTCGCGGACCGGGCGTCACGGCTTTATGCGCCGGTCGTGCACGCGACGGCGCTCATCACTATGCTGGGATGGGTTGCACTGGGCGCGACCTGGCACGACGCCATCGTTACCGCAATCGCCGTTCTCATCATTACCTGCCCGTGTGCGCTCGGTCTTGCGATTCCGACGGTGCAGACCATTGTAGCGGGCGCGCTGTTCCGTTCGGGTATTTTGCTCAATTCAGGCGATGCGGTCGAGCGAATCGCAGGTGTTGATACGATCGTCTTCGACAAGACGGGCACATTAACCTTGCCCGAACTCGACGTGGTGAACGCCACGGCCATTCCCGACGATGTTATTCAGCTGGCAGGACGGTTGGCCCTGGCCAGCCATCATCCGGTAGCGGCGGCCGTTGCCCGTGCGTCGAAGGCAACATCTCCGCTGGAAGGGATTGTGGAAGAGCCGGGGCAGGGCGTGAGAGGTTTCGTGGATGGGATCGAACTCAGGCTCGGCAGGCCATCGTTCTGTGGTGCGGACGGAATGGCGAACGAGATACTGAGCACAGATCCGGAGATTTCCGTGGTCGCTTTCAGTTGCGGGCAGGAGCGATGTGTTTTTGCCGTGCGGCAACAGCTTCGCCCGGATGCGGTAGCCACGATACGCAGCCTTGTCAGGCGCGGTGTCGCAGTCGAGATTCTCTCTGGTGATAGAGAGCCTGCCGTGAAGCATGCCGCGGCGTCCTTGGGAATTCTCGCGTGGCGCGCGGGTCTTACGCCGGCCGACAAGATTGCTCACATCGAAGACCTGAAGCGACGTGGCGGCAATGTCATGATGGTTGGCGATGGATTGAACGATGCGCCGGCGCTCGCGGCGGCGTCGGTCTCGATGTCGCCGGTCAGCGCCACTCATCTGAGCCAAGCGGCGGCGGACATGATCTTTCTCGGCAAGGAACTAGCTCCTGTGCTGGCCGCTATCGATTTCTCGCGCAAGGCGCTTCGGTTGATGCAGCAGAATCTGGCGCTGGCGATCGGCTACAATGCTCTTGCTGTTCCGGTCGCGATTGCCGGATATGCAACGCCGCTGGTTGCCGCAGCGGCCATGTCAGGCTCTTCCATATTGGTTATGCTGAATTCGCTCCGCGCACGCCGCGTTGCGCTGGAGGTGACGTGATGGAGGTGCTTGTCTATCTGGTGCCGATAGCTCTCGCGCTCGGCCTCATTGGCCTTCTGGGGTTTCTGTGGTCGCTCAGGAGCGGGCAATATGATGATCTCGACGGTGCGGGATGGCGCGCGATCGCCGACGACGAGCCGCCCTTGCCGCCCGCATAAGCACCATTGCGTATCCGGCGAGATTACTGACGAACTACCTTCGTTTTTCGCAGCTTGAATACCCGATCAGGCTGTAAGCCGGGCAGGTGGCAAAAAGTCCCGTAACCAACGGCACGATACCGATCAGTCCGGCCCAATCCCAGCCTTTGATCGGAATGCCATTGCGAAGCGCAAACGCAATCAGCGCCAGACCGACGACGATACGGACCATTCGATCCGCCATGCCTACGTTGCGCGACATCTTGTACCCTCCATGAAAATCGGCCACGGGAGCCGGCCATGTTCAAGGTTGAGCTGATAGGTGCCGCAAGGCTTTGATTTGCATCAATCCGGCGCGTCCTGGCCTGCGCGAGAGGTTAACGGAACCCGAGCCTGTGCCCGGCGATGGTCCTCGGACCGCAGTCCGTCACCCGCAACAACTGAAATAGGTCATGGCGGGCCACTTGCGCCAATGTGTTGGCGAGATATTTAATCGTTTCATCGTCTCGGCATTCAGCCAGCCGCCCTTCGTAAGGATGCACGGAAAGATCGCTACGTGCACTTCCTGGTCGATGACGGCAACCGCGAGATATTGCTCAAGCGGCGCGGTTGATATGTCTTGCCACATATCCGCAATCTAGGCGGGGTGTTGAATTCCATCTTGATTCAGATCAGCGGAGGAATCCGCGAGCCGATAACCTTGACCACGTGCTGGCGTGTCTCGATCACACAATGCCGTGCTGCCGCCTGACCCAGGCCTCCAAGATACTCAGCATGCCTCGACCCAAGATCTCGGCAATCAGGAGCTACGTGCTTCGAGGTGTTTCGCTTGAGCGATTCATGCGAGTACTGGCGGTGGTCGGGCATGTTGTTAGCCCGTCCAAGGGACGATCGTCGGCTCGTATTGACGCGGCGGCCTAACGGCGGTTGCTTGTTCTTGACGTTAAAATAACGAGCCGTGCGGCTCGGTTTGGCCGATTTTTGTTTCCGCAATCCCTGATCGGCCCTGAAAATTCGCTGTTCCGGGCCTGTTCGATCCCTGTTCTTTGCGTAGGGAATTCTGCGAGAAAGCCCTGCTAAATGGGCGTATCTCACACTTGTTTCGCAGAAAATTGACCCGAATCCATAAAATATCCTGTTCTTTTCCCTGTTAGCAAGGAATCCGGCCAGAGACCGGTGCGATCAGCACTGCGTCGCCAGCCAACCAGTCCGGCTTTCAGAGAGTATTCTTCCCATATGGGAGAAAAGCCCGCAAATTGCGGGCTTCTTTAACATCGACCGGTCTCTGAGTGACCAATTATCGAACTTTTCCGGCAAGAATTCCCAAAAGTCTCCGGCTGTCTATTGGAAAATTCCCGTTTCTAGAGACTCGCCCTGGAGACCGGTGAATAAACCCACTGCACGGTTGAGCGACCAGTCAAGGTCGCACGTGCCCCTAATCTCGGCCGAGCGGCCGAAGCGCGGTTGAGTGCGGCAGGAACGCTTCATCCGCAGATGGTGCGCGTACCCGGCGTGTTGGTCGATTTCGTCGTGGTGGCTGAGTCGTCGCATCACTGGCAAACCGCGGAATTCGAATACAACCCAGCGTTCACCGGCGAGGTGCGAGAGCCGCGCGGTGGGATCTCGCCGCTGCCCCTTGATGCTCGTAAAGTGATTGCGCGGCGCGCATTGCTTGAACTCGCGCTGCTGTCGCGGCCCGTGGTCAACTTGGGCACCGGCATTCCGGCTGCGATCGGTGCGGTTGCCCGGGAAGAGGGGGTGTCCGACCTGACCTTCACCGTCGAAGCCGGCACCATTGGCGGGTTTCCCGCCTCCGAGCCGACGTTCGGTGCTGCTGTCAACCCTGAAGCTATTGTCGATCAGGCGTCGCAATTCGACTTCTATGATGGTGGCGGACTTGATATCAGCTTCCTCGGCCTCGGCGAGGTCGACGGCAAGGGAAACGTCAATGTCAGCCGTTTCGGTCGCCGCTTTAATGGCGTCGGCGGCTTCATCAACATCATTCAATCGACGCGGCGTCTGGTGTTTTGTGGAACCTTTGCGGGTGGAAGCGAAGTTAAGATCAATAATGGCATCAGAATCATTCGCGAAGGGAGCATTCGTAAATTCGTGGAGACGGTCAGTCATTTGAGTTTCAATGGGCCGTATGCGGCGGGTCGCGGTTTCGATGTTGCCTATGTGACGGAAAGGGGCGTTTTCCGCTTGCAGAATAGCGGGCTGGTTCTGACCGAGATCGCGCCCGGTATTGATCTGGTCAAGGATATCTTGAGCCAGTCGGACGCCGAGATTACGGTTGCCTCAAATCTGGTCGAGATGGATGCACGAATCTATCGCACCGAGCCGATGGGAATTGTGCCATCTGCGATAGATGGATTGAGATTAGCGGCGGAGCAACATAAACGAGAGCGGGCAAGGGGCTGATAAGATGAAAAAGCCAGGCACCACTCTGCCGACGTTTTCACCGGTGTCCCGGCTGACCGTCCATGAACGGGTCTACGATCGCATCAGGGATGCGCTCGTGATTGGGAAGATGCTGCCGGGACAGCGTATTATAATCCGCGAACTTGCCGCGGCGCTCGGCACCAGCATGATGCCTGCACGGGAGGCGTTACGGCGCCTGGAGGCGGAGAATGCGCTCGTCGTTGCCGGGAGCGGGACGCTGTCGGTGCCAATCATGAGCCCGTCGGATTACGAAGAACTCTGCCTCATCCGAGTGGCGCTGGAGGGCAAGGCGGCGGCTGAAGCGGCGGCGCGCATCACACCTGATGAACTGGCGAAGTTGAAACAGGTGATTGTCGCGCTAGAAAAGGCCTCAGAAACGCGCGATCTCGAAGCTGCGCTGCGTCTCAACCACGAATTTCATCACTTAATCTATCGAGCGGCGCGGCGCAGTCTGTTGTTGCGCTTGATTGAAAGTCTTTGGCTGCGAGTTGGCCCGCAACTGAGCTATGCCGTTCGCAATGACATCCATGGCGGTATCGTCATAAAAAGTGACGACCATCCGCATCGCGAGATCCTGCGCGCGCTTACGGCGCGCAATGGCCGCGCGGCGGCGGCCGGGATTGCGAGAGATATTCGCATTGCGGAAAAAGTTATCGTCGCGCATCTCGTTGCCGAAACCAAAGCGCAGTCCGAAGTCGGCAAGAAGGGCCGGAGCAAGCGACATGGTCCCGCTCCTGGCGCCGCGGCGAAGCGCGGCAAATTGACGGGTCGCGCCGTCCGGCCGCGCACGACGCGGGGGTAACCCGCGCCGGCCGCGTGTGCGGCGATCCCTTTGTTTGCGAGGTTTGAGCGGTCTGCCCGCCTGGCACATTAAGCAGCGGGTCGCATTTTGAGATCCCCGTATCTTGATCAGTGATCACAAAATGCTTGACGAGACGCGCTCGCTGCAAGAACATTGCAGCCAATAATAGGCTGCGGGACTCATTCATCGCATGCCGGGCAGGGAGGAATTTCATGAAACTGTTGTCGCGAATTGCGGGAAGCCTGCTTCTTGCGATGTCATTCATCGGCGGTGCGCAGGCTGAGAACGGCGCCACCGTGAAGCTCGCCTTGATCGACGGGCAATCCGGACCGAACGGGTTCATCGGCGAAAGCATGCGGCAGCATCTGCAATTCTTCGCTGATCGTCAGAACGCCGCCGGTCCCGTGTTCGGTGGCAAGAAGCTCGAATTGCTGTCGTTCGACAACAAATTCGATCCCCAGGAAACCATCGTCCAGTTGCAGAAGGCGATCGACGCTGGCGTGCAATATGTGTTCCATGGCAACAGCTCGGCGGTTGGCGCGGCCATCGTCGATTTCCTCGAGAAGAATAATCGACGCAATCCTGAGAAGGCTGTCGTCTACTTCAATTTCGCAGCGCTCGATCCGGTACTGACTAACGAGAAATGCAGCTTCTGGCATTTTCGCTTCGATGCCGACGTCAATATCCGCACCGCGGCAATCACCAACCAGATCAAGCAAGATCCGTCGGTGAAGAAGGTTTACCTCTTCAATCAGGACTATTCGTTCGGCAAGGCCGTGCGCACCTCAGCCACGCAAATGCTCAAGGACAAACGGCCGGACGTGCAGATCGTCGGCGACGAACTGATTCCGCTGCAGAAGGTGACAGATTTCACCCCCTACATTGCAAAGATACGCGCGTCCGGCGCCGATACCGTCATCTCGGCGAACTGGGGCAATGACCTTAACCAGGTAGTCAAGACCGGTGGTGAGCTGGGGCTCCCGGTGAAGTGGTTCACCTACTTTGCCAACGGTGAGGGCGGGGTGACCGCGCTCGGCGCTAACGGTGTCGGCCGGGTCTATGCCGTCAGCGAATGGCATATGAATGTCGCCGATCCAGAGAGCGCCAAACTGGCCGAGGAGTTCGGCAAGAAATACGGGCGTGACTTCTTCTTCTATCGACTTGGCACCGTACTCGGGATGCTGACGCGCGCCATGGATGATGCGAAGTCCACCGAGCCGAAGGCGGTCGCCGAAAAGCTGGAAGGAATGCACTACAAGGGCTCGCTTGGCGATGCCTATGTGCGCGCCGCTGATCACCAGTTCTTCCAGCAGCTTTTCGTGTCGGTGATGGCTGACGATGTCGCGAAGAAGCTCGAGAAGACGCCGTATGGCTTTAAGACCGTCGGCATGTCTCAGGCCAAGGATACCGAAGTGCCGACGACCTGCAAAATGCGCAAGCCATAGTCACCGCCGTAATCCCGAGGGGCGGTGTCTTATGGCGCCGCCCTGTCATCAATGCGAGCAACAGATTTGCTAGAGCAATTGGTTATCTCAACACTGAACGGGTTGATCTACGGCATGTTGCTGTTCATGCTCGCTAGCGGCCTTACTCTTATCTTCGGCATGATGGGTGTCCTAAATCTCGCCCACGCGGCGATGTACATGCTTGGCGCCTATTTCGGCTATCAGATATCCGTACTATGGGGGTTTCTGCCTGCGCTGATTCTTGCTCCGCTACTGCTTGGCTTTGGCGGTGCGCTATTGGAGCGCTATGCCTTGCGCCGGGTGCATCAATACGGCCACGTCGCCGAACTGCTGTTCACCTTCGGAGTTGCCTTCATCATCCAGGAAGCGGTGCAGATGATCTGGGGCCGCATCGCCGTTCCTTACCGTGTTCCCGCCGCGCTCGACTTTCCCTTGTTTCGTATCTTCGAGACACCTTATCCGGCCTACCGGGTGTTCCTTCTGCTCGTAGCCGTTGGCATTTTTGTCGGGCTGTTCGCGGCGCTGTCGCGCTCGCGGATCGGTCTTGTCATTCGCGCTGCGCTGACCAATCCAGGCATGGTCGGAATGCTTGGTCACGACGTTCCGCGTGTATTCATGCTGGTGTTCGGCGCCGGTGTCGGTCTCGCCGCGCTTGCCGGCGTAATTAGTGGTCCGATCTTCGTTACGTCGCCCAGCATGGCGGCGACGTTGACGGCGATCCTGTTTACCGTGGTGGTAATCGGTGGGCTGGGTTCGCTCCCCGGCGCGCTTCTGGCCTCATTGCTGATCGGATTGTTGCAGACCTTTGCCGTTATCGTCGATGTTTCGCTGAACGATCTGTTCAAGCTGCTCGGCATCGACATTCCGCTCGGTCGCGGCGTTTTCAATGACATCCGTCATGCTACCGTGGCGCAGATTGCGCCGATCCTTCCATACCTGCTGCTGCTTATCATGCTGGTGATCCGCCCACGCGGTTTGTTTGGGAGTCGTGACGTATGATCTTAAGTGCAATACGTCGACGCTCCGATGTTGCGGTCTGGGCCGTAGCTATCGTCCTTGCCTTGCTGGTGCCCGAGATTTTTCCTTCAAAGGCCGCACTGACAAAAATGTGTTTGATCGGAATCGCGATCATTTTCGCGTTGTCGTACAACGTGCTTCTGGGACAGGTCGGGCTCCTGTCTTTCGGGCATGCGGTCTATTTCGGCATCAGCGGATTTGCGGCCATTCATCTGATCAACCTGATTGGGGTCGAACAACTTCCGATTCCGGTGTTCCTTGTTCCGCTCTATGCCGGCGTCGTCGGCGGCATTTTCGGCCTTCTGTTCGGGGTGCTTTCGACAAAAAGTCACGGCACTGCCTTCGCCATGATTTCGCTGGCGATCGCCGAACTGGTTGCGGCCTCGTCGTTGGTCCTGGAAAGTTTCTTCGGCGGCGAATCGGGCGTAACGACGGATCGTACCGTTGGTCCCGTGATTTTTGGTATCGATCTCATCAGTCAGCAGCAAGTCTATTACCTGATTGTGGCGTGGGGTTTTGTGGCGGCATTCGGCATGTATGCGTTCACCCGCACGCCCCTTGGCCGCATGGCGCTGGCTATCCGTGACAATCCCGAACGTGCCGAGTTTGTCGGTTACAACAAGCGTACAATCAGGTTGCTGGCATTCATCGTCTCGGCGTTCTTCGCCGGGATCGCTGGAGGCCTTGCGGCGATCAACTATGAGATCATGACAGCGGCGAATCTCGCGACCGCGGCCTCGGGTTCGGTGCTGATCATGACCTATATTGGTGGCGTGGCCTACTTCTATGGGCCGGTGATCGGCGCGATCGTCATCAGCCTGATTCAGCTATCGTTAAGTGATATTACGCCAGCCTGGCTTCTCTACCTTGGCGTCCTGTTCATTATCACCGTGCTGTTTGCGCCAACCGGTATCGCCGGTCTGATAGAGATGCATATTCCCGCCCTGCGGGGAGGTGTGCTGCATCGGTTAATTCCATCCTACATAGTGAGCGGCGCGGCGTGCGCTCTGCTTGCCATAGGCGGGATCTCGCTCTTGGAGATCAACTATCACGTGACGCTCAACGCCCAGGAAGGGCCGATACTTAAGCTGTTCGGGCTGTCGGTCGATACGACACAGCCGATGGTATGGGGTGCTGCGATAGCGATCACAATCGTCGGTTTTCTGCTCTTCCGACGGACATGGCCGCTCGTCAAGCGCTCGTGGGATGACATCAATGCTCGATTGGATGGGATCAAGCCATGAGCGAAGATGTTCTCGTCCTGAAGGATCTCCGCAAGGATTTTGGCAAATCCTCGATCATCCGGGGCGTATCGCTCACAGTTCGTAACGGCGAGCGACACGCTATCATCGGTCCGAACGGCGCCGGCAAGTCGACGCTGTTCCATTTGATCAGCGGTCGCTTTCCTCCGAGCAGTGGCTCGGTGGCGCTGCATGGTCGCGACATTACCGGCCTGCCGCCGTTCGCGATCAATCGGCAGGGCCTGTCGCGCAGTTTTCAGATATCCAATATCTTCCCGCGGCTGTCGGTGTTCGAGAATGTTCGCAGCGCGGTGTTGTGGTCGAGCGGCTATCGTTACTCGCTGTGGCATTGGGTCGACCAGCTCGTCGATGTGACGGCGAAGGTCGATGAGGTGTTGGTGCAGATCGGCCTTGACCGACGCCGTGGCGATGCTGCCGGCGTTCTGAGTTACGCCGAGCAGAGAGCTCTCGAAATCGGCATTACCATTGCCGGTGGCGCCGACGTCATTATGCTCGATGAGCCGACCGCCGGGATGAGCCATGGAGAAACCAGTCAGGCGATCGAGTTGATCCGGAAAGTGACGGGAGGCAAAACGCTCATCATGGTGGAGCACGATATGAGTGTGGTGTTCGATCTTGCTGACCGCATATCGGTTCTTGTCTACGGCGAGATCATCGCTACCGGCACGGCAGCGGAGGTTAGGGCAAGCAAAGCGGTCCAGGATGCGTATCTTGGCACTGCCGTGAGTGCCGCGTGATGCTCGAGATCGAAAATCTCCATGCGTATTACGGCAAGAGCCACGTTCTGCAGGGCGTCGATCTTCAAGTCGGAAGTGGTGAAATCGTTGCTCTCCTCGGCCGTAACGGCGCTGGTCGATCGACAACCATCAAGGCGGCCATGGGCGACGTCGCCTGTACCGGCATGATCCGCTTCAAAGGTGAGAATATCATTGGCTACAAGCCGCATGTCATCGCGCGGCGGGGGTTGGGCTACGTCCCGGAGAATCGCGAAATTTTTCCGGGGTTGACGGTCACCGAAAATCTTCTATTGGGCGAGAAGAGTCGTGGGCCGGCTGGCCGCTGGTCGCTTCGGGAGATGTTTAAGCTGTTTCCTCGCCTGGAGGAACGCGCCGACGTTGCCGGTGCGGTGCTGTCAGGCGGCGAGCAGCAGATGCTGACGATTTGTCGTACGCTGATGGGAAATCCTGATCTCATCATGATCGATGAGCCCACCGAAGGGCTCGCGCCTCGCATGGTGGAACTGGTCGGCCAACTGCTGCGCAGCATAGCTGAACGAGGCGTCTCGATCCTGCTTGTTGAACAAAAGCTGTCCATCGCGCTGGAGATCTCGCACCGGTTGTATGTCATGGGTCACGGTCGAATTGTGTTCGAGGGGACGCCCGCAACCTTGCAGGCCGCGACGGCCATTAAGAAAGAATGGCTCGAAGTCTAAGCTCAGTACCCGTCAAATCTGCTTGAGGCGTTATTCAAGGTCTCCAGCTTGGGGGTGGACCACGGCGTGCGCTTTAATGCCTTCTTTTGGCGCTTCCCCGAAATGTCGGCTCAGGTGTCGAAAGTTGGCCCGTAGACGCATTTCGAACGTCGCGGAGAAGCCGGCGGCTTTGTGCCACGGTACGCGGAGTACTATACCGCAATTTGAATCGTGTTTGAGTTCGCAGTTCTATTCCGAATGGCGCGCCAAATTGCCACGATGCGCGCAACAACATTGAGGACCCGCCGAATTTTCGCGCGCGTTGCCGCTGTGCTCAAGGATCACAACGCCGCAATAACCGATACTGTGAAGACGAGATCATACCTGGTGGACCTTGCCGACTATGATGGTTTCGCGTTCGCGTGTGAAACACTTATGGATTGTAAGGAGCTGCCGGCGAGCACCGCCGTCGGGCTGGATCGTTGCTCGGTCGTGGAACGCGGCTGGAAGTCGAAGTTATCGCTCTCGTTCCTCATAGCAGCGCTGCGGTGTAATGGTGTGAGGCATCGGGCGTCCGTCGTTATCAACTGACGCTCAAAAATGATGCGTTATGGAAGCTAGACTAGGTGAAGATTGCTGGGCTCTGAGGACAAGAGTCATTTCAGGGATTCGCTTCAATGAGCGGCGCGGCTGCGGCACGGTTCCGTTTTTGCAAACCTCACTGCGGAATTGTGGGGCACGGTTTTCCTCGTCTCGAACATCCGTGATCGCTTTCAGCAGCGAATTCTGTTGGAGACCGGCGCGATCAGCACTGCATCGCCAGCCAGTTTCCGGAACGCCCAGATTGCACAATCACAAAGACGTCTGGCGACGCAAAACTGCAAACAACCCGGCACCTCCGGTCACTGATCTGTCCGCCACGAACAGGCGTGTCGGCTGATGTCTTCGGCATCGATTGATCCGCCTTATCGCTGGTCGTAGGCGTCCTTCATGTAACGACCTTGTCGGACAAAATTACATTGGACGCCAATCTTGTGCGACGCACCCAGAAATTCGCTGTAGAAATGCTATTTATAGGCCGTTGACCAACGGAGATTTCGTCCATAGCCTTTGTCCGACAAACAACGGTGAGACGCTATGTCGTCCGTGGTTCCGAATTTCGCGCGTATTGAAGTTGCGCCGGCCTATCAAAAGGTGGCTGACGCGATCGAGCGTGAAATCGTCAATGGCCGGATCAAGCCTGACGATCCGATCGGGACAGAGTCTGAACTCGTCCAGCAGTTCGGTGTGAATCGTTCCACGGTTCGTGAGGGCATTCGGGTGCTCGAAGAAAGCGGATTGATCCGTCGCGATTCCAGCCGTCGCCTGTATGCGTGCCTGCCGCGCTACAACAAGCTTGCAAGCCGGTTGAGCCGGGCGCTTGTGCTGCACGAAGTGACATTCCGCGAATTGTATGAAACCGCGATAATTCTCGAGATTGCCGCGATCGAATATGCCGTCGATCACGCGACTGATGACGACATCGCCGAGATCGCGGCGAACATCGAGAAGACCGAGCAGGCCATCGCAAATCATGCCGCATTCGCGGAACTGGATGCGGAGTTTCACATCCTGATTGCAAAGGCCTCCCACAACCGCGTGTTGCAACTCGCGCGAGAACCGGCAGGTCTGCTGTTTTTCCCGACCACGGAGATGGTGGTCCGCAACGTGGCTGAAGGCATACCGCGCCTCATCGTTGCACACCACCACCTGCTCAACGCGATTCGTCGACGCGACAAAGAAGCGGGGAAAGTATGGATGCGCCGGCATGTTGAAGACTGGCGCAGAGGTTTTGAACGCGCGGGCAATTCGCTCGATCGGCCAGTCGAGCGGATGTACATGGAACACGCCTTGGTGGGTCGTAAGCGGTAGTATCAAAGCTAGAACAGCCAAAAGAGCGGACTAACCGCCGGGCAAGTCAAAAAGGGGAGCGTCAGTTGAGTTCGATTGATCCACGCCATTTGAAGACTGGCAGGCCGGGCGCGTCCTTGGCGCAGTTCGGCGAATGGCGATGAGCGACCAGGCGTCATCACCGTCTGCCGGATTGACTGTCAGCCATCTGTCGCTTGCGTTCGGCGGACTGAAGGCGCTGTCCGACGTTTCGTTCTCCGTCGCTCCGGGATCGATCACGGCGGTGATCGGCCCGAACGGCGCGGGCAAGACGTCTCTGTTCAACTGCATCTCGGGCTTTTACCGTCCATCGGCAGGCGCGATTGAATTCGACGGCAGCGACATCAGCAAATTTCATCCGCCGGCACGGGCCAAAATCGGTCTGGCCCGCACGTTTCAGAACATCGCGCTGTTTCGCGGCATGACGGTGCTCGACAACATCAAGCTCGGCCGTCACGCACACATGCGGACGAATGTGTTTGATGCGCTGTGGTACTTCGGCCGCGCCAGGCGCGAGGAGCTTGAACTACGATCCGAGATCTAGCGGCGGGTGCTTGATTGTCTGGAGATGGAGCACATCCGCGACCAGCCGGTGGCGTCACTGTCCTACGGCTTGCGCAAACGCGTTGAACTCGCGCGCGCACTTGCGATGCAGCCGCGTGTGCTGATGCTCGACGAGCCGGTGGCGGGCATGAACCGCGAAGAGACCGAGGACATGGCGCGCTTCATCCTTGATGTGAAGGAGGAGTGGGGTGTGACCATCCTGATGGTCGAGCACGACATGGGTCTGGTCATGGACATCTCGGACCATGTTGTCGTGCTGAATTTCGGACAGGTGATCGCAGCCGGAAAACCAGCAGAGATTCAGAACAACCCGGATGTGATCGCCGCCTATCTTGGATCAGGCGATGTCGGAGATCTGTCGCGGCGGATCGCGGGCGAGAGGGCAGCGTGATGGATTGGCTGTTCCTGTTCGAGGTCGTGTTGTCGGGGTTTGGATCGGGCGCGCTGCTGGCGCTGACCGGCATTGCTTTCGTGCTGATCTACAAGGCGACCAAGGTTCTGAATCTCGCTGTCGGCGAAATGCTGATGTTGTGCGCGTATTTCTTCTTCGGAATGACCGCGGCCTTTGCGCTTCCAATCTGGCTTGCGATTATTCTCACGGTGATCGGCGGCGGCATTCTCGGCGGCGTTATCGAACGTATTCTGATCCGACCGATGCTCGGTGAAAGCCCGATCTCGGTGTTCATGGTGACTGTCGGTCTCAGTTCGGTGCTGATCGGATTTGTCGAGTTCGTATGGGGAAGTGATCCCGCCACCTTGCCGAACTTCCTGCCGTCGAAGCCGATATTTATTGGCAGCGCCTACGTCTCGCCGAAGATCGCAGTGGGTTTCGTGGTGGCGACGGTGTTGATTACAGCGTTTCTTGTTGTCTTCCGGACATGGCGGGGCGGTGTCGCGCTTCGCGCCACCGCGACCGATCAGGGCGCTGCATTTTCCTGCGGGATCAATGTTCCTGCGGTATTCTCGGTCTCATGGATTGTCGCGGGTATGGCGGCTGCGGGATCGGGCATTTTGATCGGCTCGATCGGCGGTATCTCACCCACCATGGGCGTGTTCGGTCTCTCTGTACTGGTCGCCGTCATCGTCGGCGGGCTCGACTCGATTGCTGGCGCGCTGGTGGCGGGCCTCGCCATCGGTGTCGTCGAGGCGCTGGTCGGCACCTATATGGGCGGCGAATTCAAGCTGCTCGTCACCTTTAGTATCCTTGTGGTTGCTCTGATGATCCGCCCTTACGGATTGTTCGGCACAGTTGAAATCGAGCGACTCTGATGCGTATCGGCGCGGCCCACCAAACCTACGCGCAGGCAGAAGCGCTGCTCGATACCAACGTGCAGCGCGTGATGCTGGTTGCGCTGTTCGCGGTGCTGGTGCTGTTTCCGTTCTTCGCGGACCAGTACTGGATCTATCTCGCCTGTCTCGTCCTGATCCACATCGTCAGCACCACCGGCCTCAACATCCTCACTGGTTATACCGGCCTTGTCAGCCTCGGGCAGGCGGCCTTCATGTCGGTCGGCGCATACACCGTCGCTATTCTTGAAATTCGCGTCGGTACGCCGTTCATTATCAATCTCTTCATTGCAGGTTTTGTGTCGGCCGCGGTTGGCCTTGTTGTCGGCGTGCCGAGCCTGCGCGTGAAGGGGCTCTATCTTGCGATTGCGACCATCGCGGCATCCTTCATTCTGCACTTCCTGTTCGCCAACGGACCGGGTTTCCTCGGCGGGACGCAGGGACTGAGCATGCCGCCCGCGAGGCTGTTCGGTTACGATCTCGCGCGTCCATTCCAATTGTATTGGCTGTTCATGCCGTTGACGGCGCTGGCCGTATTCGCGGCGGCCAATCTGTTCCGGACCCGCATCGGCCGGGCCTTCATCGCTATTCGCGATCGTGACATCTCGGCGGAGGTGCTCGGCATTCCGCTGCTGAAATACAAACTGCTCTCGTTTGCACTCTCGTCATTCTACGCCGGCGTTGCGGGCGGCATGTGGGCTTATTTCTTCCGCGTGGTCACGCCGGAAAGCTTCCCGCTGATCTATTCGGTATTCTTTCTCGCGGCCGTCATCGTCGGTGGCATGGGCACCATCCTTGGCGCCATTCTCGGCGCGATCTTCATGACCATGGTGCCGGAATTTTTGAAGATCGCTGTATCCTATTTGACCTTCATTCCGAACGCGACAGCGCTACTGTCGCCGATCCGGACAATCGTTTTCGGCTTGCTGATCATCGGGTTTCTGCTGTTCGAGCCGCAGGGCCTTGCCGAAATCTGGCGCCGCGTGCGGCGCTTCTTTCATCTATGGCCGTTCAAGAAATGACACACAGGGAGAAACAACCATGAGATTCTTTCCAACGCGCCGAAAGGTGCTGTCCTACGCAGCTGTCGGCTGTCTCGCATTAGGCCTTAACGCTCCAGCACGTGCTGCCGACGACATTGTAATCGGTGCATCGATGCCGATGACGGGCGTGTTCGCCTTCGCAGGCATCGCACTGAACAACGCGTTCCAGGACTACGTGAAAATTGTGAACGATGCCGGCGGCATCAATGGCCGCAAGATCAAGTATGTCGCCGAAGATACCGGCTACAAGGTCGATAACTCGGTGGCGGTGTTCAACCGCATCACCAGCCAGGAGAAGGTGAACCTCTACTACGGCGACTCCACCGCCTTCTCGAAAACCATCAATGCGGAGCTTAACCGTCGCGGCGACATTATGCTCGCTGGCGCATCCTTTGCGACCGAACTGAACGATCCGAAGAATTTCCCCAATCAGTTTATCGCCGGTCCGGACTATTCGGAGATGATCGGCATTCTGCTCGAGTACATAGCCAAGACGAAGCCGGGCGCGAAAATCGCTCTAGTCAATTCGGATACCGAATTCGGACGCGATCCGATCGCGCCGACCGAGAAACGGGCGGCTGAACTCGGCCTGAAGGTCGTGGAGAAGATCGCGACGCCGCCAACCAGTGTCGACGTCTCGACCGAGGTGCTCAAGCTGCGCCGCGCCGATCCGGATTACACCATTTTCCACGGCTACATTCTGGCGCCGCTGCCGGAATTCATGAGCCAGGCCAAACAGCTTGGCCTCAAAACCAAGTTCATGGGCACGTTCTGGTCGATGGACAATGCGATCTGGGCAAAGTCCGCCGATGTCGCGGATGGTTTCATGGGCGTGATGCCGTATCGCTATTATTTCGACACGGAAGGCAAGTCGCCGATGCTGGAGAAGATCCGGCAGATCCGCCCGGAGTATCAGTCGACTGGCTACATGCAGGGCTTCCTGACCGCGATGCTGATGACCGAAGCAGCCAAGCGCACGCTTGACGCCAAGAAGGATCTCACCGCGGCCAACATGAAGGCCTCGCTGAACTCGATCAAGGACTTCGACACCGGCGGTATCATCGGCGTACCGATCTCGATTCCTGGCAACACCGTTCCTGTTGGTCGCGTCTATCAATACGACGGCGCGAACAAGACCATGAAGCCGGTCTCCGACTGGATCAAGATCGCGAAGTAATGACGATGACCGCGGAAGCACTCCTCTCTGTCAACAACATCGAGGTCGTCTATAACAAGACGGTCCAGGTGCTCCGCGGCCTTTCGTTGAAAGTCGACAAGGGAGCAGTGGTTGCCTTGCTGGGCTCGAACGGGGCCGGCAAGTCGACGACGCTCAAGGCCATTTCCAATTTGCTTGAGTTGGAGGACGGCAAGGTCACCACGGGCGAAATCCTGTTCAAGGGCATCTCCGTGTCACGTCTCGCTCCGCATCAGTTGGTGCGGGGCGGGCTCTTCCATGTGATGGAAGGTCGCAGAATTTTCGAAGATCTTACGGTCGAGGAGAATCTGACCGCCGCCACCTACGCAATGTCGGGTCGCAGCGGCGCGAGGACTCCTTTCGATCTCGTCTATACATATTTCCCGCGCCTGTTCGAGCGGCGAACCGGGCGCGCGGGTTATCTCTCCGGCGGCGAACAGCAGATGCTGGCGATCGGCCGGGCGCTGATTGCGCAGCCGGAATTGATGCTGCTTGACGAGCCGTCGCTTGGTCTATCGCCGAAACTGGTCGAAGAGATATTCACCATTATCGCGCGCATCAGCCGCGAGCAGGGCGTCTCGATGCTGCTCGTGGAGCAGAATGCTGCGGTCGCGTTCGCTGTTTCGACCTATGGCTACATCATGGAGTCAGGGAAGATCGTCACGGATGGTCCGACGGCGCAGCTATTGCGCGATCAGGATGTCCGCGAATTTTATCTCGGTGTCGGCGCGGCGAATGCGGAGACCAAGGGTTTCCGCGGCATCAAGCACTACAAGCGTCGCAAGCGCTGGCTATCCTAACGTTGTGATGAGGATCGCATGAGCGACAGATTTCCCCAACTGACGCTGCCGCAGATGCTGCGCGGGAACGCGCGCCGCTATCCGGAGCGCGTGGCGATCCGTCAAAAGGAATTCGGAATCTGGAACCCTTCGACCTGGCAGCGCTATTACCAGCGGGCTTGTCATGTCGGTCTCGGCTTTCGCGCGCTCGGCCTCAACGAGGGTGGCCATGTCGCCATTCTGTCCGAAAATCGGATCGAATGGGTGCTGGCGCAACTTGGCGCGAACATCGTCGATGGAATCGCGGTCGGGGTCTATCCGACCAGCCCTTCGAACGAAGTCGCCTATGTACTGGCCCACTCCGAATCCGAGATCATCGTGTGCGAAGATCAGGAGCAGGTCGACAAGGTTCTGGAGCGCCGTGATGAGATGCCGAAGCTGCGCCGTATCGTCGTCATTGAAACCAAAGGCATCAGGGACTATCCGCCCGATCAGGTGATGTCGTTCGATGCACTCGAGGCGCTTGGCGCCGAGTTCGAGACCAGTCACGCGTCTTTGGCAGACGGCATCATCGATCGGCAGCAACTCTCGCAGATCGGATTGATCATCTACACCTCCGGCTCCACGGGAAAGCCGAAAGGCGCGATGCTGAGCTACAAGAACATTCGCGCACAGGCGATCGGCTGTGCGGATCGGCTGATGGTCGATCAGTCGGCAAGTGTTCTGTCATATTTGCCGCTATGTCATGTCGCCGAGCAGATGACGACAGTGATGGTCCCGACCTATCTGGCGTCGCTGGTCAATTTCGGAGAGTCGATCCGGACCGTGCAGGAGGATCTGCGCGAGGTTGCGCCAAGCATGTTCCTTGGCGTGCCGCGCATTTGGGAGAAGCTGCATTCGTCGATCCACATCAAGCTGCTGGAGGCGGGACGCATCCGGCGCGCCATGTTCGAGCGGGCCTATGCTGCTTGCGAGCCGTTTGCGGAAAAGAACGCGGTCGACCGAACGCTGTCCGAAAAGTTCAAGTTTGCGCTGTCGTACTGGCTGATCTTTAGGGCGCTGCAGAACTTTATCGGGTTGCGAAAGTCTCGCATTGCCATGACCGGCGCCGCGCCGATCTCGCCCGCGATTGTCCATTTCTTTCGAGCCATCGGCGTGCCGCTGATCGAGGTGTACGGCCTGACGGAAAGTTCGGGCATCGCGCTGGGGCAGGTGTTGTCGGACCGGCGAGTGGGGACAGTGGGCAGCGGCATTGACCGGATGGAAACAAAGCTCGGACAGTCGAACGAGTTGCTCATTCGCGGCGATACAGTGTTTGAAGGTTACTACCGCAACGAAGAAGCGACCAGGATGTCACTCCGCGACGGATGGCTGCACACCGGCGATGTCGCGGAGTTCAAGGACGGCCATTTCCGCATTGTGGACAGGCTGAAGGACATCATGATTACGGCGGGTGGAAAGAATCTCAGTCCTTCGGAAATCGAAAACACGGTGAAGTCGAGCCCATTCATCAAGGAGTGCATTGTTATCGGTGAGGCGCGCAAGTATGTCTCAGCGCTGATCCAGATCGACTATGATCTCGCCGGGAAGTGGGCAGAGGAAAAGGGTATCGCTTACACGAATTTCAAAAATCTCACGGAGAATGAGAGCCTGCGTGATTTGATCCAGTCCGAAATCAATACCGCTAACGCACAGCTTGCACAGGTCTCGCAGATCCGAAAGTTTCATCTGCTGACGAAGGAACTAGACCACGACGACGACGAGGTAACAGCGACGATGAAGGTCCGGCGGTCTAATGTACAGAAGAAGTATGTCTCGGAGATCGAGGGGCTCTATAGATAGCGCCTTGCGGAGGCCGCTCAGTGGCGCTCCGTGCTCGAGCGCGGATAGGGATGGTCAGGCGCCTTGAAGCGGCCAATGTGCTAAAACGGTGAAGCCTGATGTTGCGCCGTCTTGGCGCAGCAAAGCCAGCCGGTCAATCGGCGCTGACTTCAATTCGAGTCTGGCAAACCGCTTTCTCAAAATGCTCGTAACAGGCTCTAGCCGATCTGCCGGAAGCGATCCCGCCAGCGTCATGTGAAAACGAAATTCTTCGAGCACATACGGATAACCCCAGCAATCCAGATACACGATCTGCCGGTCGGTGAGCGCTGACACATTGCGCCGCTCGCGATCAGCGCTGGTCAGCGGAGCGCGGAAACCGTCAAACACGGTAACGCAATCTTCGGCGAGTTTCTGCAGTTCGGGGCAGGGACCGTCCGGCACGATGGCGATGAAATTGCTGATGCTGCGCACTGTGGGCCCGATCACCGGGATGCTGCGAGGCGTCCGCGCGAACTCGTGCATTGCCGCCGTTAATTCGTTCTCGGTCCTGCTCGGCGCGAGTGATATCGGAGCTTTCAGTGTCGCGTGGAAGCCGTACTTGCGCGGATCGGCTGTGAGTTGCTTCCAGCCCTCGATCTCGGCGGCGATGCCTTCGACGAACGGCAATGGCTGTCCTGTATACGCATCGTAGCCAATCAGCTCGGCACCGAAGCGATAAAGAGCGCTGGCGGTTGATGGCACAAAGTAGATCGCGTAGCGGGGATACTGCGGCATGCAATCCATGAGTACCCGCCCGGTCAGGCCGGTTCAACCCGTCGCGCGGCAGAAACTCCCGATAAAATGCGCTGCGGCTCGGTGACATATACCATCCGTCCGCCCGAAATCGCAGCGATCACCCGCGGTCTCAGCGGTTCATGTGCATCGACGAGGATGATGTCGGCCCGTTTCCCGGCGGCAATCTGGCCGCGGTCGTGTAGTCCAGCTGCCTTCGCAGGCGCTCTGGAGACCAGCGACCACGCCAGCGGCAGCGGGAGAATATTGTCGGCGGTGAGCAGGAACGCCGCGAGCAGGGGCGCGGGATAGTAGTAGTCGGAGGCCAGGATCGAGCACAGCCCCTTGCTCACCATCTCTGCGGCGCTGGTCCATCCGGTATGGCTGCCGCCGCGCACCACATTTGGCGCGCCGAATACGGTGAAGTCGCCGCCCTCGATCGCCGCGCGCGCCGTTTCTTCATTGATCGGGAATTCGGCGATATCGATGCCCAGGCCGCGAAAGCCAGCGCGCTGATCCGGCGATTCGTCGTCATGGGACAGCAGCGGGACGCGGTGATCGCGGCCGATGGTTGCAAGCCGTGCAATTGACGCTGGAACATCGTCCGCGCGCGCCAGGACCTGTCCGACCAGCTTGTCGAATTCTGTTTCGCTGAGACCGGAGCGCTCCACCATGCGGGCGCGCTTCTTCGGGTTGCTCATCGACGCGGCGGTCATGTCCATGTGATCATTGAAGGCGAGGAGATCGATACGCCCGGCCGTCAGCCATTCGGCTATGGTGGGCTCCGCGTCGAGATTGAATGTCTCCTGCCGCAGGTGAAAGCGGGTGTCGGCCGCGAGCTGTGGCTGCATGGTCTCTATGGCATTGAGCAGCCGGTGCGCGTTCTCCGTTCCGCGCAGACCGGGCTCCCAAGACCATGTGGTGGCATGAAAGACTGTTGTGATGCCATTGGCGATCGCCTGACGATCGCTATCAACGAGAGCGACGTCGATTGGAAAGTCGACCCCGGGACGAGGCATCATCTGGCGCTCGAAAGCGTCGCCATGCATATCAACGATTCCGGGTAGGGCGATCAGGCCGCGGCTGTCGAGACGCATGGCGGCAGTGCCGCTGCGCGACGATGTTTCAGCGATTGTTCCGTTCGCGATGTGGATGCTGGCATCCACGAGCTCGCGTCCGACCAGCACCCTGCCGCCCTCGATCAAGATGTCCGTCATGCACCTTCTGCTTTCAAGCTAAAGACATCACGTCATCGGGAGTCTTCATGACGGCGGTGTGAAGTTTGAATGACACTTGGACTTTCGTCACAGGATTTGCGATTTCGGGGCAGATCAGCCTCAGCAAGTCGCCATGTCACACAACTGTAGGAAACGCGCGCTAGCGAGGGGGAGGTTACATAAACGGAGTCGGCGCATGCTTGAGGTAGACGGATTGACGTGCCGGTTTGGCACAAAGACGGCCGTCGATAATGCCTCTTTCTCGATTGAGCCGGGCCGATTTGTCGGCGTGATCGGTCGTTCGGGAGCCGGGAAGTCAACGCTGCTGCGGATGATCAATCGGCTGGAGACGCCGACCGGCGGACGAATCCTGTTCGAAGGTGTCGATGTGACTGCGCTGCAAGGGCGCGATTTGCGCCGCTGGCGGGCACGTTCCGCGATGATCTTTCAGCAGTTCAATCTGGTTGGACGGCTCGATGTGTTGACCAACGTTTTGATGGGACGCCTTGCCGGCGTGCCGCTGTGGAGATCTTTGATCCAGCTTTGGCCGCAGGACGATAAGGCAATCGCGATTTCAGCGCTTGAGCAGTTCGACATGATGCCCATGGCTGCGCAGCGCGCAGACCAGCTCTCGGGTGGACAACAGCAGCGCGTGGCCATCGCGCGTGCTTTGGTGCAGCAGCCCGATATCATTCTGGCGGATGAGCCGATTGCGTCGCTCGACCCCCGCAACACCCGCATCGTGATGGATGCTCTTCTGCGCATCAACAAGCATTTCGGGATCACGGTGATTTGCAACCTGCATTCCCTGGATCTGGCGAGGACCTATTGTGATCGCCTGATCGGCATGTCCGCCGGCCGGATTGTGTTCGATGGCACGCCAGTCGCGCTCACCGACAGCATCGCGCGCGAGCTCTATGATCTTGAGGCCGGCGAAGTGATGGACGGGACGCCGGACTTCGTGCCCGGAGATCTGACGCCAGCGTTCGGAAGTGTGGCTGCGTAACTTCCTGTTCTGTAACGAACCTACCTGACTCACCGAGAGGACATCATGATCAATCGTCGTACCGTCATTGCCGGCGCCGCTGCGCTTGCCTTTAGCGCCACCGCTTCGTTCGCGCAGGACTGGAAGGCCAAGTATCCAGAACTCACTTTTGCGGTGGTTCCTGCTGAAAACGCATCGGGCGTGACCGAGCGCTGGGCTCCGTTCATCACTTACCTGAGCAAGGAGCTCGGTGTGAAGGTGAATCTGCGCATCGCCAACGACTATGCGGCCGTCATCGAAGGCCAGCGAACCGGCGCAATTCATATCGCGAGCTACGGTTCCGCGTCGTTCGCGCGGGCCCGTATGACCGGCGTCAAGACCGAAGCCTTCGCCAACGATCGCAATATCGACGGAACCACCGGCTACTACTCGATGTTCTTTGTGCTGGCCAAGAGCCCCTACAAAAGCATCGACGATATGAAGGGCAAGAGCCTCGGCCTGGTCGATCCGAACTCTACTTCCGGTAACAACGTGCCGCGGTTCGAACTGAACAAGATGCAGATTACCGACGCCGAATCGTATTTTGGCAAGGTCGTGTACACCGGCAGCCACGAGAACGCGTTGCTTGCGCTCTCGCAAGGTACCATCGACGTCGCCGCAAATCAGTGGACTGCAGACAACGACTCGACTCTTGCGCAGATGCTGACCAAGGGTATGCTGAAGAACGCAGACGGCTCGGCAATGAAGAGGGATGATTTCCGCATCGTTCACAAGTCCGCCCCGATCCTCAACGGCCCTTATGCTGTCCTGACAGACATGCCCGCCGATCTGAAGGCCGGCATCGAGAAGGCATTCTTCGCAGTTCCGACCAAGGACAAGGCCGCCTTCGAGAGGCTGTCCGACGGACAGAAGAAGGACTTCAACGCCGCGACCACCAAGGATTGGGATGGCATGATCGAACTGATCAAGTTCGTCGATAGCCTTCGCAAGAAGAAAGCTTCCTGATTTGAACGAGGGACCGGACCTTTTGCAGGTCTGGTCCTTCGTCCTTTGTGCGTAGAGTGACCAAATTGACGATCAGCCTTTCCAGCTATCCCCCGCAGCAGATCGCGGCGCTCGAAGCCGCGTATGACGCAGCTGTCGCGCGCAAGCGTTTGCGTTTTGCGGCGGGTCTCGTGGTCTTCGCGGCACTGCTGATCGTCGCTAGCATCGGCGCGGAAGTCGCGCCGAGGACTTTTGTCGAGAAGATCGGCAATTTTGTCGGCTATTTCGATCGGATATTGAATCTCGATACCGGCAGCAGAGTCTGGACCGACCCCGCTGAGTGGTTTTGGGGTTGGCAGAAGTGGCTGAAGTTGCTCGCGGAGACTCTGCTGTTGAGCTATGTCGGCACCACCATCGGTGCGGTCGGCGCATTTAGCCTGAATTTTTTCGCTGCGACCAACCTGTCGCCGCATTCCGGCCTTCGGTTTGTTGTGCGCAGGGTCATGGAGTTCTGCCGCACCGTTCCGAGCATCGTGTTCGCCTTAATCTTTGTGATCGCGTTTGGCCTCGGGCCTATGGCGGGTGTGTTGGCCATTGCCATTCATTCGATCGGCGCGCTGGGCAAGCTCTATTCGGAGCAGGCTGAAAATATTGACATGAAGCCGCTGGAAGGTGTCCGGTCCACGGGCGCGAGCTGGATGTCTTCCATCCGCTTTGCGGTGCTGCCACAGGTGATGCCGGGTTTCGCGAGCTATACGTTGCTGCGCTTCGAGATCAATGTGCGCGAAGCGTCGGTTATGGGGTTTGTCGGTGCCGGCGGCATCGGCCAGGAGCTGGTGGTTGCGGTGCGCAAGTTCTTTTACTCCGACGTCAGCGCTATCCTGCTGATGATCATCGTCACGGTCTTCATCATCGACATTCTCACAGGGTGGCTGCGCGGGCGCTTGTTTGGCGCGGAGCAGCGCGCATGACGCTAGCGCCGCGTAACCCGAGTCAATTGGCGGCGCAGTATCCCGAGCTCTTTCAGGTGTCGCATGCGGCGCGACTGAAGGCGCTGGCCATCGGCATGGCCGCTTTCACGCTGTTTCTGTTTGGGTGCTGGTATCTGGAATTTTCACTGGACCGTCTATTGACCGGCCTCCGGCAACTCGGTTGGTTCGTCATGCTGATGATCCCGCCGGATCCCGGGACGTCGCTTCCAACCTATCTCGCGGCTATGGGGGAAACCCTGTCGATCGCGTTTCTGGGCACGCTGCTCGGAGCCATGCTGGCGTTGCCGGTCAGTCTCCTGGCGGCGCGGAACATCATTCCATCCATTTTCCTTCGTTTCCCCGCCCGGCGTTTTCTGGACTCGATCCGCGGCGTTGATACGCTGATCTGGGCGCTGGTCTGGATCAACGTTGTGGGCCTCGGGCCATTTGCCGGCGTGCTGGCAATCGCGACGGCGGATTTTGGTGCGTTTGGAAAGCTGTTTTCGGAAGCGATCGAGGGGGCGGATCGCAAGCAGGTCGAAGGTATCCGCGCGGCCGGAGGCAGCAAGCTGCATGAGATACGGTTCGGGTTGATGCCACAGGTGCTGCCTGTGCTTGCGGGGCAGATTCTCTATTTTATTGAGTCCAACACGCGCTCGGCCACCATCATCGGCATTGTCGGAGCGGGCGGCATTGGGCTGCAACTCGCCGAACAAATCCGCGTGATGGAATGGCAGAAGGTCTCGACATTGATCTTGATGATCCTGGTCGCTGTCGCTGTCATCGACTTTATTTCGACCCGGTTGCGTTTCGCGATTATCGGCCGGGTGGGCGACGCGCGTCACTAATTCACGGATTTACTGATTTTCGATGACGAACTGAACGCGTTCGGCGGCAAACCGCGCCCGTGTCGTGAGCAGGGGCGTGCCGTTGGGTTCAGTATCAAGACTGTCCGCGACCAGCACCGGGCGTCCCAGAGCGAGGTCGAGTCGTGCGGCATCCGCGGCGTCTGCGATGGCAGCCGAGACGGTGGTCCACTCGCGGCGGTAGTCACGCACACCAAAATGAGCCAGCAGCCTGGTCATTGAGCGGGTCTTTTCGTAGATCCGTCCGCCATCCGCGAAGCGGTTTGCATCGAGCCATGTCGTTCCAAGACAGATGGGAATGCGATTGGCCATTCGCAGGGCGTCTATCCGCAGGAGCGGTGCATCTGCTTTGAGACCAAGCCGCTTCGCAAGTTCTCGCGGCGCAGATTCAATCGACGCGCTGAGCAGTTGACCGCCGGCTTCCAGCCCACCGGCTCCGACAATCTCCGAAAACCGCGTGCGGGAGCGCAGCGGATAGGCGATGCGCGGCGCTTCGACATAGGTACCGCTGCCGCGTTCGGCGCGCACCAGCCCTCGCTCGGCAAGGGCCGCGAGCGCGCGGCGCACCGTATGGCGGTTGACGCGATGGGCTTCGGCGATCTCCAGTTCGCCGGGGAGGCGCATGTCACGTGCATAAGTTCCATCGGCTATAGCTTGCTCGATGGAATCCGCCACGCGTCGCCAAAGCGCCACGCCGGTGTTGGTTTCGCCGGTTAGGCTCATGATTGCCCCACGTTGTGATGGACCTGTTGGGCTGTGAAAATCATGTCCAGTGTCACCAGATTGTCATGGCCATGCGTTACGAAGTTGTCTATTAACATAGACAACTTTGAATCGGCAAGTCGGACATGATCCAACCCCATCTAGATCCGCAGCAGGCTCGTCGCCGCGACGCGATGTCGGTCCTGACGCATGCGCCGACGGAACGGATAACGGCATGTCTGGAAACGATTGACGTTCCCCCGCATGAGTTGGCGCGCCGACCTGAGAGCGGTCTCGTCATGGTTCGAGGGCGGATCGGTGGTGACGGCGCGCCGTTTAACCTCGGCGAGGCCAGCGTGTCGCGAGCGGCGGTGCGTCTCGCGTCCGGAGAGGTTGGATTTGGTTACGTGCTGGGACGCGATGGTGAGAAGGCCCGGCTGATCGCCCTGTGCGATGCGCTGATTCAGGCTTGCGATTTCGATGCCCAGGTGGAGCAGAAAATTCTCGCACCGCTGCGGCATGAACAGGAGACCGCCCGCGCGCAGCAAGCTGCGGAGACGGCCGCGACGCGGGTTGATTTCTATACGCTGGTGAGAGGCGAGGGTTGATGATGACGCTTCATGCCAATCTCGAATCTGGTGCAGGATTTGCCAATCCGGTACTGTCGTCGCAATCGGTCTTCCGCAGTGTGATGAATGCGCTGGCCCGGCCCGGTTCAATTCAGGCAATCGTCGATACGGTGCATGCACCATCGCCGTTGATGCAGGCGACCGCTGCGGTAGCACTCACTCTGTTCGATCACGATACGCCGATCTGGCTGGACAATCATTTCGCCGGGATTTCGGCAATTTCCGCGTGGCTACGGTTTCAGAGCGATGCGCCGCTTACGGTGGACGCGTCACTGGCCAGCTTTGCTCTCATCCATAGGGGCGCATTACTGCCGGACTTCGAGACCTTTGCGCTTGGGACACCGGAGTATCCTGACCGCTCGACTACGCTCGTTGTGCAGGTCGATACGCTGACCGAGGGGCCTGAACTGGTTCTTTGTGGTCCGGGCATCAAGGGCGCGGCGTCGTTGCGTGCCGGGAGCATGCCATCCGATTTTGTCGAGCGCATGCAGGCCAATCGCGCGCTATTCCCGCGCGGGGTCGATGTGCTGTTGACGTGCGGGAGTGAACTCGTGGCCTTGCCGCGCAGCACACACGTCACCGTAAAGGGGGCTTGAGCCATGTATGTTGCGGTCAAGGGCGGCGAGCGCGCCATCGAAAACGCCCACAAGTTGCTTGCGCACGAACGTCGCGGCGATCCGGCTGTACCGGATCTCTCGCTCGCACAGATCTCTGGGCAGCTTACGCTGGCCGTCGATCGCGTCATGACCGAAGGGTCGCTCTATGACCGCGAGCTTGCGGCGCTGGCGATCAAACAGGCGCGAGGCGATCTGATCGAGGCGATCTTCCTGCTGCGCGCATTCCGCGCCACGCTGCCACGGTTCGGCGCGACCGAGCCGCTCGATACCGCAGCGATGCGGGTGCGCCGCCGTGTCTCGTCGACCTTCAAGGACATTCCCGGCGGGCAGATCCTTGGGCCGACGTTTGATTACACCCATCGGCTGCTGGATCCCTCATTGACGCAGGATGCGCCGATAGCTGCGCCCGCTCAGGGCGAGGTGGATAATGCGCCGATGCCGCGCGTGACCGACATTCTCGGCGCGGATGGTTTGATCGAAACATCGCCTGATGCTGATCCTGACCAGCCGATTGGAGATTTGACTCGTGAGCCGCTGAGCTTTCCGGCCGACCGCGATCTGCGCCTGCAAAATCTGGCACGGGGCGACGAGGGCTTCCTGCTGGCGTTGGGCTATTCAACCCAACGCGGTTTCGGCCGGACCCACCCATTCGCCGGTGAAATTCGTTTCGGCGAGGTTGAGGTCGAGTTCATGGCGGAAGACGCCGGCTTTGCTGTCCCGCTCGGATCGATCACGTTGACGGAGTGTCAGATGGTGAATCAGTTCAAGGGATCGGCGACCGAAGCCCCGTGCTTTACACGTGGCTATGGCCTCGCTTTCGGTCAAAGCGAACGCAAGACCATGTCGATGGCTCTGGTGGATCGCTCGCTGCGCGCGCGCGAACTTGGCGAGGAGGCGCGATCCCCCGCGCAAGACGAGGAGTTCGTCATGTCGCATTCCGACAATGTACAGGCGACAGGATTCGTCGAGCATCTCAAGCTGCCACATTACGTGGACTTCCAGTCCGAACTGGGTCTGCTGCGAAAGCTCCGCAAGGAATTTGAAGCCGCGAAGGAGAGCGATGTCACGCTCGCGGAGGCCGCGGAATGAACGCACCAGTTTACAATTTCGCCTATCTGGACGAGCAGACCAAGCGGATGATCCGCCGCGCAATCCTCAAGGCTATCGCCATACCCGGCTATCAGGTCCCGTTCGCCAGCCGCGAAATGCCGATGCCTTACGGCTGGGGAACCGGCGGCGTTCAAGTGACGGCGGCGATTCTCGGCCACGACGACACGCTGAAAGTAATCGACCAGGGATCGGACGACACGACGAATGCGATCTCGATCCGCAAGTTTTTCGAGAAGACCGCCGGTGTGAAGACCACCACGGTGACCTCTGACGCGACCGTGATCCAGACGCGGCATCGGATTCCCGAAACCGCGCTGAACGACAATCAGATACTGGTCTATCAGGTCCCGATTCCGGAGCCCCTTCGGTTTCTTGAGCCGCGCGAAACCGAGACGCGCCGTATGCACGCGCTTGGCGAGTATGGGCTGATGCACGTCAAGCTGTATGAGGACATCGCGCGGCACGGCCATATCGCGACGACCTATGCCTATCCCGTGAAGGTGAATGACCGCTACGTGATGGATCCGTCACCGACGCCGAAATTCGACAATCCAAAGATGGACAATTGTGCGGCGCTGCAATTGTTCGGGGCGGGGCGCGAGAAGCGCATCTATGCGATCCCGCCGCACACCAAAGTGACGTCGCTTGATTTCGAGGATCATCCATTCGAGACCTACCGGTTCGATGCGCCATGCGCGCTGTGCGGATCTGGCGTCTCCTATCTCGATGAGGTCGTGGTCGATGACAAAGGCGGACGCATGTTTGTTTGCTCCGATACGGATTACTGCGAAACGCGCCGCGCGGACGGCCATCAGGGCGCGGGCTTCGGCGCCGACCATCAGGTGACGCGATGAGTAACGACGATCAGCCGCTGCTCATCTGCGAAGGTCTCAGCAAGTCCTATGGCCGGCAGCTTGCCTGCGAGAACATCTCGTTTCAGCTTTACCCGGGAGAGGTGCTTGCCATTGTCGGTGAATCCGGTTCGGGGAAGTCGACGCTGTTGCAGATGTTGTCGACGCAGCTTGCACCCAGCAAGGGGCGCGTATCTTACCGGATGCGTGACGGCGTAACACGTGATCTCGCGACCCTCGGCGAAGCCGAGCGGCGTTTTCTGTTCCGCACCGACTGGGGATATGTCCATCAGGACCCGGCCATGGGTCTCCGCATGGCGGTCTCCGCCGGAGCTAATGTTGGCGAGCGGCTGATGGCGGTCGGCTGGGGGCATTACGGCAAAATTCGCGAGACGTCGTCGTCGTGGCTGGAGCGCGTCGAGATTTCGACGGATCGGATCGACGACGCACCAAAGACATACTCCGGCGGGATGCGGCAGCGGCTTCAGATCGCGCGCAATCTTGTGACTGAGCCGCGGCTTGTGTTCATGGACGAGCCGACCGGCGGACTCGATGTTTCGGTTCAGGCGCGGCTTCTCGACCTGGTGCGGGGGCTGGTCAACGAACTCGGACTTGCGGTCGTCATCGTCACGCACGACCTCGCCGTGGCACGGCTATTGTCACATCGGGTCATGGTGATGAAGGGCGGAGAGGTGATCGAAACCGGATTGACCGATCAGGTGCTGGACGATCCGCACGAACCATACACTCAGCTTCTCGTTTCCTCGATTTTGCCCGCGTGAGGATAGCATGTCTCCAATGATCGAGATCACCAGCGCTTCGAAGACTTTCACCATGCATTTGCAGAATGGTGTGCGGTTGCCTGTGGTGTCGGGTGTGTCGATGCAGGTTAATGCCGGTGAATGCGTCGTGCTGTCCGGCCCTTCGGGCGCCGGAAAATCGTCGATTCTGAAAATGATCTTCGGTAATTATCGCTGCGACCATGGCCGCATTGCCGTACACCACGATGATGCCGTGGTTGACATTGCAACGGCGCAGCCGCGTGACATTTTGCGCGTCCGCAGACGAACTATCGGTTATGTCAGCCAATTTTTGCGGGCGGTGCCGCGCGTGGCGACGCTCGACGTTGTCGCGGAGCCATTGATCGCGAACGGCATTGCCCGTAATGAGGCCCGCGTACAGGCGGGGACGTTGCTGCGCCGGCTCAACATCGCGGAACGGCTCTGGACCTTGCCGCCCTCGACTTTCTCCGGCGGCGAACAACAGCGCGTGAATATCGCGCGTGGCTTCATTTCCGACATGCCGATCCTGCTGCTGGATGAGCCGACTGCGTCGCTCGACGGGGCCAATCGGAAGATCGTAGTCGATCTGGTCGCTGAGAAAAAGGTGAGCGGCGTGGCGATGGTGGCGATCGTTCACGACGACGAGGTCCGCAACCTGATCGCGGATCGCATTATCGACGTGGCGTCGTTCGCGGCGGCAGCGTAAGAGGAAGAGAATGATTTCCGAACGAACCGACAGAATCTTTAGCAATGCCCAGGTGGTCCTGAAGGACCGCGTGATTGAACGCGGCTGGGTTGCGACCGCAAACGGAATGATCGCAGAGGTTGGCGAGGGCGATGCCCCCGAACGCGGCGATGATATGCGCGGCGACCTCCTGATGCCGGGGCTGATCGAACTGCATACAGATCATCTCGAAGCGCATTATGTGCCGCGCCCGAAGGTATTCTGGGATCCGGTTGCTGCCGTAGTGTCCTATGACGGGCAACTTGCCACCAGCGGCATCACAACAGTGCTGGATTCTCTACGCGTCTGGCGCGAGGAGGGTGCCGAGGACGTGGATGGCCAGGCGGAGATTTTGGCGGGAGCGATTTCATCGGCTCGCGATGCGAAGTTGCTGCGTGCAGAGCATTTCCTTCACCTGCGCTGCGAAATTCCAATGCCGAGTGTCGTGGAAGAGGCGAAGGAGTTGGTCGGCCGCCCGGACGTGCGGCTGATGTCCCTGATGGACCACACACCGGGCCAGCGCCAGTTTCGCGATGAGGGCAAGCTGCGCGATTATTACCGAGGCAAGAGCGGCGGCCTGACGGACGCTGAACTCGATGTGATGTTCGAACGGCGGTTTTTCTATCAAAAGACCTACGGCGAGGCCAACATGCGCGAGATTGTGGCGCTCGCGCACAGCTACAACATTCCGCTCGCCAGTCATGACGACACGACCGAGGAGAACGTCACGGACGCAATCCGTGATCGCGTATCTGTCGCGGAATTTCCGACCACGATGGAGGCCGCGCGCGGGCTGCATCAGGCAGGCATTGCCGTCCTGATGGGGGCGCCGAATGTGGTGCGTGGCGGATCGCACTCAGGCAACATCGCCGCGGTGGATCTTGCTCGCGAAGGTCTGCTCGACATCATGTCGTCGGATTACATTCCATCGAGTCTGTTGATGGCAGCGTTGCAACTGCCTCGCCATGCACCGGCGATTGATCTGGCATCGGCGGTGCGGACCGTCACCAAAACGGCGGCAGAGGCCGTCGGACTAAACGATCGGGGAGAGATCGTTGCTGGCAAGCGTGCCGATTTGATCCGCGTGCATCTCGCCCGTGATCTGCCGGTGGTGCGCAGCGTATGGCGCGAGGGGCATCGGGTAGCATGAGCGACGTAGCGACATTGCCTGCTCCCAGCATGGATTTGATCGGGCCCGGCCGGCTTGTGCTGGTCGTCGGGCCGAGTGGGGCTGGAAAGGATACGCTGATCGGCCTTGCGCAGGCAGCATGTGCCGGTGACAGCAGCATCGTGTTTCCGCAGCGGGTGGTGACGCGGGAGGCCTCGTCCTTTGAGAATAACGAGGCGGTCAGCGCGATGCTGTTCGGGCAGATGCTGGCGCAGGGTAATTTCGCATTTCAATGGGAGGCGCATGGCCTACGTTATGGGGTGCCATCCTCGATTGTTGAAGACGTGAAGGCCGGGCGCGTCGTCATCGTGAATGCGTCCCGCACCATCATCGAGTTCGCGCGCAGATCATATGCCAATGTGACGGTGGTTTCTGTTACGGCTCCGCCAGACGTGCTTGCGGAACGCCTTGCGGCTCGCGCACGTCCGAGCGATGGACAAATCGACGACAGGCTCCGCAGAGTAGTTGTTGCTCCCGTACCTGATATCGTCATCATTAATGTCGGCCTGGCGGATGATCACGCAGCTGAGCTTTTGAGGGCTATCGGCCGGGTTTAACAGGTGCCTCAGTCGCGCGCGCGAGAAACTGCACAAGCGCCTTGCGGTCTTCGTCCGAACCGATGCGTTGTTCGGGCATTTTTGTGCCGGGCGTATAGGCTGCAGGGCCAATCTCGAAGAGTTTCGACACCGTTTCCGGCGTCCAGACAATGTCGAGCTTCTTCAGCGGCTCCGAGAAGTTGTAACCCGGCAAGGTTGCGATCCTTCTTCCGAAAACCCCAGACAGAGTCGGACCGGCCTTGTTGCCCTGATCCGGCGTGAGCGTATGGCAGGCGACGCAGGCGCGAAAAACCTCTGCACCGCGATCACCCGCATATGCGGCAAGCGGATCGTTCGGACTTTCCTGAATGGTCGCTCCGATCGGCTCACCTGTGAGCGTATTCCAGCGCCGGATCACGCTGTCCGCGCCACCGGTTAGCAGTGTGCCGTTGTCCGGCATGAACGCCACTGACCACACCGGGAGCCCTGGTCCGATCAGCCTGCGGGCAAGCGTGCGTGCCTTGCGGTCGATAATCGCGACAGATCCGCGAACGTCCGCGGCCGCGAGCAGTGCGCCATTCTGCGACATTGCCATCGCGATTACCGGGATCGGCCCTGCGACAGCCTCGCTGACGAGTTTGCCTGTGCGGTCAAGGAAGTAGATTTTTCCATCGGCACCGGCGGCGGCAATCTCCCCGTCCGTGAACGCGACAACTGAGTTGAGCGGCGCGGGCAGGGTGACGATGGACGGCGCGGCGGAGCTATCGAGAGGCCAGATGCGGAGGGTCAGATCATAGCTGACGCTGATGAGGTTCCTGCCGTCACCGCTGAATGTTAATCCGTTGACGTTCTGCGTGTGCCCTTCAAGTACGCGCGGTCCGCCACCGGCGAGCGGCCATAGCCTGACGGTATGATCCCATGCTGCCGAGGCGAGCATTGCGCCGTCTGGCGACAATGCAAGCGCTGCGATAGGTGCCTTGTGGCCTTCAAGCACAGCGTCAGGCTGCTGCTTGCCGGAACTCCAGATCGCGATGCGGCCATCGGCGCCAGCGGTTACCGCGCGACCATCCTTGAGGAGTGCTGTTGCGTTGACGGTGTCGGCATGAAATCGAAGAACTTGTTCGGCGGCATCGCGACCAAGCGACCAGCGGATCGCGCTGCCGTCAAAGCTTCCTGAGAGCAACGTCTGTCCATCGGATGAAATCGCCAGCGCCCGAACCGGTCCGCCGTGCCCCCGCAATTGCGCGACAGCGGGCATTGCGCCGAGCGCAGAAATGAGCGCGCCGATTACCAGCGTCAGGCGAAGCGGATATCGTCTGCTGTGACGGTCAGCGTCTCGCACCGGCGGTTCCCTTGAAACTCAATCCGTGTCTGAACCGTATCGAAGCACGAAAATCAGGTTCAATAAACCGATGCTGCAACGGTTCGCATGACGGGTGCGAATCCACCGTTAGGCGAAATAGCGAATCGTGCCGGCTGGTGCGGTGTCGTAGCCCGTGAGATCTTTCGCGCGCTGTTTGAGCAGGGGCTTCGACATGCCTATCAGCGCCTGCAAGGACGGCTTGAAGTAATCACGCTGATGCATCAGGAGATCGAAGTTTTCCCATAGCAGCGGCACAAAATCGAGACCGGCTGCTTTGGCGGCTGCGCGTGTCGCGATGCCGCAGTCGGCTTCGCCCGCACGAATTGCTGCGGCCAGATCAGGTCCCGTCAGGCATGGCGGATCGAGCCGACGCAGATCCTTCGGCTTCGCGCCATGCTGTTTCAGGAATGCATCGAGCAGCATTTGAGCGCCCGCGCCGGGTTGCCTGACAGCCATGGTGGCCCCGGACGCGAGAACACCCGCGATGCTGGTGAGATCTTTCGGATTTCCCGGCTGGAGCAGAAGTCCCTGTTCGCGCCGCACGAATCCTACGAGCACGGCATCATGCAAAGTGGCGAGCGCCCGTACTGCAGAGACATTGGCGTCCTTGCCTGAATCCTGCACGTCATGTTCGGTATGGAAATGGATCGCTGCGGCGATTGCTTCACCACGCAGCAAACGGCCGACGCCGCTCTCAGTCCCTTCCACAAGAGTCGCGAGGCCGGAGCCGGATTCGCGCAAACTCCACTCGAGCAGGGCGTCCTGGCTTCCGCCAACGATCAAAGGCGCATCGGCATGCCCCATGCCGGCTGGCCGCATCAACCCTGACAGCACCCATCGATCAAGCTCTTCACGCGGGAAGAGCCACTTGCCCGTCACCTTGGTGCATGGGATCGCGCCCTCAGCCACCAGCTCGTAGAGCTTGCGTTCGCCGAGTCGCAGGTATTCCGATGCCTCACTGGTCGTTAGCAGGTCCATCCTGCATTTATATGCATATTCATGTTTTTTTTCAATTCATTGACATGGCTGAAAAATATGCAGGATTACACACAAGGGGGAAGTCATGCTGGACGGATTGAGTGCCTGGCAATTGATCATGAGCGGCGATGCGACGCTGTTCGCCATTGTCAGATTGTCGCTGGCCGTCAGCCTTTCGGCGGTTGTTCTCGCGGCCCTTGTCGGCTTGCCGCTTGGTGCGTTGCTTGCGCTGATGCGCTTCCCTGGAAGAAGCGCGATCGTGGTGATCGTCAATGCCTTCATGGGGCTGCCGCCCGTCGTTGTTGGTCTTGCAGTCTATCTCCTGCTGTCGCGCTCCGGACCGCTCGGCAACCTCGGCATCCTGTTTACGCCGACGGCGATGATTATCGCGCAGGCGGTGTTGATCGTGCCGATCATCGCAGCCCTCACGCGCCAAACTATCGAAGATCTCTGGATCGAATACCGCGACGAACTGTCGGCGATGGATGTTGGTCCGTTTGGTCGCATAACGACACTGTTGTGGGACGCGCGGTTCAGTCTGCTGACTGCGCTGCTTGCAGGATTTGGGCGCGCGGCGGCGGAAGTCGGCGCCGTCATGATTGTCGGCGGCAACATAGAAGGCTTCACCCGCACCATGACCACGGCGATTGCGCTTGAAACGTCGAAAGGCAATCTGCCGCTTGCGCTTGGTCTGGGCATGATCCTTGTGATGATCGTTCTGGCGATCAACGCCGCCGCGTGGGGTGCACGGGTCTGGTCCGAACGGCAGGCGGGATGACGATGCGGGCGCCGGTGACCGATCTTCCCATTGTCTTCGATCGCGTCTCGGTGCGGGCCGGCGTCACGACGATCCTCGATCGCCTCACCCTGACGTTATCGTCTGGTTCGCCGACGCTTGTTATTGGGCCCAATGGCGCGGGCAAGAGCACCTTGCTGCGCCTGTGCATGGGGCTTGCGATGCCGACCGAAGGCCGCATCACGTGGGGCGGTCGCGCCGACGCAAAGCCGACACGCCGCGCGTTCGTGTTCCAGCGGCCGGTAATGTTGCGCCGGACTGTGGCGGCCAACATCGCCTATGGGCTGACCCATGCGGACTATCCGCGGGAGAAACTGGCTGCCCGCACAACCGAATTGCTCGAGCGCGTGGGCCTGTCGGATCTGGCCCTGCGTCCTGCTCGCCGCTTGTCGGGGGGCGAGCAGCAGCGGCTGGCGCTGGCGCGTGCTCTGGCGCGCGATCCCGAACTGCTTCTGCTCGACGAGCCGACCGCGAGTCTTGATCCGGCCGCCACTCGCGGCGTGGAGGAGATCATTCGGATTGCCGCCCAATCCGGCATCAAGATCGTGATGGCGTCGCACGATCTCGGCCAGGTGCGGCGGCTTGCCGGAGACGTTGTTTTCATGGTGCGGGGCAGCGTACGCGAGCAGACCCCGGCAAAAGATTTTCTCAAAAACCCGTCGACGTCGGAGGCTGTGGCCTTCGTAAACGGCGATCTCGTTGTCTGAACCGAACTCTTGAGGGACATGTCATGAAACGCCTATACGCTTCTCTTTCCTTTGCGCTCTCGTTGCTCGCGGTGGCGTTCGCAACACCTAGCTCCGCGCAGGACAAATCCATTGTCGTGGCTTCGACCACATCGACGCAGGATTCCGGCCTGTTCGGTTACATCTTGCCCTTGTTCAAGGCCAAAACCGGAATCGAGGTGAAGGTCATCGCGCAAGGCACTGGACAGGCGCTGGATACAGCGCGGCGCGGCGATGCCGATGTCGTCTTCGTGCACGCAAAGTCGCAGGAAGAAAAATTCGTCGCCGAAGGGCACGGCGTGAAGCGCTTCGATGTCATGTATAATGACTTCGTCCTGATCGGCCCGAAAAGCGATCCGGCGGGCGTCGGTGGATCGAAGGACATTATCGCCGCACTAAAGGCTATTCAGGGAAAAGCTGTGCCGTTCGTCTCCCGAGGCGATAAATCAGGTACGCATTCGGCTGAACTTGCGCTGTGGAAACAGGCCGGTGTCGATCTCGAGACCACCAAGGGTCCGTGGTATCGCGAAATCGGGCAGGGCATGGGTGCCGCGCTTAACACAGCCGGTGCGATGAATGCCTACGTGGTTTCCGACCGGGGCACCTGGCTTTCTTTCAAGAACCCCGGTGATCTCGTCATCGCGGTCGAGGGCGACAAGCGGCTGTTTAACCAATATGGCGTCATTCTGGTGAACCCGGAGAAGCATCCGGCGGTGAAGAAAGACCTCGGCCAAAGCTTTATCGACTGGTTGATCTCACCTGACGGGCAGAGCGCCATTGCGGCCTATCAGGTCAACGGCAAGCAGCTTTTCTTCCCCAACGCCGAGAAAAAGGCATCCTGAGGACGGGCCGGGGCGAGAGGTTTACTTCTTCGTTTCAGGCGGACAATCCGGCCGCACTTCCATCGGTTTTCCGTCGCTCTGCACCGTAGGGGCGGCGGAACTGGCGTGTCCGCCTGCTGATGGCAGAATCGCGCTCTTTTCCATACTTGTCGAAGTTTGTGCCTTGGTGTCGGCATTGCCCGTGGTCGTGCCTGATGATGTAGTATTGCAACTCGTCTCGGGCTTTTCGCTTGCGGGCGCGGGAGATTGCGCCAGCGATTGCGTTGCAGCAAATAGACCCGCAACGGCGGCCGCGATGAGTTGAGTGCGCATTTTGAACCTCTGTGGGTAAAGCTGAATGAGATCTCCTCCTCAACGTCCCATATTTGAGATGGTTCCTGAGCGTCCGCTGCTGATATCCCGCACAACGAGCCGTCATCGAGCGTGAAGATGACACAGCGTTTGCCGGCCGCGTTAACCCCGCTCGATGTCGCCCTTCGTTTTCTGCTCGAGGGTGTGAATCCGGTTGAGCCCATCGACGCGTCGCTTGCGGAGTCTGTCGGCGGCATCGCAGCTGAGGCTGCGTCGCTCCAAATGGCGTACCCAGTGTTCAATATCGCGGTCATTGACGGTTGGGCATTACCCTCCCGCGATATTGTCGGCGCATCGTCCTATTCTCCACTGCCTCTATCTGTCCAGCCGGTCTGGGTCGAGGCGGGCGATCGTCTGCCGGACCATTGTGACTGCGTGCTTGATGCCGATCTGGTCGAACAGATCGGACCGATGTTTCAGGTTCTCGCTGAGGCAGTTCCCGGTCATGGCATTCGCCGAGCCGGAGACGATGTCTCGGCTGGGCGTTTTGTCATTTCGCCGGGGCGGCGGGTAAATGCGCGCGAGACGCTTGCTCTCCGCGTCATAGGACTGGATCGCATTCAGATACGATCTCCGCGCGTGTGCGTCATCGATGTGCCTTCTACAGATGACAGTACAGCATCCTCGCAGTTTATTCTTGAATTTGCGAAAGCTGCCGGTGCCCGAGCGGTTGGTGTGCGGACAATGGGACGCGACGCCGCCAGCATTTCTACCGCTGTGGGCGAAGGCGCTTACGATTTGTTGATAACAGTCGGGGGCACAGGCGTCGGCCGCACTGATTCAACGGTTCAGGCGCTGGCAACACGTGGTGTTGTTTTGGCGCATGGACTTGCGCTGCAGCCCGGGCGCACGGCGGCGGTCGCAAAGATCGGCACAACGCCGGTTATAGCAACTCCCGGCTTCCCCGATCAGGCGTTGGCGGTTTGCTTGATGCTGGTTCAACCGGCACTGGACCTGCTCACGGCGCGGCCGCCGCGACAGGAAATCGTTCGCTCCCTTGCGCGCAAGGTTTCTTCGTCTATCGGTGTTGCGGAGATCATGCTGTTGGTAACACTGGATGACAAGTGGATGCCGATTGCAGCCGGTCAGCTTTCGCTGGACGCTATAGCTCGTAGCGAAGCGTGGCTCGTTGTAGCGGGAGACAGCGAAGGCTATGCAGCCGGGACGGCGGTCGGCGCATTTCCGCTTCGCGATATGACGTGAGACCATAAGATGATCAAGCCGAACGCGTCGCTGAACACCGCAGGCCTCGACCAGGAACAGTTTCTGACGATCCTGTCGCGCGAGGATGCGCTTGCCCGCTTTGAAGCCGCGCTGTTTCCGCGTGATCTGGCCGCAGACAACCGCGCGTTGGCCGAAGCGCTTGGGGGCGCGCTGGCAAGCGATGTATTTGCCGTTGTCGATGTCCCGCCATTCGATCGCTCCAACGTCGATGGCTTTGCTGTGCGTTCCGCCGATCTCGTTGCCGCGGGTGAGGCGTTCCCGGTTTGTCTTCGCCTGAACAGCGAGGTCATCGCATGCGGAACCGCACCGCAATTGCCCGTGGTAAAAGGTACGGCGACGCCGATTGCGACGGGTGGTCCCATTCCGCGCGGTGCCGACGCCGTCGTGATGGTCGAGCACACGCAGCCAGCGGGCGCGGGTGCGATCGAGATCATGCGCGCGACGTCGCCGGGGCAGTTCGTGTCATATGCAGGGTCTGACATCGCGCGTGGCGAAATCTTGTTAAGGGCAGGGACGCTGATCGGCTCGCGCGAAATTGGCATGCTCGCTGCATCCGGTGTCGCACGCGTCTCCGTGGTGAGGAAACCTCGCGTTGCGATCATTTCCACCGGCGACGAACTTGTTCAACCCGGTTTGCCGCTGCGTCCGGCTGCGATCTACGACACCAACGGCGCAATCGTCGCGGCTGCGGTATCCGAAAATGGGGGCGAGGCGGTATTTCTCGGAGCGTTTCCGGACCAAGAGGACAAGCTCGAAGCTGTCATGCGCGAAGCGCTTGCGACCAGCGACATGCTCATTCTTTCCGGCGGCACCTCGAAAGGCGAGGGCGATGTCTCTCACCGTATCGTTGTGCGGCTAGGTAAACCAGGTATCATCGCGCACGGCGTCGCACTGAAGCCCGGCAAGCCGCTGTGCCTCGCGGTATGCGATGGCAAGCCTGTTGTCATTCTGCCGGGCTTTCCCACGTCGGCGATGTTCACGTTTCACGACATGATCGTGCCCGTATTGCGCCGTCTCGCCGGTTTGCCGCCGCGTAACGATGCGCGCGTGATGGCGAAGGTGCCGGTGCGGATTGCCTCGGAACTCGGCCGTACGGAATTCGTGATGGTATCGCTGGTCGAGGGCGATGACGGATTGGTTGCGTATCCGACCGGCAAGGGATCCGGCGCAATTACGTCGTTTGCTCAGGCTGACGGGTTTCTGAAGATCGATGCGCTCGCCGAGCAGATGCCGGCAGGAACTCAATCGGAGGTGACGCTGTTCACGCCGCATGTGCGCGTCCCGGATCTCGTCATTGTGGGGAGTCATTGCACTGGCCTCGATCTCGTCACTGGACCATTGGCGCGCGCTGGTCTGTCGGTGCGTTCGATTTCGGTAGGAAGTCTTGGCGGATTGTCCGCGGCACGGCGCGGCGAATGCGATCTTGCACCGATCCATCTGCTCGATGAGAAGACAGACACATACAACGTTCCTTTTCTTGCCGATGGCCTTGAACTCGTGCCGGGCTATCGGCGGATGCAGGGCATCGTATTCCGCGCCGGGGACAAACGCTTTGAAGGTCTCAACGCCGAAGACGCGGTGCGCGCTGCGCTTAAGGACCCTTCCTGTTTGATGGTCAACCGCAATCAGGGGGCAGGCACACGCATCCTGATTGATCGTCTGCTGGGAGAAGCGCGGCCAGACGGTTACTGGAATCAGCCGCGCTCGCACAATGCTGTCGCGGCAGCGGTTGCGCAGAATCGCGCTGACTGGGGCATGACCATCGCACCGGTCGCGCGTGCGGCCGGACTTGGATTTATTCCGTTCGCCGAAGAGCACTACGATTTTGCGCTCGTGACCGCGCGAAAGCAGCGTCCCGCCGTGCAAGCTTTTCTGGGTTCGCTGACGTCACCAGAAACGCGCGCGGCGCTGGAGCTGGCGGGATTCCGCCCGGCATAATTTAGGCGGATCAGGCGTCGTCGAGCGCTGCGAGTTGCTCTGCCTCTGCGACGTCCTCGATGGTGTTGGCGTTGAAGAACGGATCGACCGGCTTGTCCGGCCACGTTACCGTCGCCAGCTTGTAACGGGCGGTCCAGCGATCGATTTTGCGCATGTCTTCCACCACCAGCGCGTGCCGCAGTTCGCCGCGCAGTGCGACGTTCCAAAGCCCAATCACCGGATGAGTCTGGTCCCCTGACGCTGCGACCGCGAGTTGTGCGCCTTCCTCGATCTGCGCATGCAGCAAGCGCTCGACTAGATCGCGCGGCAGGAACGGACAATCTGTCGCCGCGCTGAGCACCCATTCGACATCCGGCCGGTGCACGGCAGCCCAGTCGAGCGCCGTCAGCACGCCGGCGAGAGGACCTGCAAATCCTTCGACAGAATCCGCGACGACAGGCAGCCCAAACGACGCGAAGCGTGCGGGATCTCCATTGGCATTGAGAATGAGCCCGTCGCATTGCGGGGCAAGCCGAGCGACCACGCGTTCGAGGATGGTGCGGCCGCCAATGGTTTTCATCGGCTTGTCGCCGCCGCCCATGCGCCGTGCTAGTCCGCCGGCAAGGAGAACGCCGAGCGTCGGTGGCCGGTCGTCAGTCATCGTCGCTGCCCTTGCGCCGGTGGTGCGCAGATTCTTCCGCGACAAATTCGAGGCTCTGGTCGAACACGATCCGTTCCTGTCCTGACAGGGCGATGAACCGCTTGCCCTTGGTCCGGCCGATCAATGTCAGTCCGACCTGCCGGGCCAGTTCAACGCCCCATGCGGTGAAGCCGGATCGCGACACCAGAATGGGAATGCCCATCCGCACCGTCTTAATCACCATTTCGGAGGTGAGGCGTCCGGTGGTGTACATGATTTTGTCGGCGACATCGACCTTGTGCCGCCAGGCCCAGCCGGCAATCTTATCGACGGCGTTGTGCCGTCCGACGTCTTCCATGTAGCAGATCGGTTCGCCTTCCTTGCAAAGCACGCAGCCATGGATGGCGCCGGCTTCGAGATAGAGCGAGGGCGCGGTGTTGACGGCGTGGGTCATCTGATAGAGCCATGATGTGCGCAATTCGGCATGGGGCAGCGAAGCGCCCTCGATGGCTTCCATCAGGTCGCCGAATGCGGTGCCTTGTGCGCAGCCTGAGGTGAGCGTCTTTTTCTTCAGCTTCTCTTCAAAATTGGTGCCGCGCTCAGTGTAGACGACCACCACTTGGAGATCGTCGTCGTAGACGACTTCAGTTACGACATCGTCTGGCTTGAGCATGTTCTGATTGAGGAGATAGCCGAGCGCGAGATATTCCGGATAGTCGTTGATCGTCATCATGGTGACGATCTCCTGCGCGTTCAGATAGAGGGTCAGCGGACGCTCGACCGGGACACTGATCTCGATTGATGCGCCGGTTTGGTCGATACCCACGACGCGCTCGGTCAGCCGCGGGTTCTGTGGATCCGGCATCACGCGCGGTGCGGACATAGCTTTGGGCTTTGCCTCTTTGATCTTTGCACTTTCGGATATGATCCGTGTTGCGTTTGTCATGGCTTACTCGATCACGATACGCGGCGCGGGTCTGGCCGCGGCGCCGGTGGTGATGGACGTCCAGAGCTGGCGCGCGATGCCGATATAGTGCTTCGCATGAACGCCCTCAGGATCGGTTGCGACGATCGGGCGTCCGTCGTCCGACGTCTGGCGGATGGCCATGTCGAGCGGAATTTCGCCGAGGAACGGGATGCCGCGCTTTTCGGCTTCAAGCCGCGCGCCGCCGTGTCCAAAAATCGGCGTGACATGATTGCAGGTCGGGCAGCAGAAGCTCGCCATGTTCTCGATCAATCCCAAAAGTGGCACATTGACCTTCTTGAACATCTCGATGCCGCGCCGCGCGTCGATCAGGGCGATGTCCTGTGGCGTCGAGACGATGACCGCACCTGCCAGCGGCGTCTGCTGTGCCATGGTGAGTTGCGCGTCGCCGGTGCCCGGTGGCAGATCAACGACAAGGATGTCGAGATCATTCCAGGCGACCTCGCGCAGCATCTGTGTGATGGCCGAGATCACCATTGGCCCACGCCAGACCATGGCGTTGTCTTCCTCGACCAGAAACCCGATCGACATCACCTTGACCCCGAACCGCTCCAGCGGCTCCAGCATGCGCGGCCCGAGCAGGCGCGGCTTGCCGCGCAGGCCGAACAGCCTCGGCTGTGATGGGCCGTAGATATCGGCATCGAGAATGCCGACTTTCAGTCCCAGCGTCGCAAACCCGAGTGCGAGGTTACACGAGGTCGTCGACTTGCCGACGCCGCCCTTGCCGGACGCCACGGCAATGACGTGCTTCACGCCTGGAATGCCCGCGGCCTTCGATGTCGCGGATGCGTTCGGGGTAGCATGCGTAACTGACAAATTCGATCTCCTGACCGATCGCGCTCGCGGCGCGCCGGCTCATTGCGATCCGAAAGGATCGTTCTTCTTGATTTCGCGCGCACGCAAGTAGTCCTCGGTAGACATCACCGGCGGGCGTTGTGGCGCAGCGTGCGGATCGAAGCTTTCGTTGACGACGGCTTCGACGCGGCAATCCGCGCACATCTTGATGACATCAAGCCGCCGCGCGTTGGCGCCTTCGAACATCCAGTGCTTTTCCTGCAACTTCGAGAGCACACGCTCGATCGAGCTTCTGGTGCCGAACGGCGTGCCGCAGGCGATGCAATGGAATGGCTCTTCTTCCTTCAGCACGCGCAGCGGTGCATTCCACGCCTGGAAGTCGAGCCGCGGTTCCAGTGTGATGACATCCTCAGGGCAGGTGGCTTCGCAAAGCCCGCATTGAACGCAAAGGCTTTCGGTGAAGCGCAACATCGCCCGGTCGGGATTGTCGGAGAGCGCGTTCGTGGGGCAGGCGGTGACGCAGGCGTGGCAAAGCGTGCAGCCTTCGACGTTCAATTGAATGCTGCCGAACGGTGCGCCGGACGCCAGCGGAACAACGTCAACCGGGGTAGGGGCCGCGAGATGCAGTTCACGGAACATTGTCTCCAGCACGCCGCGCTTGGCGCCGCGCGGAACGAAACTGGCCGAGTTCAGAGATGCAACTCCGGCAGGCATGGTATCGAGCATCGCGCGCAACTGATCCGGGTCGTCGGTTTCCAGAATGCGGACGACACCTTGGCCAAAGCCGAGTGCGGCGACAACTGCGCCTGACATATCTGCAGCGCGGCGCAGGCCGGCGGTTTCATGCCGGGGCTGCGCCCGCATCAGGAGCGCGACGCCTGTACCGCCATAGGCGAACACCGCTGCGAGGGATTCCGGCCCGAGTTGCGTCACTTCATTGACGCGAACCGGAAGCACGTTGGCGGGCAAGCCGTCACCGAACCGCGCCAGTGCGTCAATCAATGGCTCGCCGTGGTCGCCGTCATGAAAGAGCACGACGGCCTGTTCGCCGCCGGACTTGCGATACGTTTGCAGCAGCGTGCGCAAGCGGCGCATCAGCGCATCGGCGCTCGGCAGCGAATAGGATGCGGCTCCGGTCGGACAGACCGAAGCGCATGACCCGCATCCGGCGCATACGTTGGGATCGATCGCGACGGCATTGCCGTTCGGAGTGATCGCGCCGGTCGGGCACAGGTCGAGACAGCGCGTGCAGCCTGTGATGCCGGAGCGGGAGTGAGCGCAGAGCGATTCCTCGAAATGGATGAACCTGGGCTTGTCGAAGGTGCCGACAAGATGACCCGCCTCCGCTATGGCGCGTTCAACGGCGGCGCGGTCGCGCGGATCGGCGCGCAGATAGCCGGGTCGCAGTTCGTGGGCCGGAAACAGCGGCAGGCCGCCGCTGAGGTCGAGAATGAGATCGCAGTTCGAGATCGCGCCATCGCGCGAAGCGCCGAACACGAGCTTGTTCCGCGAGGAAGGCGCCGGCAGTGCGTAGTCATCAATGGTCAGTTCAAATTGCCCGAGATACCCGCGCGCATTGCGGATCGTACCCTTGAGCACGGGAAACTCGTTGACCGAGCGCGGCGTCACATCGCCCGGCCTGGTAAGAATGACTGTGATGTCGAGGCGGTCAGCGAGGCGCCTAGCCGCTTCGATGGTAACTTCGTCATGGCCGTAGATCAGCGCGACACCGCCGCTTTCCAGTGTGACCAGCGAGATCGGTGGCATCTCTTCCGCGGCGGCGGCGATCAGCGCCGCGGCTTTTGGCCCGGCTGCCGCCGCGTCTTTCGACCATCCACCGGTTTCGCGAATGTTGACGAAGGTAAGGGGGACGTCGGGGAACTCCTCGGCGACCTCCTTAAACAGCGGCGCTTCCTGCGTACACGCCACCGTGATCGCTTCGCCCTCAGTGAGCGCCGCCTTGAACTGGGAAAGATCCAGACCGCAGAGCTGGTTGGCCTGGGTCATGTGCGCGGTACACCCGCGCCCTATCGCCTGCGCATCGAGCTGCATGGTCTTCTCGCAACTGCAAACCAGAAGGCGGGACTTTGCGCTGTTCATGATCTGCAACCTTGACCCTTGGCGTCTGCTCAGAGTGGTTATGTCAATCATATGGTGCCGCGGCAGCGGCTCGCGCAAGCAGGCCGCCACCTTGACCGGGATAGCATAGACTGCCCAAATACAAAGAGCTTAGGGAAATTTTCTACGATGATGGTTTCGCGCACAGCGCAAGCGGAGCAACCGCTCGATCTCCCCCCGGGCTACACGCTCGTATCGCTGCGCGAGTATGGCGACGCGTTCGTGCACGGCTGCACCATTGCAGCCAAAGCCGGCGCTGGAACATTGGTCTGGGTCCAGCGCTACGATCTGGTGGAGTTCGCCGTCGTGCTCGAGCCGGATGAGCCGCTAAGGTCCGCGCGCCGGGCATTTTTCGCCGGTATGAATGCGACCGCGGATGCCATTGCGGCGCACTGTCCGCCGGAACGGGAGGTGCAGATCACCTGGCCGGACACGATCCTGTTCGACGGCGGATTGCTGGGCGGCGGGCGGATCGGCTGGCCGAAGGACTGCCGCGAGGACGAGACCCCGGCATGGCTGGTGTTCGGTGTCATCCTACGCGCCGCTGACATGGCTCTTGTCGGAGAGGTCGAGGCGGCAAGCGGGGTTGCACTCCTGAACGAAGGCTTTGAGATGGTCGATACCGAGGCGATGATCGGCAGTTTCGCCCGGCATCTCATGACGGCCTTCGATCAATGGAAGGAACTCGGCTTTGATCCGGTGGCACGCGACTATCTGGCGCGGCTTTCCAGGGAGAACGCCGAGGAGCGGCGCGGGATCGACATCAACGGTGACCTTCTTTTCAAAGCGTCCGGAGTGAAGGGGGCGCCTGTGCGGAGCAGTCTTGTCAATGCTCTCGCCAAGGTCTCGTGGTATGATCCGGAATACCGCGCCCCGAAACTTGGGTGAGGCGGACATGCTGAAACTGCCGCGCACCATCAGGCTCGATCCCTCGGACACATTCGTGTTCGAGCGTGCCGCCGAGCCCGGCGAGTGGGCCGTGTCCGGCGCGTTTGTGTTCTGGGACTGCGATCCTGCTACGCTTGGCCAGAAGCAGCGCGTCGCGCTGCGATCCGGTTTTCTTGGTATTGACAGTCTCGGCTGGTCGACGCTTGCAGTCGTCACCGAGGCAACCGAGGTCGAACGGCAGGGTGTGATCGCGCGGCTGGCGGAGCAACTGGTAACGAAATTCGGTGCGCCGGATATCGACGCTGCGCGTGCCGCCGCTGAGGAAGAAGTCGTGTTTGCGGCTTCGCTTTGCGATCACCCGCCACAAACCTTGCTTGCGGTCGCTCGGAGCGTTGAGAGTGGAGAAATCCGCGAGCGCTTCCGCACCCTGAAGCCGCGAGGGACGGAATTGGGCGGGGATCGATTGCACACCCATGCACGCGCCTTTACCTTTCACGAGGTCGAAGGCGACGAACCGGCCGAGGAAGTCGATCTTCTTGGGCTCACAAAGGCGGATCGTGCATGAGAGAATTCTGGGTCGCTTCAGGTCATCACCTTACGCGCCGCGCCGATCACGGGGGGCTGATTGCGACGCCGGAACTGATCATGGCGTATCTGGCGCGGCCGGAATTGATGCCGCCTGATGACGCGTGCGACGCCGAGCGAAATTTACATGCCAGTCTGCTGGCTGATCCGCTTCGTCCGGTCTCGAAAGCCGATATTGCCGCACTCGCCGACGCAGATGCGCGCGAGAACTGGACGTTCATGATGGCTTTTCGCGACCGGCTTGTCGCAGCGCCGTCGCTGGAAGCGGTGTATGTGTCGCTGGCACGGAAGGGCGCAACCGACTTGCCGCCGATCTTTCTTTCGCAATTGTGCCATCTGATCCTGCGCAACGCGCTCGAGGGTTGCGATGATCCCTATATTCTGCGCGCCGCCGAGTTGTTCTATCGCAGTCAGAAGGCCACGGTTCACGACGGCGCGCTGCTGCTCGCCGATGCCGAAGTCGTCGAAGCGCAGCATCATGCGCAACATGATCTCCATTCGTCGCCCTTGAGTGCGATGCTGCAGCCGCAGGCTTTCGGCGAGATGGATGTCATGGACGATGCAAATGCCTGGACCTATTGGTCGCGGTCGGATGCCCATGCGATGGTCATGAATCTCGGCGGCAATCCGAAAGCGCGCGATGCGCTCTGCCGGGTGATTGAACGCTGGATCGCCCATCTTCTCGGCGTCGCCGTGAAGGCAGAGACGGTCGCGTCGATCGAGGACCGTGACTGGCGCTGGTTCGTCGGCCTCGACAGCGAAGGAACCCGGATTGGCAACGCTCTCTGGAACGGGGATACGGCCGGCTCGGATACGGCCGGACGGATTGTCGCCTTGATACGCCTAAGTTTTGATGACGTGCGTTTTGTCGATGAGCGCGTCGGCAACAAGCCCGTTTACCTCATTCTGGCGATGGACGCGGATAAGATGGTGCGCCTGAAACCGCAAAATCTCGTCGCGGGCCTGCCGCTCGCGTCCACTGCGAATGTCGCGTGATTCACCGGGGACGGGAGAATCTGCAATGACCGAGATATCTCGTGAAGTCGGTGTGGTGCTGCGCCGCCGCGTCATCGACAATCCCTGGATCGATCATATGTGGTCGCCGGTGACAGTCCTGGACGACGTGCCGGCGACTGCGCCCTGGACGGTGTTGTCGCAGGAGCCCGATGCGACGTTGTATTATGCCGGCCCTGCAACGATCGATCTGTTCAGCACCGATACCGCCAACTACCGCGACAATCTTGCCGACGGAGCGCCTCGAATCTGGATCGCGCTTCGGCGCCAGGACGGCGGCGCGGAGCTTGAACTGACAAAGGTGACCGCCGATCCGACCGAAGGGGAGGCGTTGTTCGAAAGTGGCACCGACGTGATCGGTACGGTCCCGATGTCGCCGGATATTGCGTCCTGGATCGCCGCCTTCGTCGATGAATTCCATGTTGAACGCGTATTTCACAAGCGTAAGCGCGATGGGACGAGTGAGGACCGGAGGCGTGGTGAAGATCCATCCGGCGGACGGAGGGACGATACATGAGCCAGGACGAGAAGGAGAGCGACAAGAATTTTCTGTCGCGCTGGTCGCAACGCAAGCGCGAGGCGAAACTGCCGGAGAATGACAGCGCGGTTGTAGACCCGGCTGACGAGGCGGAGGCTTTGCCCACGCCCGGTGTCGAAAGCGACGCCGAAGAGCAGTTCGATCTTTCAAGCCTGCCGAAACTGGAAGAGATCACGGAAACCACCGATATCACTGGCTTCTTGCGCAAGGGGGTGCCCGAGAGTTTGCGCAATGCAGCGCTACGGAAATCCTGGGCGCTGGATTCGGCGGTCCGCAACTACGTCAATCCCGCACTCGACTACGCTTATGACTGGAATACGCCCGGCGGCGTGCCCGGAAGCAGCGAACTCGCGCCGGGCACAGACATCGCGAAAATGGTTCTGCAGATCATGGGCAGCGATCCGGTCACCTCCGGTCTGCAAGAGCCGGGCGACAGGTCACATGGTGATGCAAGCGATGGTGCCAGCGCCGATGCGGACGTTGACGCGCCGCAAAATCCGGAGCCGATATTGCCGCTTCAGCAAGTAAGGTTGTCTGCACCGGCGACAGCTTCAAATCCCGTATCGGATGATGAAGCTCACGCTGAGTACGCTCAGAGTGAACGCGCAGAGGATGCTGTGTTCAACGAGTCCAGTGCACTGCAGCAAGGCGTGCGACGCCATGGCACTGCAAAACCAAGGGTTTAGACAAAATTCTTTGAGACATAGGACGAACCTATGATACAAATTTGGAACTAGAATAGTTCCAAATAAAGGAAGATGCCTGATTTGAGGGCACGGTGGGGAGGGCTTCGGTTCGGACCATGCGGGACTCAGGATTAGAGCGGGCAATCAAGGCAGCAGGCGGCGTCGCCTCCCTGGCGAGAGCTATTGGAATTGCTCAGCCGTCGGTTTCGGCGTGGTCGCGTATTCCGGCCGAGCGCGTTCTCGCCGTTGAGTCCCTGACACAAGTCTCCCGTTCACTTCTCCGCCCCGACCTCTACGGATCAGCCGGGGATAACATTTCAGTGAAATCAGACATCGATGAAATCGATCAGCTCCGCGCCGCGGAGTACGGCCTGTTGTCGTTGCTGATGGGCAAGGCGCCCACTGCGGACACGTTGTCCAAAGTTGCGATGCTGAAAGGCGATGCGTCTGACCTTGGCATGGCGCATATCGAACTCGCCGCAGCAGCGACGGAATTCGATGAGCGCGCGATCTCCAAGGAGTTCTTCGATCTGTTCATTGGCTTGGGACGCGGCGAACTGCTGCCCTATGCCTCGTATTATCTGACGGGCTTCCTTCACGAGCGGCCGCTCGCGCGCGTCCGCGAAGATTTTGACATGCTGGGGATCGAGCGCGCCGGTTCGGCGCGAGAGCCGGAAGATCACATTGCGATACTGCTCGAGGTCATGGCCGGTTTCGCGCGCGACGACTTCGAAACGGACTTCGCAGCGCAAGCGCGGTTTTTCGAGCGGCATCTCAAGCCATGGGCCGCGCGGATGTTTGCCGATCTCGAAATTTCACAATCCGTCAAATTCTATCGTGCTGTCGGGCGCGTTGGTCGCATCTTTATAGAACTGGAATCAGAGGCTTTCACGCTGTCCGAGTGACGTGATGGCCGGACTGGAAAATTGACTTGGAGGAGACCGCGATGATTAAGCAGTCCAAGAGCAAGGCATCCCTAGACAAGCCGCAAGATGCCAAGAGATTCGATCGTCGCAGTTTCTTCATGATGGGCGGATCGGCTGTCGCCGCGGCCGCGATTGTGCCGATAGCCACGGAGGCGGAGGCAGACGAGTCTCAGGCCGAGCGGGTCAAGGCTCGCTACAAGGCGGATTCGCCGGACGTCAAAAACTACTATCGCGTCAACCGTTATTGATGGAAGCACGCACATGTTGATCAAGCGAAAAGAAGGATCTGCCGGTCGCGCGCGCTTGCAGGGCATCGCCGCGGGTCTCGCTTCCGGTGTTCTCGATCGCCGAACCTTCCTGCGCCGCTCAGGCCTCGTTGCGGGGGCGGGCGCTGCCATTGGATTGATGCCGCTGGGATCGGTGCGCAAGGCGCAGGCCGGGCCAAAAATCGTCGGCGCACCGACGGAAATCAAAAAGAACGTCTGCACGCATTGTTCGGTGGGCTGCACGGTCATCGCCGAAGTGCAGAACGGTGTCTGGGTCGGTCAGGAACCAGCTTGGGACAGCCCGCTCAACCGTGGCTCGCATTGCGCCAAGGGCGCGTCGGTTCGCGAAATCGTGCATGGCGACCGCCGCCTGAAGTATCCGATGAAGCTGGTCAACGGCGAGTGGCAGAAGATCGGCTGGGATCAGGCCATCAATGAAATCGGCGACAAGATGCTCGAGATTCGCGCCAAGTCCGGCGCCGACTCGGTTTATCTGCTGGGTTCGGCGAAGTTCTCCAATGAAGGCGGCTATCTGTTCCGCAAGTTCGCCGCGTTCTGGGGCACCAACTCGATCGACCACCAGGCGCGCATTTGTCATTCGACCACGGTCGCGGGTGTTGCCAACACCTGGGGCTACGGTGCGATGACGAACTCCTACAACGACATCCGAAACTCGAAGACCATCGTGTTCATGGGATCGAATGCCGCCGAGGCGCATCCGGTTTCGCTGCAGCACATCCTGACGGGCAAGGAAATCAACCGCGCCAACGTGTTCGTGCTCGATCCGCGCTTCACGCGCACCGCGGCGCATGCAACCGAGTACGTGCGATTCCGCTCGGGCACCGACATCGCGGTGATATGGGGCATGCTGCACCACATCTTCGCCAACGGCTGGGAAGACAAGCAATACATCGCCCAGCGCGTTTACGGCATGGACCAGATCCGCGCTGAGGTTGCGAAGTGGACTCCGGAAGAAGTTGAACGCGTAACGGGCATTCCCGGCGAGCAGGTGAAGAAGGTCGCCGAGACCTTCGCCAAGCAGCGTCCTTCAACCTTCATCTGGTGCATGGGCGGCACGCAGCACACTGTCGGCACCGCGAACGTTCGCGCCTATTGCAACCTTCTGCTCGCGACCGGCAACGTCGGCGTCTTCGGAGGAGGGGCCAACATCTTCCGCGGGCACTGCAACGTGCAGGGCGCGACCGACATCGGCCTCGATATCACCTCGCTGCCGCTTTACTACGGTCTGGTTGAAGGCGCCTGGAAGCACTGGGCGCGTGTATGGGAAGTCGAGTACGACTACCTGCAGGCGCGGTTCGACGAAGTCCCGGCAAAGGCCGGGCGTCCGGCCCGTACTCGCAAACAGAACATGGAATTGCCGGGCATCCCATGGACCCGCTGGTTCGACGCGACACTTGCCAAGCCAGATGACGTTGATCAGCGCGACGTCGTGAAGGGCGTGTTCATCATGGGGCATGGTGGCAACACCATCCCGCGTATGACCGAAATGGTGAAAGGCCTTGAAGCGCTCGAATTGCTCGTGGTCGCGGATCCGCATCCGACAACGTTCGCCGCGATCTCGGATCGGAAGAACGGCACATATCTGCTGCCGGCCTGTACCCAGTTTGAGACCTCGGGTTCGCGCACCGCGTCCAATCGTTCGCTGCAGTGGGGTGAGCAGATCGTCAAGCCGATCTTCGAATCCAAGGATGACTACGAAATCATCTACCGGCTTTCGAAGAAGCTCGGATTCGCCGATCCGATGTTCAAGAACATCAAGGTGGAGAACAATCGTCCTGTCCCCGAAGACCTCTTGCGCGAAATCAATCGTGGCGGTTTCTCGACCGGATATTCCGGTCAGTCGCCTGAGCGGCTGAAAGCGCACATGAAGAACCAGGGCAAGTTCGACCTGGTGACCTTGCGCGCCAAGGCGGACGAACCTGAAATCGGCGGCGATTATTACGGATTGCCGTGGCCCTGCTGGGGCACGCCTCAGATCAAGCATCCAGGCACGCACACGCTGTACAACACCAATCTTCATGCCAAGGATGGCGGCGGCACGTTCCGCGCGCGCTTCGGCGTCGTGTACGAAGAGAAACAGCCGGATGGCTCGGTGAAGAACGTCAATCTTCTGGCCGAGGGTTCTTACACCAAGGGCTCAGAACTGACCGATGGTTATCCCGAGTTTACCTACGGCGTGTTGAAGAAGCTTGGCTGGGACAAGGATCTCACCGAGGCTGAACTCGCCACCATCAACAAGATAGGCGGCAACAACCCGGACGGTGTGGGCTGGGCGGTCGATCTGTCCGGCGGCATCATCCGAGTCACGCTCGAGCACGGCGTGATGGCCTATGGCAACGGCAAGGCCCGCGCGGTGGCGTGGAACTTGCCTGATCCGGTACCTGTGCATCGCGAGCCGATTTACACGCCACGTCCTGAACTGGTCGCCAAGTATCCGACACGTCCGGATGGACGACAGTTCCGCATGGCCAATCTCGGCTTCTCGATTCAGAAGGCCGCGGTGGACAAGGGGATTGCCAAGCAATTCCCGATCATCCTCACCTCCGGGCGCCTGGTGGAATACGAAGGCGGCGGCGAAGAAACGCGGTCGAACCGCTGGCTTGCCGAATTGCAGCAGGACATGTTCGTCGAGGTAAACACGGCGGACGCCGCCGAGCGCGGCATCAAAGACGGCGGATGGGTCTGGGTGTTCGGCCCGGAAAACGGATCGAAGGCACGCGTCAAGGCGCTGGTCACCGATCGCGTCGGCAAGGGCGTGGCCTTCATGCCCTTCCACTTTTCCGGCTGGTTCCAGGGCGTCGATCAGCGCTCCAAATATCCGAAGGGCGCGGACCCGATCGTGCTCGGCGAAAGCGTCAATACGATCACCAGTTATGGCTACGACCCGGTCACCGGCATGCACGAGGGCAAAGCGACCCTGTGCCAAATTCAATCGGCGTGAGGGGAGAATAAACGATGGCTCGCGTCAAATTTCTTTGTGATGCTGACCGTTGCATTGAGTGCAACGCCTGCGTGACTGCCTGTAAGAACGAACATGAAGTCCCGTGGGGCATCAATCGCCGCCGCGTCGTCACCATCAATGACGGCAAGCCCGGTGAGCGCTCGGTGTCCATGGCCTGCATGCATTGCACCGACGCGCCTTGCGCGGCGGTCTGCCCGGTGTCGTGCTTCTACACCACGGCGGACGGCGTCGTCCTTCACTCGAAAGACCTGTGCATCGGTTGCGGATACTGCTTCTACGCATGTCCGTTCGGCGCGCCGCAGTATCCGAAGGTCGGAAACTTCGGTTCGCGCGGCAAGATGGACAAGTGCACCTATTGCGCGGGCGGTCCGGAAGCTGACAACTCGCCGGCCGAATACGCCAAATACGGTGCCAACCGACTTGCTCAAGGCAAGCTGCCCATCTGCGCCGAGATGTGTTCGACCAAATCGTTGCTCGCCGGCGATGGCGCCATCATTGCGGAGATCTACAAGGAACGCGTGATGAAGCGCGGCTACGGTTCGGGCATGTGGGGCTGGAAGACAGCCTACAGCGATTCACCGACAGGCTAGGACGCGCTGCCGAAGGCCAAAGTGGCCTTCGGACAACATCCGTGTTCGAGGTTGCTCTTGATTGGAAACTGGAAGGTCGTTCCGATGTCGATCTCGCTCTCAACCCTCAAGACCCTGTGTGCCGCCTTCGCGTTGCTGTTCGTGCTCGCGCATCCAGCCACCGCGCAATTATCCTTCAAGCCCACCGCCGATGCTGTGCATGAAGACCAGCTTCTCAAGGCTCTGAAGGAGGGCGACAAGATCACGGGCCGGATCACCATTCCGGATCCTATGGCATCGAGTCTGATCCAACCGGCCGGGCGCGACTGGCGAGACTTTCAGCGCAACAAGCTGCCGATCATCGGCGGCGTTGCCATCATCGGGATGCTGGCTCTTCTCGCGATCTTTCTGGCGGTGCGCGGCCGTATTCGCGTCGAACATGGCTTTTCCGGTATCAAGATTCTCCGTTTCGCCAGCTTCGAACGATTCACGCATTGGCTGACCGCGAGTTGTTTCATCATTCTCGCGCTATCGGGCCTTAACATCAGCTTTGGCCGCATGCTGATCCTGCCGCTGTTCGGGCCTGAGGCATTCTCCACGATGACGGCGTGGGGCAAGATCGCGCACAACTACCTTGCGTTCCCGTTCATGCTCGGTCTCGTGATCATGTTCCTGATCTGGATCAAGGATAACATTCCCGGAAAGGTCGATCTCAATTGGCTCAAGAAGGGCGGAGGCATGCTGAAGAATGGCGAGCACCCGCCGGCCAGGCGCTTCAATGCCGGCCAGAAGGGCATCTTCTGGATCGTCATCATCGGCGGCGCGCTGATGTCCGTGTCGGGCTGGTACCTGCTGTTTCCCTATATTCCAGCCAACGTCACGACACTGCAGTTCTGGACTGTGATCCATGCCGTGATCGCCATGCTGTTTATCGCTGCCATGCTCGCCCACATTTATATCGGCTCTGTCGGTATGGAGGGCGCGTTCGATGCGATGGGGACCGGCGAGGTGGACCTCAATTGGGCCAAGGAGCACCACTCGCTCTGGGTTGAGGAGGAGCAGGCCAAGGGCCGGGCGCCCGACACCGGCAGTCCGCGGGCCATGCCCGCCGAATAATTCAGCCTATTCGCTAAAGCGCATACCTATATAAGGGACTGTCCGGCACAGCCGGATGGTCCTTTGAGTTTTCGGAGTACGGAATGAGGGTGATAGGTCTTTCGGGGTGGAGCGGGGCAGGCAAGACGACGCTGCTTTCGCGCCTTATCCCGTATCTGATCGCCGAGGGCTTGCGCGTCTCGACAATGAAGCACGCCCATAGCAATTTTGACGTCGATGTTCCGGGCAAGGACTCGTGGCTGCATCGGCAGGCGGGCGCTACCGAAGTGCTGGTCTCTTCCGGGCGTCGCTGGGCATTGATGCACGAATTGCGCGGCGCGCCGGAGGCTCCCTTGGCCGAACTGCTGGCAAAGATGTCTCGCGTGGATTTGCTGATCGTTGAGGGCTTCAAGGCGGACCCGCACCCCAAGATCGAGGTGCATCGCACCGCGAATGGCAAGCCGCTGATGTTTCCTGCAGACCCGACCATTGTCGGTATCGCTGCCGACATCGTCGTGAACACGACGCTGCCTGCTGCTCATCTCGATGACATTCCCGCCATCGCCCGCATCATGAAGGCGGCGGCGGTGCGGATCGAGGATGTGTTTGCGCATGAGGCTGCGGGAGCCTGATGGCACAACTCTCGGATGACTGCTTCGCATTCGGCGGCCCCATGATGTCGGTCGATGAGGCTGTCTCGACTATTGCCAGTCGCATCGATGCTGTGACGGATACGGAATGGGTCGATCTGGCCGAGGCCGATGGCCGCATCCTTGGTGCCGACATCAAAGCGCCGCTGGCGTTGCCGCCATTCACCAATTCAGCGGTCGATGGGTATGCGGTGCGCGGCGCGGATTTGCCGCGCGACACCGAGCAGGCATTTCCGATCGCCGGGCGTATTCAGGCGGGGGCATCAGCGTCGACTGCTATCGCCCCCGGTGAGGCGGTCCGCATTTTTACCGGCGCACCGATGCCCGCTGGCGCCGATACTGTGTTCATGCAGGAGGACGTACGGATCGACCAGGCTGGCAAAGTCGTGCTGCCGCCGGGTCTCAAAGTCGGCGCCAATGTGCGTCCCGCCGGAGAGGATATTCCGGAAGGTCATTCGGCGCTGCTCGCCGGGCGGCAATTGCGGCCGCAGGACATCGCGCTGATCGCGGCATTCGGGCTGACGCGCATTGAGGTTAAGCGTCGGCTGCGCATTGCCGTGTTCTCGACCGGCAATGAGGTGGTGTCGCCCGGTGCGCAGCGCGGTGCTGCGCAACTCTTCGACTCGAACCGCTTCATGATGAGGGCAATGCTGAAGCGGCTTGGTTGCGAGGTCAGCGATCTCGGCATTTTGCGCGACGATCGGGCCTCCCTTGCTTCAGCGTTAAAAGAAGCTGCTGGCAGTCATGATCTCATCCTCACTTCCGGTGGCGTTTCCACCGGCGAAGAGGATCACGTCAAGGCCGCGGTCGAGAGCGTTGGGACGCTGGTGCTCTGGCGCATGGCGATCAAGCCGGGCCGTCCGGTGGCAATGGGCATCATTGGCGGCACGCCATTTATAGGGCTGCCGGGAAATCCCGTGGCAAGCTTTGTGACTTTCACCTACGTCGTCCGCCCAACCGTTTTGGCGCTGGCTGGGACAGCACAGAAAAGGCCCGTACCGATGCCGGTGCGCGCTGCCTTTAGCTACAAAAAGAAGATCGGCCGCCGCGAGTACGTGAGGGTCAGTTTACGCAAAGGCGAGGGGGCGCTGGAGGCGATTAAATTTCCGCGCGAGGGTGCGGGCCTTCTCTCGTCGCTGGTGGATACCGACGGATTAGTCGAACTCGGTGAAGAGGTCACAACGGTGGAGCCCGGCCAGACGGTCGGGTTTCTGGACTATTCAAGTCTGGTCTAGCGCCAGATCAGCCCGGTCCGACCAGGTTGTGGCCGGGGTCGCCGACGCGGGCTCCACTGGTCGTGAACGCGACATAGCCAGGCTCTTGGAAGGCGTTCAGGATCATTGACGTGCCGGCGGCGGCAATTCCGGCAAATAGCAACGCCGCGATAAATACTCTCATGGCATTCCCCAGCAAATCATTTGTTCCAAATACATTTTGGGCGTCGGAATCGGGCAAAGCAAGCAATCGATTGTCGCGCTCTCGCCGCACGTCCGAGGCGCAAGGGTGGAGATGCCTGCAGAATGATGCAATGCAAGAGATGGCTAAGGTGCCAGTTGACGATGGACATGGCCTCCGCCATTGAGAGACATGGCTATGACCAAGCTCGATCTGACAGGGCTTAAATGCCCGCTGCCGGTACTGAAGACGCGAAAGGCGTTGAAGACGTTGATCGCGGGCGACCGGCTGGAGGTGCATTGCACCGATCCATTGTCCGTCATCGATATTCCCAATCTGATCCGGGAAACCGGTGATCGCGTTGAGATCATCGAACGCGCCGAAAAACGAATCGTATTCATGATCGAGAAGGCGGATGGAGCCTCCGCTTGACCGGCCCGGAAACTTCGCCGGCGTGGCCGGTGGAAATCCGGCTTGCGAAAGACAGGCGCTCTCTGATCATCGCCTTCGATGATGGCAAGGTCTTCAATCTCTCCGCCGAACTGCTGCGCGTGACCAGCCCTTCGGCCGAGGTGCAGGGACATTCCGAAGCGGAGCGGAAAACTGTCGGTGGCAAGCGTAACGTCGCCATTCTTTCCGTCGATGCCGTCGGCAACTATGCGGTGCGGATCGGTTTCGACGATATGCACAACACCGGGATTTACTCCTGGGCGTTCCTGCATGATCTCGGGATCAATGCCGAGCGTCGCTTTCAAAACTATCTTGATGATCTGGCTGCCAAGCAGTTGGACCGCGACAAGCCCGGAACACGTTAACGGCTTGCTGCACGTGTCCGTAGCCGTGGCGTCGGCCAGCGGCAGCTCCGGAATTCCATTTCATATTGCGCAAAGAGTTAGCAATCGGCGTCATTGCGTAACCTTGGAATAATTCTTGGCATATTGAATGCCAGATACTATCGTCCGGGGTTCGAAGACCTTGGGAAGAGACATTCGAATGAGCCATAGCGTCCAGACAGTTCAGCCATTCGAACATCCCGGCGAGGGCCGCCGGCGCGCCAAATCGACGCCAAAAGGCCGGCAGATTGACCCGCAAGCTGCTGAAGAAATTGAGATTTTGCTCGGCGACCGCTCCCGGCAGCGTGACCTGCTGATCGAGCACCTCCACCTGATCCAGGACAGGTACAATCAGATTTCGGCGGCTCATCTGGCAGCGCTTGCCGACTCGATGAAGCTGGCCTTCGCGGAGGTGTTTGAAACCGCGACCTTCTACGCGCATTTCGACGTGGTCAAAGAAGGCGAGCCGGACCTTCCTCCACTGACCATCCGGGTTTGCGATTCTCTCACCTGCGCGATGCTCGGCGCGGAGACGCTGCTGAGTGAACTGAAGAAGAGCGCCGGGCCCGGCGTGCGCGTGGTGCGCGCGCCCTGCGTCGGGCGCTGCGACACGGCGCCGGCTGCTGAGGTGGGACATAATTTCGTCGATCATGCGAGCGTTGAGAGCGTTCTGGCCGCGGCGAAAAGCGGAGACACCCACGCACATCTGCCGAAGTACATCGATTACGATTCCTACGTCTCCAAGGGAGGCTATGGACTGCTGACGAAGTTGCGCTCCGGTGCGATGACGAAAGAAGACTTGCTGAAGGCGCTTGATGACGCTTCGCTGCGTGGTCTTGGCGGCGCAGGTTTCCCGACAGGCCGCAAATGGCGCGCCGTGCTTGGCGAGCCGGGGCCGCGCCTGATGGCGATCAATGGTGACGAAGGCGAACCGGGGACTTTCAAGGATCGCTACTATCTCGAAACCGACCCGCATCGCTTTATCGAAGGCATGCTGATCGGCGCGCATGTTGTCGAAGCTCCCGATGTCTACATTTACCTGCGTGACGAATACCCGGCGTCGCGCGAAATCATCGAACGCGAAATCAAGAAGCTGCCGCCCGGCGGTCCAAAGCTGCATCTGCGCCGAGGTGCGGGCGCGTACATTTGCGGAGAGGAATCCGCATTACTTGAAAGCATCGAAGGCAAGCGCGGGTTGCCTCGCCACAAGCCGCCATATCCGTTCCAGGTCGGTTTGTTTGGTCTGCCAACACTGATCAATAACATCGAGACGTTGTGGTGGGTGCGCGACATCGTTGAGAAGGGCGGCGACTGGTGGAAATCGCAGGGCCGCAATGAACGTCAGGGCCTGCGCAGCTATTCGGTCTCCGGGCGTGTGAAAAGCCCCGGCATGAAGCTCGCGCCAGCAGGCGTAACGGTGCGTGAACTGATCGATGAGTTCTGCGGCGGCATGGCCGAGGGCCACACGTTTCACGCTTACCTTCCGGGCGGCGCCTCGGGTGGCATCCTGCCGGCGTCGATGGACAACATCCCGCTCGATTTCGGCACGCTGGAAAAGTACGGCTGCTTTATCGGCTCCGCCGCTGTCGTCATCCTGTCCGACAAGGATCAGGTCAAGGATGCAGCGCTGAACCTGATGCGCTTCTTCGAGGATGAGAGTTGCGGCCAGTGTACGCCATGCCGCGTCGGAACGCAGAAGGCGGCGACGCTGATGGAACAGCGCGTCTGGAACCGCGATCTGCTCGATGAATTGAGTCAGGCGATGCGTGATGCATCTATTTGCGGTTTGGGGCAGGCGGCTTCAAACCCACTGACCACCGTCATCAAATATTTTCCCGAGGAATTCGCGCCCAAGGAAGCCGCAGAATGACCAAGATCCAATTTGAACTGGACGGGAAAATGGTCGAGGCCCAGGCGGGCGAGTCGATCTGGCAGGTCGCCAAGCGCGAAGGGACCGAAATTCCGCATCTGTGCTATTCGCCGGAGCCGGATTACCGCGCTGACGGTAACTGCCGCGCCTGCATGGTCGAGATCGAAGGCGAGCGCGTGCTGGCTGCGTCCTGCAAGCGTACGCCGTCGATCGGCATGAAGGTGAAGTCGGCGAGCACGCGCGCTGTCTCCGCCCGCAAGATGGTGATGGAGTTGCTCGTCGCCGATCAGCCTGCGCGTGCGACATCGCACGACCCCGACTCGAAATTCTGGAACTGGGCTGACAAGGTTGAAGTCACCGAAAGCCGCTTTCCGGCGAACGAGCGCTGGCAAGGCGACAGCAGCCATCCGGCGATGAGCGTCAATCTCGATGCCTGCATCCAGTGCGGGCTTTGCGTACGCGCATGCCGGGAAGTTCAGGTCAACGATGTCATCGGCATGGCCTACCGCAATGCGGACGCCAAAATCGTCTTCGACTTCGATGATCCGATGGGCGAGTCCACATGCGTTGCATGCGGCGAATGCGTGCAGGCTTGCCCCACCGGCGCGCTGATGCCGTCCGCGTATCTCGACGCCAACCAGACCCGCACGGTTTATCCCGACAAGAAGGTGGATTCGCTCTGTCCGTTCTGCGGCGTCGGTTGTCAGGTGACGTATCAGGTCAAGGAAGAGAAGATCGTTTACGCTGAAGGCCGCGACGGCCCGGCCAACCACAACCGGCTTTGCGTCAAGGGCCGCTTCGGCTTCGACTACATTCACCACCCTCACCGTATCACCAAGCCGCTGGTGCGCTTGCCGAACGCTAAGAAGAGTTCGACCGATCAGGTTGATCCGGCCAATCCGTTCACGCATTTCCGCGAAGCGTCGTGGGAAGAAGCCCTCGATATTGCTGCGAATGGCCTCACAAAAATTCGCGACACCAAGGGCGTCAAGGCGCTGGCAGGTTTCGGGTCGGCAAAAGGTTCAAACGAGGAAGCCTATCTGTTCCAGAAATTGGTCCGCACCGGCTTCGGCTCGAACAACGTCGATCATTGTACGCGGTTGTGCCACGCGTCCTCGGTTGCAGCCCTGATGGAAGGCCTGAACTCGGGTGCTGTGTCGGCGCCGTTCTCGGCCGCTGCGGACGCGGAAGTGATTATCGTCATTGGCGCCAATCCGACCGTCAATCATCCTGTCGCGGCGACCTTCATCAAGAACGCGGTGAAGAAGGGCGCGAAGCTGATCGTGATGGATCCGCGCCGGCAAGCCTTGTCGCGTCACGCCACTATGCATCTGCAATTCAAGCCCGGCAGCGATGTCGCGATGTTGAACGCGATGCTGCACACGATCATCACCGAAGGCTTGACCGACGCGCAGTATATCGCCGGTTACACTGAGGGATTTGACGACCTCAAGGAGAAGATCAAGGAATTCCCGCCAGAGAAGATGGAGCCGATCTGCGGTGTTCCCGCCGAGACGTTGCGCGAAGTCGCTCGCATGTATGCGAAGGCAAAGTCATCGCTCATATTCTGGGGCATGGGTATCAGCCAGCACGTCCACGGTACTGACAACGCGCGATGCCTGATCGCACTCGCGCTGACCACAGGACAGATTGGTCGTCCCGGCACGGGTCTGCATCCGCTGCGCGGACAGAACAACGTGCAAGGCGCATCGGATGCGGGTCTCATTCCGATGTTTCTGCCGGATTATCAACCTGTGGGTCGTGTCGACTTGCGTCAGCCGTTCGAGCAACTCTGGCATCAGGAGATCGATCCGGTCCGAGGATTGACTGTTGTAGAGATCATGGATGCAATCCATGCAGGTGATATTACCGGCATGTACATTGAGGGGGAAAACCCAGCGATGTCAGATCCTGATTTGCAGCACGCCCGTCAGGCGCTAGCCATGCTTGAGCATCTGGTGGTGCAGGATTTGTTTGTAACTGAGACAGCGTTCCACGCCGACGTGATATTGCCGGCATCGGCTTTCGCCGAGAAGGAAGGCTCGTTCACCAACACCGATCGTCGCGTGCAGATCGCGCGTCAGGTGATCAAGCCGCCCGGGGATGCCCGTCAGGATCTTTGGATCATTCAGGAAATCGCAAAGCGAATGGGGCTCGACTGGAATTACAGCGGTCCTGCCGATGTGTTCACCGAGATGACGCAGCTTATGCCGTCGCTGAAAAACATCACGTGGGAACGGCTCGAGCGCGAAGGTGCAGTGACTTATCCGGTCGACGATCCGTTCAAGCCCGGTAACGAGATCATTTTCACCACCGGGTTCCCGACCGAAAGCGGCCGCGGCAAGATCGTGCCGGCACGCGTCACGGCGCCGGACGAGATTCCCGACGATGAATACCCGATGGTGCTTTCGACTGGCCGCGTGCTTGAACACTGGCACACGGGTTCGATGACGCGCCGGTCTGAAGTGCTCGACAGCATCGAGCCGGAGGCGACGGCGTTCATGTCGCCGAAGGACATGCGCAGGATCAATATCTGGCCGGGCGATTTCGTTCGGCTGGAGACGCGCCGCGGCGCCATCGAGGTCAAGGTCCGTTCGGATCGCGACGTACCCGAGAACATGGTGTTCATGCCGTTCTGTTACGCCGAGGCAGCCGCGAACCTGCTGACTAACCCGGCGCTGGACCCGTATGGAAAAATTCCGGAGTTTAAGTTCTGCGCGGTGAAGGTGGAGCGCGCTGAGCTTCGCACCGCGGCGGAGTAGGTAGGAGGCCATCGCCTCACGCTGCAAGGCACGGTTGCGACCTTCGTCATTCTTACGAGTGGATGCCACGGGGCAAATAACACGGCCGTTCGCGTAACTTGGGGCTCACCCTGCCACCTGGGCGAATTCGTGGCAGGATGCTCGCGGACGCGCCGCAGGAGTATTCCGCGGACAGCGTGCTTCTCACCTTCGATTCCACTAGATCGCTGCGATATCACGCGGGAGCCGGGGGAAAACGCACCTCGCGCGCGCCGTACACAGTTGTTAAAAATTCCTTTCCGCTCACAAGATGAAGCTTTGAGCGAAAGTTGAATTATATCAGCTATTTCAATGCGATAGTCGAAGGTCTTTAGCGGTATCCTGTGCTGTCACAGGGTGTCACACGACTGTCATCCAACCTCCATAAAAGCTCTATGCCGGACCTCTAAAGAGACGGCCTCGGGAAGCAATCTCCGATGATTGTGCACCCGCTCACACGATGGAGAGACCCAGTGAATTTCGTCAAAACAGCCGTCGCTGCTGGCCTTGTCGCCGCATCGACCTCGGCCTTCGCCGCCGACATCACCGGTGCGGGTGCGACGTTCCCGTTCCCCGTCTATTCGAAATGGGCTGACGCCTACAAGAAGGAGACCGGCAATGGCCTGAACTACCAGTCGATCGGTTCCGGCGCCGGCATCAAGCAGATCCAGGCCAAGACCGTGACCTTCGGCGCGACCGACGCGCCGCTCAAGGCTGAACAGCTCGAGAAGGATGGCCTCATTCAGTGGCCGATGGTGATGGGCGCGATCGTGCCTGTTGTGAACCTACAAGGCATCAAGCCGGGCGAACTGGTGCTCTCCGGCGAACTGCTCGGCGACATCTATCTCGGCAAGATTACCAAGTGGAACGATCCAGCCATTGCCAAGCTGAACCCGAAGCTCACCCTGCCGACCGACGCCATCACTGTGGTGCGCCGCTCGGACGGTTCGGGAACGACCTTCAACTTCACCGACTACCTGTCGAAGGTTAACGCTGAGTGGAAGGCCAAGGTCGGCCTGGGGACGGCTGTTGAATGGCCCACCGGCGTCGGCGCCAAGGGCAACGAAGGCGTTGCAGGCAACGTCGGCCAGACCAAGAACTCGATCGGTTATGTCGAGTACGCTTATGCCAAGCAGAACAAGCTGACCTATGCGGCGATGACCAACAAGGCCGGCAAGACCGTCCAGCCGACCGTGGCGACGTTCCAGGCCGCAGCGTCCAACGCCGATTGGGCCAAGGCTCCCGGTTACTACGTGATCCTGACCGACCAGCCGGGTGAATCCTCGTGGCCGATCACTGCCGCAACCTTCATCCTGATGCACAAGGTTCCGGTCGACAAAGCCGCGTCCGCGGAAGCGATCAAGTTCTTCAAATGGTCGTTCGAGAAGGGCGACAAGATGGCTGAGGATCTCGATTACATTCCGATGCCTGAGCCGGTGGTCAAGCTGATCGAAAAGACCTGGTCAGCCGACATCAAGAGTTAAGCAAGTGTTCCGGAGGAGAGGCCTGCCTCTCCTCCGGTTCCTTTGACGGCCCGGGCGCCAATCGAGACGTGTGCGGCCGGCAGACTTCAATTAGAGTGAATGGGACAGGGGACGAGCGTGGCAGAGATGGCCGTTCAGAGCACCTCCATAGACGAAGCCGGACCATACGATCGCGCGAAAGCTCTGAGCGCATTCAAGTTCGGGGACAAAGCATTCTACTGGACCACCCGGGCCTGTGCGCTCGCGGTTCTTCTCATTCTCGGCGGCATCATTCTCTCCCTGATCGCGGGCGCATGGCCTGCGATGAAGGAATATGGGTTCGCGTTCCTGTGGACGCAGCGCTGGGCGCCGTCCGCGGATCCACCGGTGCTCGGTGCGCTTGGCCCGATCTACGGCACGCTGGTAACATCGGTGATCGCGATGATGATCGCCATTCCCATCGGGATCGGCATCGCGATCTTCCTCACTGAGTTGTGTCCACAATGGCTGCGCCGCCCAATCGGAATGGCGGTCGAACTGCTCGCCGGCGTTCCGTCGATCATCTACGGCATGTGGGGTTTCTTCGTGCTCGGCCCGTTCCTGGCGAACACCTTTCAGCCCTTCATGATCAAGATATTCGATGGCGTGCCCATTCTCGGCGCCATTTTCGCGGGCCCGCCGTCGTATCTCAGCCTGTTCAATGCTGCACTGATCCTCGCGATCATGGTGCTGCCTTTCATCACCTCGATTTCGGTCGATGTGTTCAAGACGGTTCCGCCGGTCTTGAAGGAAGCAGCCTACGGCGTTGGTTGTACGACGTGGGAAGTCGTCCGTAACGTCGTCATTCCCTATACGCGGGTGGGTGTGATCGGCGGCATCATGCTGGCGCTCGGCCGCGCGCTCGGCGAGACGATGGCCGTCACCTTCATCATCGGAAACTCGTTCAGGATATCCACCTCAGTCTTTGCACCCGGCACGACAATTTCAGCAGCTATCGCCAGCGAATTTGCAGAAAGCGATGGTCTGCACCAGTCGGGCCTCATCCTGCTCGGTCTGCTGCTGTTCGTGCTCACATTCTTCGTGCTGGCGTCAGCGCGGCTGATGCTGATGCGCCTTGAGAAGAAGGCGGGGAACTGAGCCATGAATCCGATTTATGCCTCCCGCCGCCGCTCGGACATTGTGATTCGATTTCTGTGTCTCGGCGCTGCGTTGTTCGGCGTCACCTGGCTTGCGCTGATCCTGTTCACGCTGTTCTACAACGGCCTTGCGGGCCTGAACCTTAGTATCTTCACCGAGAATACTCCGCCGCCGGGCTCCACCGACGGCGGATTGCTCAATGCTATCGTTGGTTCGATCATCATGACGGTGCTGGGTGTCGGCATCGGTGCGCCGGTTGGACTGTTCGCCGGCACCTATCTTGCTGAATACGGCAAGCACGACAGGTTGACGTCGGTGATCCGCTTTATCAACGACATCCTGTTGAGTGCGCCATCGATTATCATCGGCTTGTTTGTCTACGGTGCAGTCGTTGTGCCGATGGGTGGGTTCTCGGCACTTGCAGGCACACTGGCGCTGGCGGTCATCGTTATTCCAGTGGTGGTGCGCACCACCGAAGACATGCTCGGCCTTGTCCCCAACCCTCTGCGCGAGGCTGCGTCTGCACTCGGCTTGCCGCGCTCGCTGGTCATCAAGCGCATCGCCTATCGTGCTGCGCGCTCGGGCCTTATCACCGGCGTGTTGCTGGCAACAGCACGTGTCGCCGGTGAAACCGCACCGTTGCTGTTCACCGCGCTCAGCAACCAGTTCTTCAGTCTCGACCTTACCAAGACCATGGCCAACCTGCCGGTGACCATCAACAACTTCGTCCAGAGCCCCTACGAGTACTGGAAGCAGCTCGCATGGAGCGGGGCGCTGCTTATCACCTTGACCGTACTTGCCCTTAACATTGGCGCACGCATTCTTAGCGCCGAGAGGACATCGAAATGAGCGAGCAGCTTTCAGTGAGTGTTGATCTTCCGCGCGGGCATGTGTCGGGAATGGCAGGCCATGTCGAACCGCGTGCCAAGGTGACAGCGCGTGACCTGAATTTCTACTACGGCGAACACCACGCCCTGAAGAACATCAACATCACTCTCGGCGAGAACCGCGTCACCGCGTTCATCGGTCCGTCGGGCTGCGGCAAGTCGACGTTACTGCGCGTCTTCAACCGGATGTATGATCTCTATCCAGGCCAGCGCGCAGTCGGACAGCTCATGCTGGATTCGACCAACATTCTCGATCCGAAAATCGATCTCAACCTGTTGCGCGCCCGGATCGGAATGGTGTTCCAGAAGCCGACACCGTTTCCGATGACGATCTATGAGAACATCGCGTTTGGCATCAGGCTCTATGAGAAGATCTCGAAGTCGGAAATGGACGGCCGCGTAGAAGCCGCGCTGAAGGGCGGGGCGTTGTGGAATGAAGTCAAGGACAAGCTGAACGCCAGCGGTCTCAGCCTGTCGGGCGGCCAGCAGCAACGCCTGTGCATCGCGCGCACCGTTGCGGTTCGTCCTGAGGTGATCCTGTTTGATGAGCCTTGCTCGGCGCTCGATCCGATCTCGACCGCTAAGATCGAGGAGCTGATCCAGGAACTGAAGGAAGACTACACGATCGCCATCGTGACGCATAATATGCAGCAGGCGGCGCGTGTATCGGACAAGACCGCGTTCATGTATCTCGGCGAACTGATCGAGTTCGACGACACCAACAAGATTTTCACCTCGCCGACCGATCGGCGCACGCAAGACTACATCACCGGCCGCTTCGGCTGACGCGCATTTTGCGGGAGAGAAATATCATGGGTTCAGATCATACCGCTAAGGCGTTCGATGACGATCTTCAGGAGCTCAATCGGCTGGTGGCCGAGATGGGCGGCTTGGCCGAACGGCAGATCGTCGATTCCGTCGATGCCTTGATCCGACGCGACGTTGCGCTTGGCAAGCGTGTCGTCGCCGCAGACCTCGACATCGACAAGCTGCAGCATCTGATCGAGGAGCGGGCAGTTCTGACGATCGCGCGCCGTCAGCCGATGGCGGTCGACTTGCGTGAGATCGTCAGCTCAATGCGTGTCGCGACCGACCTTGAGCGCATTGGCGACCTGTCCAAGAATATAGGTAAGCGCGTTGCGGCGCTCGATAGTGATTTTCATCCGCTGAAATTGATCCGCGGCCTGGAGCACATGACCGATCTTGTGCAGTCGCAGGTGAAATCTGTACTCGACGCCTACGCGGCGCATGATCTTCCCGCCGCCATGGTGGTCTGGAAGGGTGACGAGGAGGTCGATGCGATTTGCACCTCGCTGTTCCGCGAACTCCTGACCTACATGATGGAAGACCCGCGCAACATCGGCTTCTGTATCCATCTGATGTTTTGCGCCAAGAACATCGAACGGATTGGCGATCACGCGACCAATATCGCCGAGACGGTGTTCTATATGATCGAAGGTCAGCAGATGATCGATCAGCGCCCAAAGGGCGATATGACGAACTTTGCAACCGCAGCGTCCGGAAACTAATGTGTCTCAATTGAAGGATCGAGCATGAGCGCCCGAATTCTTGTGGTCGAGGACGAAGAAGCGTTGACAACGCTGCTTCGCTACAACCTTGATGCCGAGGGCTACGACGTCGAAACGGTCGCACGTGGCGACGACGCGGATACGCGGCTCAAGGAACACGTTCCAGATCTTATCGTTCTTGACTGGATGCTTCCCGGTCTGTCCGGGATTGAGTTGTGCCGCAGGCTCCGTGCGCGGCCCGAGACCAAGCAGGTTCCAATCATCATGCTGACCGCGCGCGGCGAGGAAAGCGAACGGGTGAGGGGACTTGCAACCGGTGCGGACGATTACATCGTGAAGCCGTTCTCGGTGCCGGAACTGCTTGCACGCGTGAAGGGTCTTTTGCGTCGTGCCAGTCCCGAGCGTCTTGCCACTGTTCTAGCGTTCGGCGACATCGAACTGGATCGGGACAGACGCCGGGTTGCGCGCTCGGGTCGCCCGATCGATCTCGGACCGACCGAATATCGGCTGCTGGAGTTCTTCCTTGAGCACCCGGGACGTGTGTTTAGCCGCGAGCAGTTGCTCGACGGCGTATGGGGGCGCGACATCTATATCGATGAGCGTACCGTGGACGTTCACATCGGGCGACTGCGGAAGCTTCTGAATCCCGGGCGAGAATCCGATCCGATCCGCACCGTTCGCGGCGCGGGCTATGCGCTCGACGATCGATTTGCCAAGGCCGAATAGCGTCAGGCTGAGAGCCGTCGATTGGTGCGCGAAGGTGATCCGTTCTAGCGTTCGGGTAATTCCATTCGCCCGGCATACCGCGGCAACTCCGCTGACTTGTCCGGTTTGAGGACGCCCATCACAGCACGCGCATGTCCGAGGCTGATGACCGCTATGTCGCGCGAGGGCTGGCCTGCGCGCGGCTGTGCTTTTTCAACAAGCAGCAATCCGCCTTCCTCGTAGATCTTTACCGTACCTACACCTGTCCAAAGTGTTTCCCGTGCGTCGTAGAAATCCTCGACGCTTTCCGATGTGAAGGCGATCTGATCGATGGCGAGTTTGTAGCCGAGCCGTTCGAACCGGCTGACGATATCTGCATCGGACATTTTGATGCGTGCGCGGGGCAAGCTCAACGTGGATTCCCTCCCTTTCACTACAGAGTCCTCCGTCCTTCGGCTCGGAAGGCTGTAGCGACCCATGCTGTTGTGAAGAATCGCGCCGTTGTGGCGTCGTTATTGACCACAGGTTGAGAGTGACAGGTATCGGCGTAAAGTGCTTTTTCGCAAAGGCGGAGTTTTTTGTGCATCGCCGCGAGAAAGGGATCGAGCGTTGGTGCGATGCACACATCGCCGACTAGGTCACAAACTTGTGCCACTCGCATCTCAAATTCGATGGCACGGTTCGGAAACTCCATGTTAGCTTTGCCGTTGACGAGGATGCAGAATCTCGTCCCCCTAATGGGCAAGGAGACCAAAATGGCCTGGAAGACCCCAAGGATCGTCGAAGTGCCAGTGGGCATGGAAATCAATATGTACGCCTGCGCGGCCCGAAAATAGACCGCATCCCGCCATCAGGCTCGCAATGAAGCGATCCGGTTTGCGCCAGGAATTCCTCGAAGGAAGAGGTGTTCCTGCGCGAGGCCGGGTTGTTGGCGTCTGTGACGTTGAATTCTGCCATCACTAATCCTGTCATTGAATCGAGGGCGGAATCTCATGCGCGTCGTCGTTCTTGGGGCTGCGGCGGGCGGCGGCGTTCCTCAATGGAACTGCAATTGTGAGATCTGCCGGACCGCGCGCGATGGGCGTCCGGAACTGCGCGCGACACAGGCTTCCATCGCCGTTAGCGCAGACGAGGAACACTGGTTTCTGGTGAATGCCTCGCCGGACCTGCGCCAGCAGGTGATCGCGACGCCGCAGCTTCATCCAAAGGCAGGTCAGTTACGGCACAGTCCCGTTGCCGGCGTCATTCTGACCAACGGCGAGGTGGACGCCGTGGCCGGGCTGCTGTCACTCCGTGAGGGATGGCCGTTCACGATCTATGCTCATCAGCGGGTACTCTCCATTCTCAAGTCGAACAGTATCTTCAACGTGCTCGACGAGAAGCGCGTGCGGCGCGAGCCGATTGAGTTTGACGTGGCGTTTGAACCGAAACTTTCCGACGGCTCTCTCTCTGGCCTCGAGGTTCTTCCATTCGCCGTGCCGGGGAAGCGGGCGTGGTATCTTGAAGGCGAAAGCGGCACCGACGACTCCGGGGATACACTGGGTCTGCGGATTTCCGACAAACAAAGCGGGGAGCACCTGTATTTCCTCGCTGCCTGCGCTGCGCTGACCCCTGAGCTGAAGCAACGCCTTCACGGGGCCCCACTGATTTTCTTCGATGGGACGCTGTGGCGCGACGATGAACTGATTGCTGCAGGGCTTGGCACCAAGACGGGGCAGCGAATGGGCCACATGGCGATGTCCGGCGAGGACGGCGCGATAGCCGCGTTTGCGGACCTCGGCATTGCCCGCAAGATTTTCCTGCATATCAATAATTCGAATCCGGTTCTGCTTCCGGGCTCTGCCGAACGTCAGGCGGCCGAGCGCGCGGGCTGGCAAATTCCTTCGGACGGAGTGGAGATCACCATTTGATCGCGACGAGCGTGTTTGCATTGAAGACCGGAACGCCGCTTGCGACGCCGGACGAACTTGAGACGGCGCTTCGAGGCATCGGCGCCACGCGTTATCACAACCTGCATCCGTTCCACCGGTTGCTGCATGGCGGCAAGCTCAACAAAGGGCAGGTGCAGGCCTGGGCGCTTAATCGCTACTATTATCAGAGTTCTATTCCGATCAAGGATGCGGTGGTGATTTCGCGGTTTCGCGATCGCAGTATCCGGCTGGAGTGGCGGCACCGCATCGAAGATCACGACGGCGATGTGGACACCGAGGGTGGAATTGAACGCTGGCTGAAGCTGACCGAGGGGCTAGGTCTCGACAGCGCCTACGTCGAATCCGCCGAGGGAATTCTTCCGGCAACGCGCTTTGCCGTGGATGCCTACGTCCATTTCGTCCGCGACCGGACGCCGCTGGAGGCCATCGCGTCGTCTTTGACCGAGCTGTTTGCGCCGAACCTGCACGAAGAGCGCATTTCGGGGATGCTGGCGCATTACGACTTCATCAACCCGAACATCATGAGCTATTTCAAACGTCGCATGGAGCAGGCACCGCGTGACGCCAGTTTCGCCCTCGATTTCGTCAAGAAACATGCGAAAACTCCGGAAGAGCGCGAAGCTGTGTGCAATGCGCTGATCTTCAAGACCAACGTGCTCTGGGTTCAACTCGACGCGCTCTATCACGCCTATGTCGACGGCCACGTTCCGCCGGGCGCTTTTGTGCCGGAGAAGGGCTGATGGCATTGCGAAATCGTCGGATCGACATAACTGAAGGAAGTCGCCTCGTTCTGGCGCGGCATGCCAAACTGAAATTCGACGAAGCACGGCAGGTTTGGGTTATTCTGGTGCCTGAGAGGGTGCTTGCGCCGGACGAGATCGCGGTGGAGATTCTGCAGCTCTGCGATGGCGTCCGCAATGTCGATCAGATCATCGACATGCTCGCCGCCAAGTATGCCGCCGATCGCGGGATAATCAGTGCCGATGTCATCGCCATGCTGCGGGATCTCGCCGAGAAGGGTTTTCTCGCGGAGGTACAGGACACCAAGCCATGAGTCCGACGCTGACCGATGCTTCTCCTGTTCGCGCCGATCCAGCCGATGGATTGGCGGTGCTGGAGGCGCGCAAGTCGCAGGCGGAAACCTTCGGCATTCCGCTGGCGGTCCTTGCGGAACTCACGCATCGCTGTCCGCTGCAATGCCCCTATTGCTCGAACCCGCTGGAGCTTGAACGCGGAAGCGCGGAGCTATCGACAGCCGAGTGGAAGCGCGTGCTGAGCGAACTCGCCGAAATCGGCGTGCTCCAGATTCATTTTTCCGGCGGTGAGCCCACGGCGCGCAAGGATCTTGTTGAGATCATTCAGCACGCCACAGATGTTGGACTGTATTCAAACCTCATTACGTCCGCCGTGCTGCTCACGAAGGACAAACTTGCCGCTTTGGCCGATGCCGGGCTTTGTCACATCCAGATCAGTTTTCAGGGCAGTGAGCAGGGTGTTGCCGACCGCGTCGCCGGATTGAAGGACGCCCATGCGAAGAAGATCGAGGCTGCGGGCTGGGCCCGTGAGCTTGGTCTGCCGCTGACGGTAAACGCGGTGATGCACCGCCAGAACCTGTTTCAGCTCGCGGACATCATTCAGATGGCTGTCGATCTCGATGCCGATCGGCTCGAAGTGGCCAATGTCCAGTATTACGGCTGGGCGCTGAAGAACCGCGCGGCGCTGATGCCCACGATGGATCAGATCGACGAGACCTCCCGCATCGTCGAAGAGGCGGAGGCGCGGCTGAAGGGCATTCTCGCCATCGACTACGTCGTGCCGGATTACTATGCGCTGCGTCCGAAAAAATGTATGGGCGGCTGGGGAAGGCAGTTCTTCAATATATCGCCGTCGGGCAAGATTCTGCCGTGTCACGCCGCCGAAACGATTACGGGTCTGGAATTCGAGTCGGTGCGGGATCATCCGATCGCGTGGATCTGGCAGAATTCGGAAGCATTCAATCGCTATCGCGGCACCGGCTGGATGCCGGAGCCGTGTCAGAGCTGCGAGTACAAGGAGGTCGATTATGGCGGCTGCCGGTGCCAGGCGTTCGCGCTGACCGGGAATGCTGGCAATACCGATCCGGCCTGCGCGCTCTCGCCTGCGCATGAGCAGATCTTCAAGACAGCGATGAGCGAGGCGGCCGGCGACAACAGCCGATTCATCTATCGCAATTTCGCCGGTGGCACGCTCGAGGCTGATTCACATGGGGCCTGACGCCACCGACATCGCAACCTCGGGCAAGCGAGCAGATCGCTTTGCGCCGCTCTCTGTGCAGTACATGTCGGTCGGCGACGGCCATGAGATCTATGTTGAGACGGTTGGTCGTGCAGACGGCATTCCTGCGGTTTACCTCCATGGCGGTCCCGGCAGCGGCTGCCAACCCGATCATCGGCGATTGTTCGACCCACAGAGGTTTCACGCGGTGCTGTTCGATCAGCGCGGCGCGGGCAGAAGCCGTGCCAAGGGATCGCGTGAAGCCAATACGCTGCCGCATCTGATTGCTGACATGGAAGCCATTCGCGAAAGCCTCGGGTTCGAGCGATGGCTCGTTGTCGGCGGCTCATGGGGCGCGACGCTGGCGCTCGCCTACGCGCAGGCTTATCCGCAATGCGTTAGCGGCATTGTTCTACGCGCGACGTTTCTCGGGACGCGAGAGGAATTGGAGGGGGCGTTTCTCGACCGGCTGCCCTGTCTCTATCCGGGTTTGTACGATGATTTTCTCAGTCTGCTTCCCCCGGAGGAACGCGCGCGGTCGCTCGAGGCCTACTGGCAGCGCATTCTTGATAACGATCCTGCTCTCCACGGGCCCGCGTCTCGTGCATGGCACGACACCGAGCGCATCCTGTCGGAGCATAAGCCCGCGAAGACTCGGCTTGATCTTGCTTCGGTGAACGACGCTACGCGCGGGCTTCCATCGACGCCGTTCATGGAGGCGCATTACTTCCAGAACGGTTGCTTCCTGAAACCCGGACAACTTCTGGAAAATGCCGGACAGTTAAAAGGGATTCCCGGCACGATCGTGCAGGGGCGTTACGATCTGCTTTGCCCGCCTTCGACAGCGCACGCATTGTTGAAGGTCTGGCCGGACGCAACCTTGCGAATGGTCGAGGCTGCTGGTCATTCGCTGTATGACCCCGGTGTGAGAGATGCAGTTATCGAGGCTATCGACGGACTGTCACGCGCATAACCGCGATGCAGCGGAGGTTTTTGAGCGTCGATCTGGCTGAGGACATCGCTCGCTTGTGCTGAGCGTTTCGCACGAATTTCAGTTTGGAAGTATGACGTCAACCGTCAGCCCCGAATACCAGGCGGAGAGATCGGCGATGTCCGCATCGGACAGCGGCTTGGCAACCACATTCATGGTTTCGTCCTTGCGCTCCTCGGAGCGGAAGGCCTTCATCTGCTTTTCCAGATACATCGCGGGCGATCCGGCGATGTTGGGTGCCATTGGCATTTTGGAAATGCCGTCGATGCCGTGACAGGCTGAGCACATCTGAGCCTTTTTGCGTCCGGCCTTGGCGTCGGCCGCTTGGGCCGTGCTGCCAGAGGAAACCATCACGCTCAAGACAAGCAGGCTGACAAGTGCGCGCACGTTCATTTTTCTTGCTTCCGCTTTTGCGTCGTCACGTAATGACTTCCTGTGAAGCGCCTCCGCGAAAAGGTCTGGCCCTTTTCGCGGAGGGTGTACTTTACACGCAGTGCTTACTTACTGTCGTAGGTAATCCTATAGAGCGCGCCGGCCAGATCGTCGGACACCAGGATCGAGCCGTCACGCAGAGTTGCGATGTCGACCGGCCGTCCCGTGTATTCGCCGTCCGCCGTCAACCAACCGGATGCGAAGACTTCTGTCTTGTCCGCGCTACCGTCGGCTTTGAGCGATGTGAACATCACCCGTGCGCCGACCGGATCGGTGCGGTTCCACGATCCATGCTGGGCTGAGAAAATGCCGCCGCGATACTTCGCCGGGAACGATTTGCCATTATAGAACGTCATGCCGAGATCGGCGGCGTGAGCGTCCATCTCGACTTCCGGATACACGACGTTGGCCGGCGGGGTATCGGCCTTGTATTCAACGGTGCGGACCTTGCCGCCGCCGAAATAGGGGAAGCCGAAGTTCTGTCCGATCTGGGTCGCACGGTTCAGCTCGCCGGGTGGAATATTGTCACCCATGCCATCGACTTGATTGTCCGTAAACCAGAGCTGGTTATTCTTCGGGTTGAAATCCATGCCGACTGAATTACGGACGCCTTGGGCGTAAACCTCCTTGTTTTTGCCGTCCTGATCGACGCGGATGATGCCGCCGATACCATGTTTCGCATAGCCTTCGAGTTTGTCCTTCGCCGGCACGTTGAACGGCTGTCCAAGTGTCACATAGATCTTGTTGTCGGCGCCGACGCGGCAGACACGAGCGGTGTGATTGAAGCTTTCATCGTCCTTGGGGATCAACTCACCCTGCGGGACGACCACGGCGACCGCGATATCCGGGCTTTCATAGAAGAACTCAGCGGCAGGGAAGTTAAGGATGCGGTTCTGCTCGGCGACGAAGAGGAAACCATCCTTTGAGAAGCAGACGCCGTTCGGAATGGTGAAACTGACGGACGGCGCGAACTCCTTCACTTCCTCCGCGAAACCAGCCTTGCCGCGGTCGGTGACCGCGTAGACTTTGCTCTTTCGTGTGCCGACGAACGTCACGACGCCTTGCGGTCCGACGGCGATATGCCGCGCATCGGGAACGAGCGCATAAAGACTGATCTTGAAGCCTGGCGGCAGTTTGATCTTGGCGAGATTGGTCTTGATCGCATCGACCTTGCGGCCTGTTTGCGGCACGGTCGGAATTTCAGTGATGCCTGTCTTCTGGAAATTGCCGAGCTTGTCCAGATTGTTGTTCGGGGCTTGAGCCGATGCTGAAATTGCTGATGCGCAAAGAAACGCAGCAGCAGCGACTGAAGTGAGGGCTTGATCTCTGAAAGCGTAAAACATGATTATCCTCCCGGTAGGGTCTGATTTTTGGCGTTTTACGGGCGAGAGCCTATCGCGTCATCGCCGTTACGCAAGGTGAACCGCCGCAGAAACGTTTTATGGCGACGCAGCAATTCGCCGCGATGGTATCGCGCGATTGTGATTTGTAATGAAAGCGGAGACAATAAGCCGGTCGAGCGTTGACTACGCCGAGACGTCCAACGACGTGCGGATCAGTTTTGCGATCGCGAAGGCCGATACGTCTGCCGGTGCGCCTTTACCAAGGCGGTTTACGGCTGTGTGACACCAACGATCTCGCCATCCTCTTTGACAAACGAGGTGACGGGATTTTGCAGTAGTTCAAGCACCAGTTCCGAAGGACGGCAGAGGCGCACGCCTTTGGGCGTCTGGACGATAGGTCGATTGATCAGAATCGGGTGCGCCATCATCGCATCCAGCAATTGGTCGTCGGTCAAAGCCGGATCGGAAAGGCCGAGCGCTACGAACGGTGTGCCTTTTTCACGGAGCAACGCGCGCACCGGAATGTTCATCGCCTTGATCAGAGAGACCAGTTGGTCGCGGGAAGGCGGTGTCTCTAGATACTCGATGACAGTTGGCGCTTCGCCGCTCTGCCGGATCATCGCAAGCGTGTTCCGCGACGTTCCGCAGGCGGGGTTGTGATAGATGGTGACGGTCATGACGTTGTATCCGGTTTCGATTTACCAAATGCTGCAGCAAGGTCGGTGACCTGCTCTGGTGTGAGCGTACGCGGGCTCATGCCACGGGTCATCAGATAGAGCTTTGCCGTTTCTTCAAGCTCTTCCGTGGCGAAGACGGCAGCTTCGAGCGTATCGCCGGAAACAACCGGACCATGATTGGATAGCAGCACGCAGGAGTATTGTCCGGCGAGCCCGCGGATCGCATCGGCCACCGCCGCATCGCCCGGACGGTAGTAGGGCAACAACGCCGTGGCGCCACAACGCATTATGTAATAGGGCGTCAGCGGCGGCAGCGCCGCCTTCGGGTCGATCTCGGGGAGCATCGATACGGCTACACAATGCGCACAGTGCAGGTGCACAATAGCCCTTGCGCCACGTCTGGTTTCATAAAGCGCCCCATGCAGCGGGATTTCCTTGGTCGGCGCATCCCCTGACAGCAGGTGCCCGGATTCATTCAGCCGCGAGAGCCGGGCGGGGTCGAGGAACCCAAGTGATGCGTTGGTCGGCGTGACCAGCCAGCCGCCGTCGTCAAGGCGGACGCTGATATTTCCCGAAGACCCCGGGGTAAGGCCTCGTTCGAACAACGAGCGGCCGAACTGGCAGATTTGATCGCGAAGCCGTGTTTCCGTCATGGGCGCCTTTCGGGTCGCGTTTTCTCACGGTTTTGCGTGTGGCTCAAATGCCATTTTGGACGCGCTGCGGGTCATGCTACCAAACCTGTAACCGCTCGACGCCAACGTACGAGCACGCAACAAAATGAGGAAATATGTCCGTCAAGATGGGGCGCGTCGGAGTCATCGGTCTCGGATCGATGGGCTTTGGCATGGCGCTGTCGCTCAAACGTGCCGGCTTCGATGTCACGGGTTGCGATGTTGCGCCAGAGGTTACTGCGCGGCTTGTTGCCGAGGGCGGACGGGGCGCTGCGTCACCAGCGGAAGTGGCGAAGGACGCCGATGCCGTAATCAGCGTGGTGGTGAACGCGGCGCAGACGGAAACCATTCTGTTCGGTGCCCAAGGCGTGGCCGAAACACTGCCGGAAGGCGCGGTTTTCATATCCTCCGCCACCATGGATCCGGATGTTGCCCGGCGTTTGGCCCGGCAGCTTGAAGGAAGTGGCAGGCACTATCTCGATGCGCCGATTAGCGGAGGCGCGCAGCGAGCCGCGCATGGTGAATTGACCATTCTCGCGTCGGGCAGCCAGGCTGCATTCGCCAAGGCAAGGCCCGCGCTCGACGCGATGTCTGCGAAACTCTACGAACTGGGAGATCAACCGGGGCAAGGTGCGGCGTTCAAGATGATCAATCAGCTTCTCGCTGGCGTGCACATAGCCGCGGCCAGTGAAGCGATCGCCTTCGCGGCGAAGCAGGGGCTCGATATTCGCAAAGTTTATGAAGTGATCACGGCATCCGCTGGCAATTCCTGGATGTTCGAGAACCGGATGCCGCATGTGCTGGACGGTGACTACACGCCGCGCAGCGCGGTCGACATCTTCGTCAAGGATCTCGGCATCATTCAGGACATGGCGCGAACCGCGAAGTTCCCGGTACCGATATCGGCGGCGGCCTTGCAGATGTTTCTGATGACATCCGCGGCCGGTATGGGCCGCGATGACGATGCCTCGGTGGCGCGGATGTATGCACGCGTGACCGGAACGAAGCTGCCGGGTGAGAAGAACTAAGTTTATACTTCGACAGGAGTCGAGATGCCTCGCTTTGCCGCCAATCTCAGCATGATGTTCAATGAAGTGCCGTTTCTCGATCGCTTCGACGCGGCGGCGAAGGCCGGCTTCAAAGCGGTGGAATTTCTGTTTCCCTACGAGCATTCGCCTGATGACGTGGGCGCGAGGCTCCACGGCAACGGGCTGACGCAAGCACTCTTCAACCTGTTTCCGGGTGATTGGAACAAGGGTGAGCGCGGATTTGCGGCATTGCCGGATCGTTTCGCCGATGTGCAGGCCAGCGTCAAGCAGGCTCTCCCTTACGCCAAGGCGACGGGCGTCAAACGGCTGCATTTGATGGCGGGTATCGCCAACCGGAGCGATCCGAAGGCGGTCGATGCGTTTTGCCGCTCGGTGGTATGGACCGCCGAGGCGCTGGCAAAAGAAAACATCGATCTCATGCTGGAGCCGATCAATCCGAGGGATGTTCCTGGATACTTCCTGAACGATTTCAATTTCGCAGCGGGCGTGATCGATGATCTCAGAATCGCGAACCTGAAATTGCAGTTCGACATCTATCATCGGCAGATCGTCCACGGCGACGTGACTATGGCGCTACGCAAGGTGATGCCGATGATTGGACATATTCAGATCGCCAGCGTGCCATCTCGCAATGAGCCGGCAGGAGAGGAACTGAACTATCCGTTTCTGTTCGATGAACTCGACCGGCTCGGCTATGACGGCTTCGTTGGTTGCGAGTATCGACCAAAGGGAAATACGGTCGACGGCCTCGGCTGGTTCGCGCCGTATGCCGCGAAAACGGGAGCGAGCGCGTGACGCTGGCGCTGGGCTGCATTGCCGATGATTACACCGGTGCATCCGATCTCGCCAACATGCTGACCCGTTGCGGTCTGCGTACGGTGCAGACCATTGGCGTCCCGGACGACGCGCTGGCGCTGCCCGAAGTCGATGCCGTGGTGGTGTCGCTGAAAAGCCGCTCTATCGAGGCGTCTCAGGCGGTGGCGCGTTCGCGCGAGGCCGACAAATGGCTGCGCGCACGCGGTGCACCCCATGTCCTTTTCAAGATTTGTTCGACATTCGATTCCACCGACGCGGGAAACATCGGCCCGGTGATGGATGCACTGCGCGCGGACTCCGGTGACGATATCGTTCTTGTGACGCCAGCGTTTCCCGGAACAGGGCGCACGGTCTATCAGGGCAATCTGTTCGTCGGCAGCGTCCCGCTCAACGAAAGCCCGCTGAAGGATCATCCGCTCAATCCGATGCACGATTCCAACCTCGTGCGCGTGCTGGCGCGGCAGAGCAAGTCCGGGGTCGGGCTCATTGATCTTGCGACCGTCGCGAAGGGCGCTGACGCGATCCTCGCGCGTCTTGCGGAACTTGCGAAGCAGGGGATTGGCGCTGCCATTATCGATGCGGTGTTCGATCCCGAGCTTGAGATCATCGGTCAGGTCGCCCTCGATCATCGGCTGTCGGTCGGGGCATCGGGAATGGGGCTGGGGCTCGCACGAGGACTGGTCGCGTCAGGTCAGGTTAAGCCCGTTTCATCGGGGATGGATCACAAGGCGATTGGCGGACCTGCTGCATGTCTCGCCGGAAGCTGCTCGCAGGCAACGCTGGCGCAGATCACGCAGGCTGAAAAATCCATGCCGGTGCTGCGGCTCGATCCGGAAAAAATCGTGGCGGATGGAGGGGAAGCCGAACGCGCGCTTGAATGGGCGCGCGCGAATATCGGTAAGGGACCGGTGCTGATTGCCAGCAGCTCGACGCCCGATCAGGTTTCCGCAATCCAGGCGAAGCATGGGCGCGATGCCGCCGGTCACGCTATCGAGCAGACGATGGCCGCGATCAGCGAAGGACTCGTCGCCGCTGGCGTGCGGCGTCTCGTTATCGCGGGCGGCGAAACATCGGGTGCCGTGGTGGATCGCCTTGGCATCCCGGCGTTTCTGGTGGGACCGGAAATCGCCGCTGGCGTTCCGGTCCTACGTTGTATCGGCTGGGGCAAGGGCGAGGCCGTGATGGCGCTGAAGTCTGGTAATTTTGGCGGTCCGGATTTCTTTAACGACGCCATCCGCCTGATGCCGTAAGTCAAGCTTCTTTGAAGCCGTACTCCATATTGTTGCCAGTCGCGCCGTAGTATTTAAATGGCAGGAATTTTCCTGTCATCACGAACTTGACGCGATCTCCCTTCGGGTTGGCGACACGTTCCATCGTAAAATCGAAATCGATGGCGGACATGATGCCGTCGCCGAATTCTTCTTCAATCAGGGCCTTCCACGCGGGCCCGTTCACCATGACCATTTCATAGAAGCGATAGATCAGAGGATCGGTTGGCGGCATCTGCGTGCCGTCACCGCGCATCGGGATTTCATTGATCATCGCGGTTTCAGCTTTCGAGAGGCCGAACAGCGTTGCGGCGTTAGATGCCTGGGGCTTGGTGAGTTTCATCTGGCCGAGAATCGCGCCGACTATTAACGCGTCCGAGTGTCCGCCGATCTTCTCGCAAATGTGCTACCACGTCCAGACGTTCTCGCGCTTGATGTCGAGCAGCTTTTCGGTGAGGTCGGATCGCTTCATTTTTGTCTCCTTGAGTTATCGAGGTTATCGCGCGCTGGCCTGTCCGGCCTGCGGCATTTGAAAGGACTCGGTTGTGTTGACGATCGCGGGTTCTGCGAACCCGGGACGAACCACCGGCACGTTGCGGGGATCATGATCTTTATTGGTCTCGACGAACGTCTTGCTGCGGGTCACCAGAAAATCGATGATGTGGTTGCGCAGCGCGTAGTAGTGCGGATGCCTGTGCAGATCGATGCGACCGCGGTCTTTCGGCAACGGATTCTCCAGCACCTCCGCCAGCACCGCGCCGGGGCCGTTTGTCATCAGGAAAATCTTGTCGGCGAGATAGATTGCCTCATCGACATCATGGGTGATCATGAACGCGGTCTGGCCGGTTTCTAGACAGATGCGCCGGACTTCATCCTGCAGCGTGCCCCGGGTCAGCGCGTCGAGTGCGGAAAACGGCTCGTCCATCAGCATGATCTTCGGCGTGATCGAGAGCGCGCGAGCGATACCGACGCGCTGTTTCATGCCGCCAGACAGTTCCGACGGACGCTTATGCTCTGAGCCGGTAAGGCCGACGATGTCGATGAACTTCTGCGCGTGGGCGCGAACCCGTGCCTTGTCCCATTTGCGCCATTTCGATGTGACGGCGTAGGCGACGTTGCCCATCACCGTGCGCCACGGCAGCAAAGCATGGCTCTGGAAGATCACCGCGCGATCAAGGCTCGTCCCCTCAATGGCTTGGCCATCAACGATCACCGTGCCTTCGCTTGGTTCATCGAGTCCGGCAAGGATGTTGAGCACCGTGGTCTTGCCGCAGCCGGAATGGCCTATCACGCAGCCGAACTCGCCCCGAGGCATCGACAGCCAAAGGTCTTCGAATATCGTCGTGTTGCCACCGAACTGCGCAGGATAGCGCTTGGCGATACCTTCAATGGAGATGAATTTTTCGATCATGACCTTACTCCGGGAACGTGACCATGCGCGTGAACCGCGCAAGGATCTGGTCGAGGATCATGCCGACGAGGCCGATAACAAAGATGGCGATGATGACGTTGGTGATCGACAGGTTGTTCCATTCGTTCCAGACGAAGTAACCGATGCCAGTTCCACCCACGAGCATCTCTGCAGCAACGATTACGAGCCAGGCGATGCCGATCGAGATGCGCATGCCGGTGAGAATTGTGGGGGCGGCGGCGGGAAGGATCACCGTGAAGGCGCGGCGCACGTTGCCAACCTCGAGCGTGCGAGCGACGTTGATCCATTCCTTGCGCACGGCCGACACGCCGAACGCGGTGTTCATCAGCATCGGCCAAACCGAGCAGATGAAAATGACGAAAATCGCCGAGAGGCCGGAATCTTTGATGGTGTAGAGCGCCAGCGGCATCCAGGCGAGCGGCGAGATCGGTTTCAGGATTTGAATGAACGGATCAAGCGCCTTGCTGAGCAGCGGCGACATCCCGATCAGAAAGCCGAGCGGGATGGCCACGGCGACCGCGAGGAGGTAGCCGATCATCACGCGCGCAATGGAGTAGGCGAGCTGGATGCCGAGACCTTTGTCATTCGGCCCGTTGTCGTAGAATGGGCGCTTGATGTGCTCCCAGAGCTTCGCGCCGACATCGAGCGGGCCCGGCATGGCGGACTTGCCCTGCGTGGCGTTGAGGCCCATCAGTTTGGCGTATTCCGGACTCATCGCCGCGACCGATCCCGTGCTGCGCGTGGCAAGGTGCCACGCGCCAACAAAGGCGAGGAAGATGGCTATCGAGACGATCGCGGCGCGGAGTCTTAGCGACGAAGACATGCTCAGCTCGCCTTCTTGATTTTGAAGCTGCTGAGATACTCTTCAGGCTTGGCCGGATCGAACGGCTTGCCCATGACAGAGAAGCTCTTCGTGGTGGTTGTTGGCGGTGTGAGGCCGACCTCCTTCATCAGCTTCGCGGTGTCGGTCGCAAGGTAGACCTGCTCGGCGACGGCCTTGTAATCCACATCGCCCTTGATCTGACCCCAACGCTTCATCTGGGTCATGATCCAGATGGCGAATGACTGCCAGGGGAACGGATCGAAATCGACGCGGTTCGGTTGTGTGACGATGTTGCCGAGCCCGTCCGCGAATGTACCGGTGAGGATCTGCTCCAGCACGATCTGTGGCTGGTTGAGATAGTTCGCTGGTGCGATCGCTTCAGCGATCTGTTTGCGGTTCTCAGCCTTGTGGGCGAACGCGGTGGCGTCGATGATCGATTTCAGCAGTGCCGCGTAGGTGCCTGGCATCGTGGTGACGAATTCCTTCGACGCGGCGAAGGCGCAGCACGGATGGCCTTCCCAGATATCCTTGGTCAGGATGTGGATGAAGCCGACATTGTCGTAGACGGCACGCTGGTTCATCGGATCTGGACCGAGGAAACCGTCGATATTATCGGCGCGCAGGTTCGCGACCATTTCCGGCGGCGGCACCGAGCGGATCTGCACATCGGTGTCGGGATCAATGCCGTGTTCGGCGAGATAGTAACGCAGCAGGTAGTTGTGCATCGAATAGTCGAACGGCACGGCGAACTTGAAGCCCTTCCAGTCCTTCGGGTTGCGCTTGTCCTTGTGCTTCAGCGCCAGCGTGATGGCCTGGCCGTTGATGTTCTCCACCGCGGGCATGGTGTAGGGTACCGGGTTCGATCCCGCGCCCAGCGTCAGCGCCAGCGGCATTGGTGAGAGCATGTGCGCGGCGTCGTATTCCTTGTTGACGGTCTTGTCGCGGATGACAGCCCAGCCGGCGGTCTTGATGACTTCGACGTTGAGGCCGTTCTTGGCGTAGAAGCCCATCGGCGCCGCCATGATGATCGGGGTGGCGCAGGTGATCGGGATGAAGCCGACCTTGAGATCCTTCTTCTCGAGCGGGGCGCCTTGAGCGAAGACCTCGGTCGCTGTCTTCAGCGGGAAGAACTGCGAGACCGCGGCGACTGCGGTTGCCGCGCCGACAGACTTCAGGAACGCGCGGCGCGCGGCGTCCTGTGGGAACATCGCACGCATGACTGCCGAGGCGACGACGCCCTCATAGCGCCGCTCATCGTTTTGCGCGGGCACCGCCTGGAGCTGGAGTGCTGCTTCGTGCTCGACGTCGCTCGAATGCTGGCCGCAAGCGCAGCCGAACGAGGAGAGGCGGCGGTTGGGATCGAACGGGTTGTCAAAGGTGGACATGAAAGCCTCCAGCGTGATGTTTCCATTCACTACGCAAGGGGCATGCCAAGGGCGTTTTGCGCGATTTATCAATGTGGCTGCGCTGCAGCGGTAACATTGTCTGTCACGAAATGTCGTGATATACGAATATTCGTGATTGAATTACGATTTTTCGTAGCGAGGCTCGATGGACGTTTCATTATCGGCGGTGCCGGCAAGGGACCATGATCTGTGGGGCGCGGCGTTCGATTTTGCGACCGAGCCGATGATGTTGCTCGACCCTCACGGCGACCGGATCGTCGATGCCAATCCGGCCGTTTGCACGTTGTTGGGATATGACCGCGCATTGCTGCGGCAAATGAAGATCAGCGCATTGCATGTGGGGCAGGTGCCTGCGCTGATCGTTTTCACGCAGGCGGTGTTCGACAAAGGCTCGTTCTGGACTACCTCGCTGACGCCGCGCCATGCGGCCGGAAACAAGCTGCGGCTGGAATATACCGGCTCGCTGATCCCGCAGGACGGGACGCCGCTTGTGCTCCTCGCCATGAATGATCTCGAACAGCGGCGCCGCCGTCTGGTCGATCTGACCGCGGAAGATCACATGCGCGGCGGCATCGCGGCCTGGCAGCGTGTCGAACGGGTATTCCGCGACATCGAACGCGAAAACCAGCTCATTCTGCGTGCCGCAGGCGAGGGCATCTACGGTGTCAACGCGGAGGGCAAAACCACGTTCGTTAATCCGGTGGCCGAACGCATCCTCGGCTGGTCAGCGGAGGAACTTGTCGGGACCAACATTCATTCGACCGTCCATCATACCCATCACGATGGCCGGCATTATCCGCACGAGGATTGTCCGATCTATGCTGCGTTCCGCGACGGCGCAGTGCACCAGGTCGATGACGAGGTGTTCTGGCGCAAAGACGGCACGCCGGTCTGGGTTGAGTACACGTCAACGCCGATTCGCGATCGCGGCGTGGTGGTCGGCGCGGTGATCGTTTTCCGCGACGTCAGCCAGCGTCGCGAGGCCGATGAAAAACTGCGTGCGGCGCTTACCGAGGTCGATCAATTGCGCGAACGGCTCGAGCAGGAAAACGCCTATTTGCAAGAGGAAATCCGCACCGAGACCAATCCGCGCGGCATCATCGGCCGTACTGCGGCGGTGCAGAAGACGCTACGGCAGGTCAGCCTCGTCGCGCCGACCGACGCGACCGTAATGATCACTGGTGAATCTGGCACCGGCAAGGAATTGATCGCGCGGGCCATTCACGAGGCGAGCCAGCGTAGCGACCGTCCGCTGATCCGCGTCAACTGCGCGGCGATTCCGCGCGAACTGTTCGAGAGCGAATTTTTCGGCCATGTACGCGGCGCGTTCACCGGCGCGCTGCGCGACCGCATCGGACGGTTTGAACTGGCCGATGGCGGCACGCTCTTTTTGGACGAGGTCGGCGAAATTCCGCTGGAGCTTCAGGGCAAGTTGCTGCGCGTGTTGCAGGAGGGGCATTTCGAGCGCGTCGGCGAGGAACGCACCCGCGCCGTCAATGTCCGCGTCATCGCCGCAACCAATCGCGAACTGAAACAGGAAGTGAAGCAGGGACGCTTTCGCGAGGACCTTTACTTCCGGCTCAATGTGTTTCCGGTTGAGACTGTGCCGCTGCGCGATCGCCGCGAAGACATTCCGCAGCTGGCGCAGCACTTCCTCGCCAGCGAAAGCAAATCGTTCAAGTCCGATCTGCGATTGTCCGAAGGCGATGTGCGCCGCCTGATGCAATATGACTGGCCTGGCAATGTCCGCGAGCTGCAGAATGTGATCGAACGCGCCGCCATTCTGGCACAGAACGGACGGCTGCGGATTGATCTGCCGATCCAGCAAGGCGGAGCGGAATTATCACCGACCTCACGGCGTCCGAAGAATGGTGCGCCGCAGCCCATTATGACCGACGATGAAATGCGTGAGCACGAGCGCAATAACATTCTGGCCGCGTTGAAGGCGTCCGGCGGCAAGGTCTTCGGCAAGGACGGCGCAGCGGAACTGCTGGCCATCAAGCCGACCACACTGGCGTCTCGGATCAAATCGCTCGGAATTTCGGCACGAAACCTCGATTCGCCAATGCGTTAGGCAGTCCTTGCCCGTTGTTAGCGCTTGATAGCGGCGTGTTCAGGTGTTCTGCTCAAAAAACGAGCCATCGAGGTTGTCGCGCCGTGTCCATTGCCGTCGCTCTGCACCACGTCACACATTATAGGTACGACCAGCCTGTCAGCCTTGGGCCCCAGGTCATCCGGTTGAGGCCGGCGCCGCATTCCCGCACCCGCGTTTCCAGTTATTCCCTGAAAATTCTACCCGAGACGCATTTCGTCAACTGGCAGCAGGATCCGCAGGGGAACTGGCTCGCACGCTTCGTGTTTCCCGAACCGACGCGCGAGTTCAAGATCGAAGTGGACTTCATCGCCAACATGGCGGTGGTCAATCCGTTCGATTTCTTTGTAGAGCCTTCTGCGGAGACGTTTCCGTTTCTGTATCCGCCGGATCTCGCCGACGAACTCGCGCCGTATTTGAAAACCGAACCGGTGACACCGCTGCTCGCCCAGTATCTTGCGAGCATTCCGCGCGTGCCAACCAATACCGTGAACTTCCTTGTCGATCTCAACGCAAAGCTGCGCGACAGGATCAACTACGTCATTCGGATGGAACCGGGCATCCAGACGCCCGAGGAAACGCTGCGAAGTGGTGCGGGTTCTTGCCGCGATTCCGCGTGGCTTCTGATACAGGCACTGCGCCATCTCGGATTGGCCGCGCGGTTTGTCTCCGGTTATCTCATTCAATTGCGCCCCGACATCGATCCGCTACAGGGACCGCGCGAGGTCGAGGCTGACTTCACCGATTTGCACGCATGGGCGGAGGTCTATCTGCCGGGCGCAGGGTGGATAGGCCTCGACGTGACATCCGGCATGTTGACGGGCGAGGGGCACATTCCGGTGGCTGCGTCGCCGCACTACCGCACGGCGGCGCCGATCAGCGGCAATGTCAGTTCGGCGAACGTCGAATTCGGTTTCGAAATGAAGGTGACGCGCATCAATGAAGCGCCGCGCATCACCAAGCCGTTCTCCGACGACTCGTGGCGGCGTCTCGATACGCTGGGCGAGAAGGTTGATGCCGATCTCGCGGCCGATGACGTGCGCCTGACGATGGGCGGCGAGCCGACATTCGTTTCCATCGACGATCTGGAATCCGCCGAGTGGAATACCGCTGCGGTCGGTCCGACAAAACGCGGTATCGCTGACGACCTCATTCGCCGGTTGCGCACGCGGTTCGCGCCGGGAGGATTGCTGCATTACGGGCAGGGTAAATGGTACCCCGGCGAAAGCCTGCCGCGTTGGGCATTCGGACTCTATTGGCGCAAGGATGGCGTGCCGATCTGGCGGAATCCTGATCTGATCGCGCCGATGGATGGTCCGCGTTCGGCGAAGATCGAGCAGGCTGAAAAATTTGCAACGCATGTTGCCGAGAAACTTGGCGTGGATACGAGCAACGTGCTGCCCGCATACGAGGATCAGGCGCACTGGCTGCTGAAGGAGAACAGCCTTCCCGGCAACGTCGATCCGAGCGATTCAAAACTGGCCGACCCGGAAGAACGATCACGCATGGCGCAGGTGTTTCAGCAGGGGCTGAACGTACCGCGTGGCTTTGTCCTTCCGGTACAGCGCTGGAACGCCAAAGCAGCAAGCCGTTGGCGCAGTGAGAAATGGAGTTCGCGGCGGGGAAATCTGTTTCTGATGCCGGGCGATTCACCCCTTGGGCTGCGGCTGCCAATGAACTCGCTGCAATGGATTCCGCCTGACGACTATCCTTATATTGTTGAGCAGGATCCGATGGAGGAACGCGAGCCGCTGCCGGTCTTCGACGGCGGCTCGTCACCGCCCGAGCCGGCCGCGCACCCTCCCGTCTTCGACGATGGCGCGCAGATGGCCGGCGCTCCGCGTCAGTTCATCCAGGAACAGCAGGTCGGGGACGGCAAGGGCGGTGTCCGAACGGCCTTGTCGATCGAAATTCGTGACGGCATTCTGTGCGCGTTCATGCCGCCGGTCGAGAAACTCGACGATTATCTGGAATTGATCGCAGTTGTCGAGGCGACAGCCGAAGACATGAATCTTCAGGTTCATGTCGAAGGCTATGCGCCGCCTTACGATCCGCGTGTCGAGGTCATCAAGGTCACGCCTGATCCCGGCGTGATCGAGATCAATATTCATCCGGCGAAAAACTGGCGCGAGATCGCCGATACGACCATCGGCCTTTATCAGGAAGCGGCTCATGTTCGCTTGGGCGCGAACCGTTTTCTGATCGATGGCCGCCACACCGGAACGGGTGGCGGCAATCATGTCGTAATTGGTGGCGGCACGCCCGCGGACTCGCCGTTCCTGCGGCGGCCTGACCTGCTCAAGAGTGTGGTGCTGTTTTGGCAACGTCATCCGTCGCTGTCGTACCTGTTCTCGGGCATGTTCATCGGCCCGACCAGCCAGGCGCCGCGCATCGACGAAGCGCGGCACGACGCGCTTTATGAACTTGAGATCGCCATGGCGCAGATTCCACCGAAGGGAGAAAAGATCCCGCTGTGGCTGGTCGATCGCACGTTTCGCCATTTGCTGGTGGATATCACCGGCAACACCCATCGCGCGGAAATCTGCATCGATAAACTGTACTCGCCGGACAGTCCGACGGGCCGTCTCGGTCTGGTTGAATTCCGCGCGCTGGAAATGCCACCCGATGCGCGCATGAGCCTGGCGCAACAACTTGTGATCCGCGCGCTGATCGCAAAATTCTGGCGCGAGCCGCAGGATGGCCAGTTCGTGCGCTGGGGCACCACGCTGCACGATCGCTTCATGCTGCCGTACTTCCTGTGGCAGGACTTCAAGGATGTGCTGTCAGGTCTTAACGAGGCGGGTTACGATTTCGAACCTGAATGGTTCGAAGCGCAGCTTGAATTCCGCTTCCCGCTTTTCGGCAGCGTGCAGCATGGCGGCGTGACGCTGGAACTGCGTCAGGCGTTGGAGCCATGGCATGTGCTCGGCGAGGAAAGCACCGGCGGCGGTACGGTGCGTTATGTGGACTCTTCCGTGGAGCGACTGCAGGTCAAGGTCAATGGCATTGTTCAGGGACGGCACGTCATCACTTGCAATGGCCGCCGCCTGCCGTTGATGGACACCGGGCGTTCGGGCGAGGCCATCGCGGGCGTGCGTTTCAAGGCTTGGCAGCCATCGTCCGGGCTTCACCCGACCATCCCGGTTCACGCGCCGCTGACGTTCGATATCCTCGACACCTGGAACGGGCGCTCGCTCGGCGGCTGCGTCTATCATGTCGCTCACCCTGGCGGGCGTAGTTACGAGACCAAACCGGTCAACAGCTATGAGGCCGAGGCGCGGCGATTGGCCCGGTTTCAGGACCATGGCCACTCGCCCGGCCCAATATCCGTGCCTTCCGAGGAAAGAACCCTCGAATTTCCTCTGACTCTGGACCTCCGAACGCCGCTCCCGCATTGAGGCCGCCGCCATAATCGGCGAAATTGTCTCCGGAAGCAGAAAGCGAGTCGGGATGGCGGATACGAGTAACGGAGAGACCGGATCGCGGCGGGTGCAGCAAGATCTTCTGGACTGCACGCGTGGCTATGCGCCGCTCCCTGGAATCCCGGACGAGTTTCTCGACGCCAAAGGCCAGCCTCGCGAGGTCTGGGCGCGGTTCTTTGATGCGTTTTCCACGCTTGCGCCGGGCGAGATCGAGCGCCGTTTTGCGTCAGCCGATCAGCATATGCGTGAAGCCGGTGTCACCTACCGGACGCCGGGGGATGCGGCGGACCGGATGTGGCCGCTCAGTCACCTGCCTCTGCTGATCGACGAAGCCGAATGGAAGCAGATTTCCGAGGGTGTCGCGCAGAGGGCTCAACTGTTCGAATTGATCTTGCGCGATCTGTATGGCGAGGGCCGGTTGATCGCCGACGGCGCGTTGCCGGCCACGGCTATCGCGGGAAGCGCCGAGTATCTGCGCTCCGTCTGCGGCGTGTCGCCACCCGGCGGCCAGTATCTCAATCTCTATGCCGCCGACATCGGCCGTGGCCCCGACGGACGCTGGTGGGTGTTGAATGATCGCACACAGGCGCCGTCCGGCGCGGGCTATGCGCTTGAGAACCGGCTGGTGTTGTCGCGTGCGCTGACAAACCTCTACACATCGATGAATGTCGAACGCGTCGCTCCGTTTTTTGAAGCGTTCCGCGATAGCTTGCGGGGGCTTGCGGATCGCGACGAGCCGCGCATCGGTTTGCTAACGCCCGGAAATTCGAGCGAGACTTATTCTGAACATGCGACACTCGCGCGGTATCTCGGTTTCTTACTGGTTGAGGGCGACGATCTCGCAGTAAGCGAAGACCGCCTGCATGTCCGTACTGTTGCGGGCCTGAAACGACTCGACGTGCTGTTGCGGCGGGTCGATTCGAACTTTCTCGATCCGATCGAACTTGACGCCCGATCCATGCTCGGAGTGCCGGGCTTGATCGATGTGATCCGTAAGGGTGGTGTCGCCGTCGCCAACATGCCCGGATCCGGCGTGATGGAGGCGCGAACGCTGCTTGGATTCCTGCCGAGTCTCAGCCAACGCTTCTTCGGCGAAGAGCTGAAGATGCCACATATCGCGACATGGTGGTGCGGGCAGAAGTCGGCGCGCGAGGAAGTGCTGTCGCGGCTCGACGAGATGGCGATCGAAGGCGCTTACGGCCAATCGGTCCCCGGCTTTCCGGGGCGTGGTCCAATTATCGGCGGCTCGCTGTCCAGGGATGAGCGCTCGCGATTGGTAGACGCCATCGGCAAGCGTGGCATCGACTATGTCGGGCAGGAGATGGTTCGTCTTTCCACCACGCCGGTGTGGGACAACGGACATATTGCTCCACGCCCGTTCGTGCTTCGGGTGTTTGCGGCCGCGACACCGAACGGCTGGACCATCCTGCCGGGTGGATTCTGCCGTATCGCCGATCAGCCGGATGCGCGGGCCGTTTCGATGGGTGAGGGCGCGCGTGCCGCTGACGTCTGGGTGGTGTCCGAGAATGAGGTCGCTACCTCGACATTGCTGCCGCCGAGCGATTCCGTTCGTATCAAGCGCATCGCCGGGTGGGTCCCGAGCCGCGCAGCAGATAACCTGTTCTGGCTAGGCCGCTATCTGGAACGGGCCGAAGCCACGCTGCGGCTGGTGCGCGCGCTGGGTGGCGCGCTGCGAGAGCCCGGCAAAGGTCCGTCACCAATGCAGCCGGTGATCGAGCGGATTCAGCGTCTGCTTGTTGCCTGGGGGGCGACCACGCCCTCGGCACGCGCCAAACTGGCCACCACCGCCGCGCAGTCGTTGCAGGCTCACGACAAATTCGGGTCTGCACTGTCGCTGGTTCGCTCGGCGCAGCGCACGGCGAGGACGCTGCGCGAGCGACTGTCGCCGGATGCATGGCATATCATCACCGGCATGGTGGAGCGTCTGTCGGAGAAAGCCGAGGACGATGAAGCGTTGCTTGAGGCCACGGAGTGGACTTTGCAATCGCTGGCGACATTCGCAGGTCTCGCGCAGGAGAACATGAACCGCGCGGCTGGCTGGCGCTTTCTGGAAGTGGGACGGCGCGTGGAGCGCGCGATCAACACCGCCCGTTTCGCACGCCAGTTCGCTTATGACGCCGCAACCGGCGAGGATCTCGATCTGCTGCTGACGCTGGTCGATTGCCAGATCACCTATCGGTCGCGTTATCTGGTGGGTCCGTTGCTGGCACCGGTGCGGGACCTTGGGGCGCT
>JAUSAX010000088.1 GCA_030652315.1 Afipia sp. | reverse complement strand
GTGCAATTGCAGAAAAACGACGCCCAGCTTGAAGAGAGCTAGAACGCGCATCGCGGGAAGGCCGTCGAGATCTATACCCGTCAGCGCGGCATAGCGCTTCGCCACGTCATCGCGGCGCCAGAACCCCGGCAGCGACGTGGGCATTTGCTTAAGTTGCAACAGGGCGGCTGGATCGTCGGGCTCAACCCAGTAGCTCAGAAGCGTTGCGAGATCGAACAGCGGGTCTCCCCGCGTGCCCATGTCCCAGTCAACCAGCGCGACCGGTGCAAGCGTCGCCGGATCGAGGATCAGATTATCGAGCTTGAAGTCACAGTGAAGGATCGTCGGTGGCCGCTCGCGAAAGCGTTGCCGAGCGAGCCAGCCCGAGATGTCCTCGACAAGCTTGCGCGCGCCGGCATCACCGGCGACGAGCGCTCCTCTTTTCGACCACCCGGCAATCGCGCGAGCCACGAATCCTTGAGGGCGACCCAAATCTTCCAGACCAACGGCTCGCGCATCGACGGCGTGCAACGCAGCCAGGGTCGACACCAGGGTTTCGCTCAAAATCGCAGGAGCGTTCGCGCAGGACTGGAGCAGTGACATGTCGGCACCGCGCACAACAAGGCCAGGCCGATACTCGATCAACTGGAACGGTACACCGATGACGCCTTTGTCACCGCAGTAGTGCAGACTTTTCGGAACAAACGACAGCGCATGAGACAGGCACGATAGAATGCGATGCTCACGGGCCATGTCATGGGCGCCCGGAGGAAGCTCGCCATCGGGCGGACGACGAAAAACCGTCGGCTGACCATTGATCGTGAGCAGATAATTGCGGTTTGCGAGACCGCCGGCAAATTGGCGCGCCGGTGCTGTCGGATCGAAGCTCATCCCCTGCGCGGAGAGATAGCGCGCCAGCGCCCCCCAATCGCTTGGAACAGCATCCGACGTTGCCAAGAGCTCCCGATTTGCGGTCGATTTCAGGACGCTCATCTGCAAATCGTTCGCGCGTTCGCTGCGCATGCGAAAGGCATCCTCGATATTATTGTCGTACAATAATATCTAAATCCAGCAATGAGGAGCCTGTCAAGGTCAAAAGCTGGCGAAAACAATGAAGACAAGTCGGCTTACCATCAAGTATCTCTACTTATTGTCCGACAATTATCGATGGTTGATTGCTATGGTAGCGTCTCCCATTCCGGATCCAGTCACGAGCCGAAACCCGCTGGACCTGCCGCGCAACGAGCCCGTTTAGCGCGCGGGCTCAAGAATCGAGACGTAGTTCGCGACCGCCGCGCCGCCCATATTAAAGATGCCCGCAAGCTGACGGTTTTTCAGTTGCATTCCCTCGGGCGCCTGGCCGGTGAGTTGCATCGCGCTCATCACGTGCATGGACACTCCGGTTGCACCGATCGGATGGCCCTTTGCCTTCAGTCCGCCGGACGGATTGATTGGCAGCTTGCCGCCAATTTGCGTCCAGCCTTCCTTGATCGCGCGCGCGCCCTGCCCCTTCGGCGTCAGCCCCATTGCTTCGTACTCGATCAGTTCGGCGATTGTGAAACAGTCGTGGGTTTCCACGAAGGATAGATCCGAAAGTCCGACACCAGCGGCCTGCAATGCGCGCGCCCAGACCACTGAGCAGCCTTCGAAATCGACGATGTTACGCTTCGACATCGGCAGAAAATCCTGTGCATGCGCTGTTGCCTTGAAGGACACCGCCTTGCGCATTGTCTTCGCAGTCTCTGCATCAGTCATCACCAGCGCGGCCGCGCCATCGGACACCAGCGAACAGTCGGTGCGCTTCAGCGGCCCGGCGACAAACGGATTCTTCTCGCCTTCCGAACGGCAGTATTCAAAACCGAGATCCTTGCGCATCTGGGCATATGGATTGGCTACGCCGTTCTTGTGGTTTTTCGCGGCGATCATCGCCAACGCATCGGACTGATCGCCATAGCGCTGGAAGTATTGCTCGGCGATTTTGCCAAATACGCCCGCAAATCCTCCAGCGATCTCGCCGTCTTCGGGCAAATACGACGCTCTCAGCAGATTGCGGCCGACCTCGGGACCTGGCGTTCGGCTCATCTGCTCAACGCCAACCACCAGAACAACACGGGCAGCGCCCGAGCGAATTGTCTTGATGGCCTGATGAACCGCCGCCGATCCGGTCGCGCAAGCATTTTCGACACGTGTTGCGGGCTTGAATCGTAACGCGGGGTCTGCCTGCAGCACCAATGCAGCGGTAAAATCCTGCGGCGAAAATCCCGCATTGAAATGCCCGAGTATGATTTCATCGACGTCACCAGGCGCGATGCCCGCGTCGACCAACGCATCTGTTGAAACGCGAACAATCAGGCTTTCGACAGTTTCCGCGTCCATTTTCCCAAATGGCGTATGCGCCCAACCGACGATCGATGCAGTCATAATGATTTCCCTATTCCGAGCCATTTGCGCGAATCAAGACGTCGAGAGATGCACACCTGCATCGATCAGACGTTGAGCGTACTCTACAAGGAAGTCATCGCGCGTCAAAGCAGCCCACGACCAGCGCTCCTACAGGCGCTGGCACTACGCAGTCCGCGCCATGTGAGTTCTGGGTTAAAGCAAACCCTTCGGGCGTAGCCGGCGGCAAAGGCCGAACCACGCATGACGGTCGCGATTGCTAGTGAGGCGCGACGTCTGTGTCTGTTCCGGAGGATGGCGTTGCCGGAGCATCCTTTGCCTTGGTCCCTTTCACCCATTCGCGCATCGACTGGAACAACACATAAAGCCCCGGGATGACGAAGATACCGAGAAAACTCGCGGCGATCATGCCCCCGAAGACAGCGGTTGCGACCGCCTGTTGCGTGGCCGCGCCGGCGCCCGAAGCGAAGACGAGCGGCATCAGACCGCAGATAAAGGCGAACGACGTCATCATCACCGCCCGGAAGCGTAGACCAGCGGCAGTGATCGCCGCCTCCACGATCGGTTTTCCTTTGCGGCGTTCCTCCATGGCAAACTCAATGATCAGGATTGCGTTTTTGGCCGCGAGCGCAATCAGGACGACGATGCCGATCTGCGCATAAAGATTGTTGTCGAGTCGAAACAACAACAGCGCAAGCATCGCGCCGAAGAGGCCGACCACGACGGAAAGCAAGGCGGCGATGGGAATCGTCCAGCTCTCGTAAAGCGCGACAAGAAAGAGGTAGGCAAACAAGACAGCGAGCGCGAGAACAGAGCCGGTTTGACCCGCTGCTGCCTTTTCCTGCAGGGCCGTTCCCGTCCATTCATAAGTAAAGCCCGCCGGCAACGTCGCTTTGGCAACGGATTCCATCGCGGAGATCGCCTCACCCGAGGAATGTCCGGGGGCCGGACCTCCGTTGATCGTCACCGATCTCAGATTGTTGTACCGGATGATCGAGGCTGGCGCGGTCACGAGTTCGACGTCCGCGACCGCCTGCAGTGGCACAAGATCACCCTGCGCGTTGCGCAGCCGAACGCGAAAGATATCCTCCACCGACTTGCGATCGGGCGCATCGGCCTGAACGTTCACCTGCCATGTGCGGCCGAAACGGTTGAAGTCGTTGACGTAGGTGCCACCCATCGTCGTCTGCAGCGCGTTGAATATATCGCTGATCGGTATACCCAGCGTTTCGGCGCGCTCGCGGTCGATATTGAGGTAAGCCTGCGGAGTCGCAGCCCCATAGGTCGTGAACACGCCGGCGAGTTGCGGGTTCGCACTGGCGGCGCTTACGAGCCCGCGCGCGACAGCGGCAAGCTCCTGCGGCTCCGAGCCGGTGAGCGTCTGGAGCTGAAATTCGAAACCGGAGCCTGTTCCCAGTCCGGCAATCGGCGGCAGGTTGAATACGAACACATTGGCAGCGGCGATCTGTTTGAACCGCTGCTGAAGATCATCGAGCGCTGCAAAGACCGACATCGATTTGTTCTTGCGCTCGTCGAATGGCTTCAGTGCAGCGACCAGCAACGCCTTGTTCGGCAGCGCGAGGCCATCAAGCAGGCTGAACCCGACCACGGAGAAGACGCTCTGCGTGGACGGGCTCTCCATGACGATCTTTTCGACATCTTCCAGAACGGCGATTGTGCGGTTGAGAGAGGCGGCTTCCGGAAGCTGAACCTCGCCCATGAACGCGCCCTGGTCTTCGTTCGGCAGAAAGCCGGTCGGCACGATCCTTGTGAGGCCGCCAGCGGCGAGCGCAAAGCCGAGCACAAGCGCGCCCGCGATTACCGCACGTCTTGCAAGCGGGGTTACCAGCGCGACATAGCCGTTGCGGCTCTTGTCGATGCCGCGTTGCAAGCGGGCCATCAGGCCCGTCGGATGCCCTCTGTGCTTGAGCAGGATGGAGCACAGCGCAGGCGAAAGACTGAGCGCGTTGATCGCTGAAATGACCATCGATACCGACACAGCGACGGCAAACTGCTGGTAAAGCTGTCCGGTGATCCCGGGAATGAAGGCGGTCGGCACGAATACCGACAGCAGGACCAGCGTGATCGCGATGATCGGCCCCGTCACTTCGTTCATTGCTTTTTCGGTCGCTTCGGCCGGCGTCAGATCGGGCTCTGTCTCCAGCTTGTGCTCGACCGCTTCGACGACGACGATGGCGTCGTCGACGACAATGCCGATGGCCAGCACCAGCGCGAGCAGCGAAACGGTGTTGGCGGAAAAGCCCATCGCCAGCATCACCGCAAATGTTCCGACCAGAGCAACCGGCACCGCCACGATGGGAATGATCGTGGCGCGCAGGTTTCCAAGAAAGATGAACACGACAATGGCAACGAGGATGAATGCCTCGACCAGCGTATGCTGGACACTTTTGATCATCGCCTGCACAAATACGGTCGTGTCGTACATCACGTCGTAGGCGACGTCCTCGGGCAGCCGCGATTCGATATCCTTGAGGACCTTGCGCACTCCGGCTGCGACCGCGATCGCGTTGGCGCCGGGGGATTGGTAGATCGCAATGCCTGAGGCTGGTTTTCCGTTGTAGCGCGACTCCGCGTCAGCGGTCCTGGAGCCGAGTTCGACGCGCGCGAGATCCTTCACCCGGACTATACCGCCAGCCTCGGTCGCACGGACGATGATGTTCTCGAACTCCTCGACAGAAGTCAGCCGGCCCTGCGTGTTGATGTTGAGCTGAAACTCCACATCCTTCGTCAAGGGGGCCGCACCAACGCGTCCAACAGCGGCTTGTACGTTCTGCGACCGGATCGCCGTGATCACGTCCTGGGCTGTGACGCCAAGGCTCGACATCAGGTCGAGATTGAGCCACACGCGCATCGAGTAATCGAGATTTCCGAACAGGCTCGCCTCACCGACACCCGGCACACGCTTGAGCGGATCGAGCATGTTGATGGTCGCGTAATTGGAGAGAAAGAGCGCATCGCGCGATCCCTTCGGCGAATGCACCGCGATCACCTGTAGCAGAGCGGATGACTGCTTCTTGACCGTGACGCCGATCCGCTTCACTTCTTCCGGGAGCAACGCCAGCGCACGATTGACCCGGTTTGTGACGTTGACTGTGTTGAGGTCCGGATCCGATCCGACCGCGAAGCTGACATCGAGCGTGTAGCTACCGTCGCCTCCGGACGTCGATTTCATATAGAGCATGCGCTCGACGCCGTTGACTTGCGCCTCGAGCACCTGCGCCACGCTGGCCTCGACCGCCGAGGCAGATGCTCCCGGATAGGTCGCAACGACTTGCACTTGCGGCGGAACGATATCCGGAAACTGCGCGACCGGAATCGCGGACAGCGAAATCAAGCCGGCAATAGAAATGACCGCGGAAATGACGACGGCGAGCCGTGGACGGCGGATGAACAGCGATGAAATCATGTTCGGCTCCCGTCAACCGCGGATCGACGTTTCGACCTGGGGGGTGACCTTCATGCCGGGCCGCACACGCTGTTGACCTTGCACAATGACGCGCTCGCCGGCAGCAACGCCCTCCTTGACGACGATCAATCCGTCTCGTGCGGCGCCGAGCTGGACCCGCCTTTGCTCGACAACATCGTCCCGATTGACAACGAAAACGTAGGGACCCGTCTGGTCGATGGCGACAGCTGGTTGCGGGATCACGATAGATTTCTTGTCGGCCGCCGTCTCTATCACCACGCGCACTGTCTGCCCGTCGGTCAGAATTCGATCGGGGTTCCTTAGCGTGGTTCGGATAAGCTGGCCGTCGGTTTTGGGGTCGGCGCGCACGTCGAGAAAGTCGATCTGGCCGCTCTCTTTATACAGGCTGCCGTCGGCAAGTCGCACACGCACGGAATGCTTGCCTGGACTCGCGTCACGCCGGGCATCCAGCAACTGGCGCTGGGTCACGGAAAACAGAATCTGGACCGGATCTTCATTTACGACCGTGGCAAGTACGCCGGAGTCGGGACCGACAAGATTACCGGGCGACACCGCCGCGCGTCCTGCACGACCTGTGATCGGCGATTTGATATCGGTGTAGGACAGGCTGATCTGCGCATCGCGCAACGCGGCCTGTGCTTCCATCACGCCCGCCCTTGCCTTCGACACCTCCGTCGTGCGGGTATCGAGCGTCGCCTGCGGCACAGCCTGGGTCTTGATCAGCTCCTGTGCGCGCTGCAGTTGAAGCTCTGCATTTTCCAGTGTCGCTTTGGCGGATGCGAGCTGCGCTTCCCGTTGCGCGACCGCGGCTTCGAACGGCTCGCGTTCAATGCGAAACAATACTTGCCCTTCCTTGACCTCATCGCCATCCTTGAATTGTCGCGCCCCCAGAAATCCCTGTACGCGCGCGCGGAGATCGACCTTCTCGGGGGCGTAGACGCGGCCGATGAATTCAAACTGCCGATCCAGCGAGCGTTCTTCGGCTGGCTGCACGAGGACCGCAGGTGCCGGCGCCGGCTGTTGAGCGAGCGCTGTTGCCGGCACGATCATCGCCAGCACACCCGCTCGCGCAAACCATCGCCAAATCGACGAATCCAAATGCATGGGCGTCCCTCCATCGCGTTATAGCGCGCGCGGCAGCAAGAGGTATCGGGATCATCAAATCACGCTCGTTCGGAAAAATCATCTCCTAAGGATGCCCGGACGAAAATTTCAGCGAAAACGGCTCGCGGTTAATGCGGAACAGGGGCTGATCCTTCTTCATCTCATCCGTCGTTAAACTGGCGGGAACCAAGAAGGCCTGCACGCGCGCAGCTCAGCCATTTCAGGGACATTGACGCGGCCGATATCCGCCCACCGCGAGCAAACGGTCCAACCCCAGGCCTCGAAGGACCTTGCTCTATCCCCCCAGTTGAGAAGTTCGCGGAATGTGTTGCTGCGATCGGTTGAACCTGCCGCCAATAGCGGCGGATCTCCTGACAAGCTCAGGTTAGCAGACACAAAAAAATCCGGCCAGAATATCTGGCCGGAGAGGTGTGTCCCGCGGCACGACTGCGGGACCGGAGGAGCTTCCGCTTCGCGGTCGCTATTTGTTGAGCGGGCAATCACCTTCGCTCTCTGGCCGGAACACTTGAGCGCCCGGAAGAGATTGCAAGATCGCAAAGAGGTCGCGCGGACCTTTGGATTCCGCAGGCGACTTTACCCGCCACAGCATCATGTCGTGAAGGACGCGGCCATCGCGACGAATCTTGATATCCTTGTTGTAGAAGTCGTTGACGGGAAGCTCGCGCATTTTTTGGCCGACCTGGGTAGCAGCTTCCGTTCCCGTTGCCTCTACAGCCTTCAGGTAGTGTCGGACTGCTGCATAAGCGGCAGCGTGGTTCATATTGGGCAGGTTATTCCCCGGAAAGCGCTCCATGTAGCGCTTGGTCCAGGCTTTCGTGTCGTCGTTAAGATCATGATAGAATGACGCCGCACCAAGCGTTTGCTGCGCCGTATCGAGACTCAATGCCTGGATATCGTTGACGAACAGCAGCAGCCCGGCGAGCCGCTGTCCTCCTTGCGCAAGGCCGAATTCGTGAGCCTGCTTGACCGCCGTGACGGTATCGCCGCCGGCATTGGCCAGCCCGACAACGGATGCTCCTGACGCGCGCGCCGCCATCAGATAGGACGCGAAGTCGGTCGAACCCAGCGGATGCCGCGCAGTTCCAACCACCTTGCCCCCACCTGCTTCGACAAAGCGTGTCGTATCGCGCGTCAGCGCCTGGCCGAACGAATAGTCGGCGGCAATAAAGAACCAGGTCTTGCCGCCCTGCTCGACCACGGCCCTCGCCACGCTGGATGCAACACCGTAGGTGTCGTAGGCCCATTGCGTCGTGTTCGGCGAACAGAGCTTACCGGTGATATCCGAAGACCCAGCGCCGGCAACCAGCAGCGTGCGGTCCTTGTCCTTCACCACGTTCAGAATCGCAACTGTGGATGCAGATCCGGTACCTGCCACGATCACATTCACGTTTTCCTGATCGATCCATTTCCGGGCAATGGCTCCGCCGATATCAGGCTTGTTTTGATCGTCGCCGGTGATGATCTCGATCCGCTTGCCGAGAACTTTTCCGCCGGCGTCTTCTACCGCAAGCCTGGCCGCTTCGACGGTTCCTCGGCCCGACACATATGAGTAAAGGCCATTCTGGTCCGCCAGAACTCCAATTTTTATGACATCGCCGGATGTCTGGGCACCAACACTACCGGTCGCCAAAAGAAGGGCGGCTACCGAAAAAAGACCAACCAAACGCATAACAATCTCTCCCTGTTTAAACTTTATATTTTTGTTTCAGCAGCAGAGGCTGCGCGTGGCATCGCGTATTGCGCGCGAAGCCATTCGCCCAAGCTGACTGTCGATGAATGTCCGAGGTCCTCAGCGTCCGAGCCGATCCAGCACTCCGGATTTCAGTTGCTCGCGAAGCTTGAACTTCTGCACCTTGCCGGAGCCCGTGAGCGGAAACTCCGTGCAAATGAACCACTCTGTGGGCGTCTTGAACGGCGCGAGTGTTGCACGGCAGTGCGCCTGCAGATCCGACACCGTCGGCGGCTTTGCCGGATCGGAGGCGCGCACCGCGGCACCGATCACCTCTCCCCAGTGACCGTCTGCGATACCGAATACGGCAACATCAGCTACCGCGGCATGAGCGAACAGCACGTCTTCGATTTCACGCGGATAGACGTTTTCTCCGCCGCGGATAATCATGTCGCGCAAGCGACCCGTGATCTGGATGTATCCGCGAGCATCCATGGTCCCGAGATCGCCTGTGCGCACCCAGCCGTCAGAACTAATCGTGTCCGCCGTCGCTTCCGGCATATCGAAATAGCCGATCATGCCTTGGTAGCCACGCGCCTGTATCTCTCCTTCGAGACCGGAGGCAAGAATCTCGCCGCTCGACGTATCAACGACCCTGACCTCAACCTGCCACAACGGCCGGCCCGAACTGTTGGCTTTGTCCTCGAGCGTATCGTTCGGCGAGGTCTGGCACACGATTGGGCTGAGTTCGGTCTGGCCATAGACTGGCGTAAGGTCGCAACCGAGACCCTGCTCGACACGCCGCAGCAACTCGACCGGCACCGGAGCCCCGCCGCACAACGCGGTGCGCAGTGACGAGAGATCGTAGTTACTCTTGCGCTGCTGCTCCAGCAGCGCGATCAGCATGGTAGGGACGCCAAGGGTCAGATCGCCCCGTTCCCGCTCGATCGCAGCCAGCACAAGCTCCGGATCGAAGAGCAGCGGCAGCACGTAGGTCGAGCGCGTCGTCACGCAGCCGAGTACGCTCATGCCCGATCCCGCGGTGTGAAACAGCGGCAATGGACTCACGAACACGCCGTTATCAAATCCGGCGCGGGCGGCGACGTAGCTGGCATTGGTGACCAGCCCGCGATGGTGCAGCAGCGCACCTTTCGGCTCACCGGTGGTCCCCGACGTGTATTGAACCTGAGCAGGATCGCCCGGCTTCACCACAGGCAGCGTGCCCGAGCGGGTCTTCCCCCGCACCGCTGTCTGCCAATTGGCGATGCAGAATGTCCCGCGAACCTCATCGGAGACTTCACGCGCGATGCCCGCCATATCGGTGCCACGGAATTGATCCGCATGTATCAGCCCGACGGCCTGCGATTGACGCAGCACGTAGCGCAACTCGCCGGCGCGTAACGCCGGATTGGCCGTGACGAGCACAAGCCCGGCCAACGCCGCGCCGTACTGCACAATCACCCACTCCGGCACGTTGGGTGCCCATATGCAGATCCGCTCACCCGGAGTGTAACTCTCCAGCAACCAGTGGGCGCAATCCTCGGCTTCGGCCAGCAACTCCGCATAAGTCCAGCGACGGTCGGTGGCATCGGCGCCGACCAGTGAGGCCGTGCCCTTGGGCACGACCTCGACCAATGCGGTGCGGTTCGGCGCGGCGCGAGCTGCATCGCGCAATGCATCGCCAGCCGTAAGATCCAGAATCGGACGCGACGTGTCCGCAGGCCAATAAGATTGCGTCATGATCACTCCTTTGGAATCGGGCCACCGCCATTGGGCATCGGCCGGCCGGAGTCGCGGTACTCGACCGCAGCGTGGAAGCCGCGCTGCTCCGCGAATTCCTTGAACCAACGCCCTTCAGCTGAGTGGCGGGTGACGCCATCGAACAGCGTTGCCAGCGTCTGCGTCGAGTTCAGGCCCATGTTGTCGAGGGCCTGATTGACCATGAGCTTGTGCATCGCAAGGTGGTTGGTCGGCACCGAAGCGATGCGGTCGGCAAGCGCTTCGACACGAGCATCGAGCTCATCAGCAGGCACTGCCTCGAGCACCAGGCCCCATGCCGCGGCGGTGCGGCCGTCGATCTTGTCGCCGGTGAACAGCATCCGCTTGGCACGCTCGACTCCGAGGCGGTAGACCCACATCGCAGTCGTCGGGCAGCCCCAGACGCGCGCCGGCATGTAGCCGATCTTGGCGTCCTCGGCCATGACCACCAGATCACAGCTCAGCGCGATGTCGCTGCCGCCCGCGACGGCGTAACCGTGAATCTTGCAGATCGAAGGCGTCAACGAACGAAAGAGCGTGAAGAAGTCATCGGTATTGCGACGCATTCCCCGGTAGTCCCGCATCACGTCCCACGAGGGGCTTTCCTGGTTCCACTCGCTGTTGCCTTCTTCGGCGAACTTCTTGAGGTCATAGCCCGCGCAGAACGCGGGGCCATCTCCAGCGAGAATGATGACGTGGACGTCCGGATCTGCATCGGCCCGCTCGACGGCTGCGCGAATTTCACGCGGCATGCGGTCGTCAATGGCGTTCAGGCGGTCAGGACGCGAAAGCGTGATGTAAGCCTTGCGGTCGCGCGATTCATAACGAAGGGTCTGGAAGTCAGTCATCGGTCGTTGTTCCTGAGTTAAGGACGGAAGGGTTAAGTCGAGGCGCTCGGCTTCTGCTCAAGCAGAATGCGAACCGCCCAAATCCATTCATCGAGAAGACGGCCTCGACGGGCGCGATCGTTGCGCAACACACCGGCCAGCGCGAGGCCGCGCACGAATTCGGTCGTCAGCGCGACAACCACTGCGTAGGCTGGACGATCCTGCAAGGGTGCGAACAGATCGCTGACGACGCGATCGAGATCGCGACGCGCACGCCGTTCAGCGGTACGCAATGCTGCGCGCAATTGTGGATCGGCACGAGATACTGCCCATAATTCCAGTTCGGCGAGATAAGCGGGCTGCGCGAATGCATCGGCAAGCGCACGCGTCGCGCGATCGATCGGATCGGCATTGTCGGTTAGTCCCGCCAACGCTTTGCGCGCGGCAGCTTCGTTTCGACAGACAAGCTCGTCGACAGTCGCCGCAAGCAATTCTGCATGAGTTGGGAAGTGATGGAGCAGCGCACCCCGGCTAACGCCAGCGCGCTGCTGAACGGCCACAGTCGTCGTCGAGGCGGTTCCCTCTTCGACGAGCAGCGCAACCGCGGCATCGAGAATGCGCTTGTGCGTTGCTTCATGCTGGGAAGCGCGAATTGGAAGCTCGGATTTAGGCACGGTTTTCATGCTTTCACACCAAATTCCATTGACAGTCAGCAGTGACTGTCAATTCGAATATATACAGTCACGTCTGACTGTCAAATCGGAATGAAAGTTTTCAACTGTGTCAGCGCTGGCCGAGGCCCACTCGCTTGGTCGTGATCGTCAACGGACGCTGGCGAAGCGCTTGTACTGGAAGGGGAAATCACTCAATCCGACAGAGGAAGGCACCTTGGGCTGAACGCGAGTATGCGGACAAAAAGAAGGCGCATGACGATGAACCGTCACACCCTCTGCTAAGCAGCCATATTGCCTGGTGGTAACGTGCGCTCTCGGCGCTCGACGGGCTGCGATCAGGTTGGTAAGCCCCTCTCCGCAGGGAGACTTTGAGTCGAGACATGACCGTTGCAATTGAGATGGGACACACAACGGCAGGCGCCCCGGCGACTCTGGACCTTGAGGAACTGCTGGCGACTCGCCTGCTGGTGCAGGGCAATTCGGGCTCCGGAAAATCCCATTTGCTGCGCCGACTGCTGGAACAGACTGCCCCTTGGGTGCAGCAGACCATCATCGACCCCGAAGGCGACTTCGTGACGCTGACCGACCGTTTCGGCCACCTCGTGATCGATGCCGAGGACCATACCGAGCGTGGCCTGCAGGCCGCCGGCGAACGAGCGCGCATCCATCGCGTCTCCACGGTGCTCAATCTCGAGGGGCTCGACGCAGAGAATCAGATGCGGCGCGCCGCCGCCTTCCTTGGCGGGCTTTTCGAGGTCGCCCGCGATCACTGGTACCCGATGCTGGTCGTGGTGGATGAGGCGCAGCTCTTCGCGCCCGCAGTCGCAGGAGAGGTTTCGGACGAAGCGCGTAAACTCTCTCTCGGTGCCATGACAAACCTGATGTGCCGTGGCCGCAAACGCGGGCTTGCAGGAATCATCGCGACGCAGCGGCTGGCGAAGCTCGCCAAGAACGTCGCTGCCGAGGCGTCCAATTTCCTCATGGGCCGAACCTTCCTGGATATCGACATGGCGCGTGCCGCCGATCTTCTGGGCATGGAGCGGCGACAGGCAGACGCCTTCCGGGATCTGGAGCGCGGGCAATTCATGGCGCTGGGCCCGGCCCTCTCCCGCCGCCCCTTGGGACTGCGCATCGGTCCAACGGATACCCAGCCGCGCAATGCGACTCCGCGACTGATGCCGCTCCCGGAGGCAACACTGGAGGACGCGCGCGCCATTATTCTGGCAGCCCCGCCGCCTGAGAATAACCGGCCCCAGCGCCGATCGTCGCCTGACCTCCTCGACCAGCTCATGGCCGCGAAGTCCGCGGCGCTGGAGATCCGTCCCGAACTGGTGGTCGAGCAGCCACTCAGCGCTGAAGAACTGGCGGAGCGGCGTGGGCGGGTGGACAGTATTCTGCGCGCCGTCATGGCGGAACCGGACGCGGGATTCCGCGTCATCGGCGTCCTCTATCAGGAGTTCGTGGTTCGCTGTCGAATAGCAGGCCTCGGTGCCGCGGTGCCGGACCTGGCTGACTTCCGTCGCATGCTGACGCGCGCCCGCGCCGGGCTCGGCTCCGATATGGCGATGGATGACGCGTGGCAGGATGTCTCCGTCCGCGCCTCCATTCTGCCCGAGGATATGCAGGGTGTCTTCATGATGATCGCCCGCGCCGCGAAAGAGGGTTGGCCCTGCCCGAACGATGCGGCGATTGCCCGCGCCTATGGCTCACACTCTTTGCGCCGTGCACGGCGTCTGTTGACCTACATCGAGGAGCAGGGCCTGATCGTTTGCCAGCTTGACGGTGCAGGCCGGCGAATCGTGACGCTCGTTGAACTGGCTTGGGCGACGGCGCCGGGCGACCCCAATGCCGAGGAACTAGCGGCGGAGTAAGGCTGCAGCAACTCGTCTCTATAATGCAACGGCCGAGCGTCGCACTATAAAATATCACGCATCAAGTCGTGGCTGTCTGCAGCAAAGGACAGCCACAGGACTTCTGCCGAGCGCTGAACCTGACACGTTGGTACGCCAGCGCTTGATCCGTGCGATCGAGGAATCGCGGAAGCAGGCGTTGACGAGGTGTTTTCGAATCCGGTGGCTGCGCATGCGCAGCCGGCCACCGGACAACCGAGATCTTACTTTTTCACGGGCGCGTAGAATGTTCCGTCCACCTCAGCAATGTCATCCTGGTCCAGTTTACGAACCTCGAGAACGGTCCGCGGCGGATATGGTCCTTTCCCCCACAACTCTTCTTGTACCTTGTTCACCACCGGACGCAGACGCACCACGTCAGACACATAGATAACGAGACGCACCGCATCATGCAGGGACGCTCCCTCGGCGGCAGCAACCTGCTTCATATTGAGAAACATCTGGCGCACGCGCGCTTCTTCGCCTTCTACGAGCTTGCCGGTCGCGGGCTCGATGCCGCGCATACCGCCAACGAACACGAAATCGCCAGCGCGCGCTCCGGCGCTCCACGAGCCGCTCGGCTTCACGCCTCCACTCACAGACGGGATAATCTTCACGCCGTCGGCGCGGGCTGGACTCATGAGCAGAACGCAAGCGAGGGCCGAAGCCAACAGGCGCAGATTAACAGACACGTACAACCTCCATTTCAAGATAGATAACTCCTCAGTCCTAGTCGTTTTAGTCTTGGTAGCTTTCCGTGGACCCAGCGTTGCGGGCCACGGTCTCAGGCAACAAAACGCATCCATCAATTCTCCAGCCACAAGCCACGACGCCGCTGCCAGAATGGCGCGTCCTGAAAGCGATTCTCGGATGCATACAACGCTGTCTGTGTGGCGAGGTGCGACGCGATACCTTGCAGAAATCGCTGCTCATAGTGAGCCATCGCTGCAGCGTCATCGTGGAGGATACATCGCGCAACGCTCTCGGCCGCCCGAATGCCGCTCCACAGAGCAGTGGCGAGTCCGTTCGCTCCCAGCGGATCCAGCGCGCTCGCAGCGTCACCCGCCCGGACAATACGCGGCTCGACCAGCTTCGTTGCCGTCACCGTTGTTGCGGACGCGAATTGCAATTCCGTTGACGCTGTCAAATCAATACCCAGGCTCGCCAGCCGTGCGGAAACTGCCGTCGTCTGCGACGCCATCTCAGCCCAAAGTTTGACATCCTTGCGAAATCCGGGCGGCAGCAGATCAGAATCGGTGAAGAGACCGACCAGCATGCGACCACCGGGGATCATCGACGTGTACCACCATCCCGTCGCCACCGCCTCGACGAGCGTAGCCGCTACAGCTTCAACGTCGTTATCGAGAGTAAAGATGCTGTAGCAAGCCACAAGCCGATCGAGGCGGCGAAGCGACGCATCAGCGCCGGACGTGACAGCGGCGCGGCCAGAGCAATCAACGACGAATTCCGCCGCGATCGACGAACCGTCAGTGAGTTCGACAACGACCTGCGCCGGCGATCTCGACAACTGACGGGCTTCCGCGAAAATTCGTTCCACACCGTCGGCGTCAAGCGATGTGGTCATCCGGGCTTCAAGCCGCTGGCGGTCGAGGTGCCAGCCCGGCATTTCTTCATGGCCAACAGCACCGCGGCGCAGCGCGCCACCGCCCCAGACCGAATAGTGGCCCTGGCTCGGCAGCGCTGTTTCCGCATCAAGCAACTCGAGCCATCCAAGAGTTTCGAGATAAGGAGATGCACGAAACGACAGCGTCTCCCCGCGAGTTGCAGCTTCTTGTTGTGGTGCGACGAGAAGCGGACGAATGCCCCGGCGCAGCAGGGTGCGGGCGCAGGCCATCCCGGCCATGCCCGCTCCCAGAACAACAGCCTGACGTGCGTCCACTAGGTGGGTTCTTTGGTCGCGGCCAGATCGGTCGAACCGCGCTGCACCTCGACAAAGACTTCCGCAGGAACGCCCGGAATGTCTTTCGGGCCATTACGACGCACGACGACACCCATCTGAGTCCACAACTCGATCATCCGGCGCAGACCGTCTGTGTAGCTGGCCTCGACATGCAGACCGATGCCGGCTGCGCCGCGCGACCAGGCAACACGCGCGTGATAAAAACGCAGCCGCTCTTCCACCGGAAGATCGGTGCGCATCAGCTGCTTGTAGAATCCTTCCGGCAACACATCGACGGGAAGCAGTGCAGGCCACCAGACGGGCGTCGGGAAGCCATCCGCTGTCAGCACCGACTGGCAACTGAATGCGTCGCCCTGCCAGGGAACGCCCATCCAGCGCGTAAGGTCGCCGGGCGCCTGAGGTCCGACCGGAGCACCGATCTGCGGCCGCTGCGGGTGCCCCGCAAACACATTCTGCGGGTTGAGCTGCAGCCCGACATCCTGAACCAGCCCCTTCCGGTTCGAGATCGCGATACGGAACGGCAGCGAGGTGTCCTTGGACGAACGATAAAGTGCTGCATGACGGATCGGCCACGTGATTTCCACACCGGGATGAAACGCGCCGCCGGAGCACGCATCGAGCGCGGCGCGCGTCAACGCTTCCGGACGCAACGACAAAGGCATATCGTCAAGCTGCTTGACGGCATCGGCTGCGGCGTCGTCGAGATCGTTGACGAAATCACCCTTGGCCCAGTCGCTGAGAATTCTGTACTGGGTTGGTGTTAGCGTAAGCCAGCCGGTCGGGCTGCCCGGGAAATTGACGCCATCACCGAGCATCGGAGGCAGCGCTGCCGAGCGGACATCCTCTCCGCCGGGCTTGCGGAATGCCGCAAGCACCTTGTCGCGCGCGGAGCGCGTCTTCGATCCCGTATCAGCCAGCGACTTGATGACCGCTGGATCGGAAAGATCGTCGAGATCGGTCCAGGCTTTACCCAGATATGATGCCTGCGCGACCCACTGCATCATCCCGGACCGCCTCAGAATTGGCAGCACGTCGCGGCGGAAGGACACCGGACCGGGCTGCGCTTTCATATGACCTGCGTCGATCATCGCTTCGCGGGCGGCGTCGTATAGACTTACGATCGGCTCGATCTGCGGTGCAAACTTCGGCCCACAGCAAACTACCCAGGCTGGCTCACAATCGACATCCGTATCACCCACCCGTACCGTGGCCTTGACCCAACCATCGCACCAGTCGTCATGCCATCCATCGTTGTTGGTGAAGTCACGCACCGGATTCTGCGGCAACGCGGAGTTCGCGACTCCGTCAGCGGGAAACACCAGCAGGCGGCCGGCATCGTCGGTGCGGAGATGTCCGAGCTTCACCGCCATCTTGTCCCAGAACCGGCCGGCCATCTGACAGGCGGCATCACGCCCATCGACATTCTTCGAGATGCCGTCAATGCGGACAGGACCGGCATCGATCACCAGCATCGCTTCACGACGAGCCGGTTCGATGGAGGCATTCCGCAACGCACCGGGAATGCCGGGCGCATTGTCGCCGCCATCCATCGCATTTGAGTAGCCATACCAGGCGGCCTTGGTGTTGGCGACATGCACGGTCCAGCGCACGCCATCGGACGCACTGAGTTCGCGCACCACGCGCCCCTGGTCGTCATAACCGTACACCCGAAACCGCTGAACCTGCTTCTTGATGCGATTTGGTCCCTGCTTGAAGCCGCCGGGCGGCTCCGTCATCAATCCAGGAACTTCAGGAGCCAAGAACCATTCATCGCCATTGCCTACGCGTGAGAAGCCGATGGCAGGAAAAATCGCAGCGCGCACGATACGTGCTCCCGCGGGCGCCGGTTGCTGCGCTTCCGCCGGTGACACAGCGGCCTTGAAGAACGCGGGCGCAGCCAAACCAAGAGCGGAGGCACCAATCAGAAAATCGCGACGCTTCATGTGACAGTCCTTCAATTTTGTTCTTGCGGCTTCGAACGATCGGATGACGACAGCCGGACGAGGATCTCGTGGCGACATCGCCATCAACAATGACACAGCAGCACTTGGATCAAACGCGCGCGCGATCATTCCACGACATGAAAGCCCCTAAACAGAATTCTTTAATAGGAGATTGCCACGCGCAGCCGAATGAAATTCAGGATCGCGCCGCGGAAGAGAAGCGAAGTGAGCCAGCGTAGATAATCTGATGCGTGAAAGGCGATCATAAACCGGGATTGCGTCCCGCTGATACGCAGCAGCCGCGCTTTCCGTTACTTCTCGTTACATACGAATCGGATTCGTTACATTTGATTTTCGCGCGCTTATCAAATGCATTGCGGCAATTTGCCCGGCCAGAGATAAAGGATGCACGAGCATTTACGCGGCGCGGAAACATGAGGCCATCTCTCATGCGCCGGCCAGATACGTCAGCCTTCTTGCGCGCATCGCATCCGCCACCGGCGCGGTCCAGCGCGCCTGGTCAGGCAGCCTCACAAGATTTCGATCGTTTCGAGCAAACGCAGGCCGGCGCTGTGCACCACGTGCAGCGGCAATTCCATGCCGCCGGCTTTTAGCTTGGCGCGCAGCCTCGCAAGAGCGGCGTCAATGCGCCGGCTTTCGGGATGGAACTGCGCGTGGCTGAACAGACTGGATATCTCCTCGCGAGAAACCGTTACGCCCGGACGCCGTGCGAGATATTCCAGAAGCATGACTTCTCTGGCTGAGAGCTTGACGGACGTGCCGTTGGAAGCGCGCAGCAACTGGCTTTGCCGGTCGAGCCTCCACGGGATACCATCGCTCGTCTCAACGACTCCCGTTCGACGCGCGCCTTCCTGACCCGCGGCATGACGGATGCGGCGGCCAAGATTGATGATTGCCAGTGTGAGTTCCTCACCATCGACCGGTTTGGTCAAATAGAGATCGGCTCCATCAGCATATCCGCGCACTCTGTCGTCGCGGCCCGTACGAGCGGTGAGCAAGATAATGCCCATGTCCTTCTGGGAGGCAATGTCGCGGGCCAGATCGAAGCCGCTGACATCGGGCAGATTGACGTCCAGCACGGCAATGTCGTAGCGCTCCTGTCGCAAAGCCTTGTAAAGCTCGATACCGGATGCGACTTCGGTGACGTGGATTTTCCTTAGCCGCAGGTAATCGGCGATGCTCTGCCGCAAGTCATGATCGTCTTCGACAAGGATGATCCTGAAGTCGTGAGAGACGTTTTCGTCGGTCGCATTTTTCGAGGGGGGAGATACTGTTGTCATGAACGGCGCTTGCCCAATAACTGCAAATTTCTGCCCCGAGTCCGGATGCCGAGAACATTGAGTGGCGCGATCAGCGCCGAGGTGCAAGGCCAAATCTCACGTTGTGCAGAAGCAGGTCTGCCGCAGAACCACAGCCAGCGGATCTGCCGATGGCTTCAGTTCATCGCGGTGCTGTTTCTTGTCGTGGCGCTGCAGGGATTTTCGCCCCATGCCTCCGCATTGGAGCGGCAAACCGGCGAGTCCGCGCTACCGGAATTGAATGGCGCAGTCTCCATTCTAACCGATCCGTCATCATCACTCACGCTTTCCGATGTTCTCGATCCAGCCAGACAGGCGCAGTTCCGGTCAGTTCGTGGGCCAGACGTCAACCTCGGCTACATCAACACGGCGGTTTGGATCAGGCTGTCGCTTCCCGGTCTTGCAAAGACGCACGCGATTCTGTCGCTGACACCGAATTTTCTTGATTCCATCGACGTCTACACTGCCGCGCCCGGCGCTGCGTCTCAGGCGAAATACTTCATCCGTCATGAGATGGGTGATCATCGCCCCCCACCGCAAGACGGCATTTCCGCGCTGGACAACGTTGTCCGCCTTGCCTTTGCAGAAGGGATTTCCACCCACGTCTACATCCGCGTTTTCAACACCAATTCCTCCACGCATTTGAATCTGCAGTTGAGATCGGTCGAAGAGCGGGGACGGCAGGTGGCAGCGACTGCCAGCGCCTTCGGCATCTGGCTCGGCGGGATGAGCGCACTGCTCGTCACGCAGTTTGTCTTCTTCTACTTCGACCGCAAGACGCAGTATCCGCTGCTGGCATTCAGCACGCTTGGCATTATCCTGATCTACATGGGCAACCTGGGCTATAGCCACGTCTATCTGTTTCCGGACAACGGCGCAGCCAACGACATCTTTATCGGCTTCAACGCCTGGGCAGGACTTGCCGCCAGCGCGCTCGCCTATTCGAGCATCCTCGATCTCCGCAATAAGGCGCCCCTGCTATACCGCCTTTATCAATTCACGGCCCTTGTCGGCATTGTCGGAGTCGGCTTTGCCTTCGCCGGCCACAACACTGTCTTCGGTCCTGTCGGCACGATCTTCGGCATATTGATGTCGATCATCAATATGGTTGAAGGGCTGCGGCAAATGAATGATGGAGGCTCGGCCAGTCGTCTGCGGGCCGCGGCCTTCACCGCGCTCTGTGCCGGAGCTTCCCTGTCAATGACACAACGCCTCGGCTATGTCTGGATGCCGCACTGGACCGTGCATAGCTACGGAATCGCGAGCTTCATCCTGACGATATTGCTGACGGGATCGCTCGCCGTCAGGTTGCGCGACGCGGAAGCCCTTAACGGTCGCATGCGTGAAGAAACGCTCCAAACAGCGCAAGAAGCCCGGCAGGTTGCCAATCGCCTTGTGGCGGAGAAAACCCGCGAACTGGTGGTAGCGCGCCGGGTCGCCGAGGATGCCTTACTGGCGGAGAAGCAATCCCAGTTGCAGCAGGTGCGTTTTCTGGAAGTCATTTCGCATCAGTATCGCACACCCCTCGCCGCCATCCGCTCCAGCATCGATAGCATCGGACTGGCTCTGGCACCCGACGACGGCTCGAACCGCGGCCGCATCGAGCGCATCAGGCGAGCCATCGCCCGGCTCGTGGAAATGCTTGAGATCAATCTCGCCCGAAGCAGGCTGCAGGGCCCGTCCTTCAGGCCGCGAATCGTTCGTGTCAACGCCAGTTCTGTCGTCTCGTCGGCTTTCCAGCGGGCACGCGACCTTCTGAATGGCCCGGACATCAGGCTGTCCATGCATCCGCAGGGAGCAGCAGCGGCCGTCATGGCCGACGCCGGGATGCTGGAGCTTGCCATCGTCAACCTGCTGGAGAACGCGGTCAAATACACGGCGCTAAAAGGCAACGCTCCTGTCGATCTTGTCCTGACGACACACGGGGCGGACGTCGTGATTGACGTTACGGATCGCGGCATCGGGATTCCGTCGCGTGATCTTCCCGATGTATTTTCTCACGCCACCCGCGGCTCGAACGCCGAGAGCGTGGAAGGCTCGGGGCTCGGGCTCTTCCTCGTCGAGAAAATCGTCAGAGTCCATAACGGGCGCGTCGTAGCCGAAAGCGTCGAAGGCGAAGGAACAACCGTGCGAATCACGCTGCGGGCGGCAGTGTGAGGAGTCTTCAGGACCCATTCGCCGGCGTGTGGGTACCGTCACGCTCAGTGATCTTTCATTCCTGACGCGTGACTGCTCCTCTTTCCATCGCATCTCGTTGCATCACGTTACATCGCGTTGCATTCGTTACATTTGATTTCTGGAGCCCCGCGAACGACTCGCTTTATTCTGGCAAACAGACAATGACACGTTCGGGCGGGGGCTCCGTGGGTAAATTCTCTTCGTCATGCGGCGCGTCCGCATGTCTGCTTGTTATCGGCGGCGTCTTGATCGGCGACGCTCAGGCGCAAACAGCCACGCCGTCCGACTGGACCGGATTCTATGTCGGCGCACATATCGGCAACGCAGCCTCTGGAAACAGCTGGAAGGATGCGAGCGACGCTCCCCTTCCGATTCCCTTCGCCGGACATTTCACGGGCGGCGGCATCGTGCGTGGCATTCAGGCCGGTTATAACTATCAGCTTGGGCATCTGGTTCTGGGCGTCGAAGGCGAAGGCAGCTTCGCAGATATCGACGGTGGGGCGCACTGTGCTGCGGCCATCTTTACCTGCGACGCAAAGATCGAGACTCTCGGGACGGTCACCGGCAGGCTCGGCTACGCGACGGGCGATCTTCTCTTTTACGGAAAGGCAGGCGGCGCCTGGCTTCATGAAAAGCTGACCATGACCCCTAATCCCGGAGCGGGTTCGTCCGACATATGGCAAGGTCGACAGATTCGTCCTGGATTGGCGCTTGGCGCTGGCGTGGAATATGCCTTCTCACCGTCGGCATCAGCCAAGATTGAGTACAACTATCTCGCTTTCGGACAGGATCGAGTCGATCTCACAGATCCCAACGGCAACAGGCTGAACGTCGGGCTCGATCAGAACATCCATCTCGTCAAGTTGGGGCTCAACTATAAACTCACAGGAGCACCTCTCGCTCAATCCTCTCGTCCATCATCCGAAGCGCCTCCATCCCGGATTTGGGATGGCATTTATGCCGGCGTGCATACCGGCGGCACTTGGGGAACAACGGATTGGAAATCCGCGACGGGAGCCCTTGCAACGATTTCCACTTTCAGATTCCCCGGCTCAGGCACGATGGATGGCATGATCGCGGGCGCGCAAATCGGCTTCAACCGTCAGGCCGGTTCTCTGGTCGTCGGCGGCGAAATCGATGCGAGCTGGTCAAACCTCGACGGCTTTGCCAAATGCGCCACGAGCGCCGCTTTGCCGCCCGATCCCGACCGGAATTTCGTTTGCAGGAGCCAGATCGACGCGCTGGGCACGTTTGCAGGCCGCCTCGGCTGGGCTCACGACAATCTCCTCATCTACGGAAAAGCCGGCGCAGCATGGGCAAAGGAGCGGCATACCGCCGAGCGTGAAGATCTTCCCAATGCGTTCAAGGGCAGTTCGTTCCGCTGGGGCTATGTGCTGGGCTCCGGCGTGGAATACGCCTTCACACCCGCCTGGTCGGGCAAGGTCGAATACAACTACCTGGACTTTGGGACAAAGAATTCCGAACTCAGCGATCGACTCGGCAACACATCCACTGTGGGCATCGGACAGCGGGCGCACCTGTTCAAGATGGGGCTAAACTACCGGCTCGGCGTCGACCCAACGTCGGCGACTTTCGCGCCCCCACAGCGCGCGTCCGACTGGCTTGTCGATGTGGGCGCGCGCTATTGGTTCAGCAGCGGCAGTCTTCAAAAGGATCTGTACGATCCATCCCGGACGACACAGCTGAATTCACGCCTGATCTATGGAGGCATGAATGGCCATTCGGCGGAAACTTTCGCGCGCTTCGATCACCGCAGCGGCCTGTTTGCAAAAGGCAATTTCGGACTCGGGACGCTGGTCAGCGGCAAGCTGAACGACGAAGACTTCCATCCTGCCAACGCGACTTATTCCAATACCGAGCATCAGATCCGGGACAGCAGCCTGCGTTACGGAAGCCTTGATGTCGGCGCAATCATCTTGAACGGCAATGCGGGGAAGCTCGGCGCATATGTCGGCTATCGCTATCTCTATCAGCGCGCGCGCGGCTTCGGTTGCGCCCAGATCGGCTCGGACAAAGATACGTGCGGTGTGGCGATCCCGGTCAGTTCTCTGGGATTGACGGAAACAGAGCAGTGGCGGGGTGCGGCGGTTGGTCTCAATGCGCGGCTCGGACTTTCCGATCGATGGAAACTGGAAGTCGATGCCGCCTATCTGCCCTATGCCAATCATGCGACCATCGACAATCATTGGCTCCGGCCCGATATTAATCCGGCCCCCGCGCCGGGCCACGGCTGGGGTACCCAGATCGAGGCCATTCTCTCCTATGCCGTCACCGATCGACTGAACCTGGGTATTGGCGGACGTTACTGGCTCTTCGCCACCAACCAGGCGGAAACGCGCTTTCCGAACGAGCCGACAGTATCGCCCCTCAAATACACCAGCGAGCGATACGGCGGATTCCTGCAAGCCTCGTTTAAATTGGGAGGCCCCGGCGAAGCCGTCCGCGTGGCCACTGCAGAAGAAGCTCCACCCGCCCATTGGACCGGTTGGTATGTCGGCGGACATCTTGGAGCCGGGTTCGGCAGAAGCGACTGGTCCGACCCGTTCCCGTCGCCGCCGACCGGCGATCGAGTGAACGTGGGCGGCGCTGTCGGTGGCGGCCAGATCGGCGTCAATTATCAAAGCGGCAGGATCGTTGTTGGCGCCGAAGTCGCGGGCTCGTTGAGCCGGCTTGAGGGGACCGAAACCTGTTTCGGCGGCCTGCAACCGGCCGTGTCCGCGGGACTGAACTGCGAGAACGCCACCCGCAACCTCGGATACCTGACAGGGCGTCTTGGATATGCTGCCGGCCAGAACCTGTTTTACATAAAGGCTGGCGGCGCGCTGGCGCGCGAAACCTACGCTCTCAATTCGAACGGCTTTCCCGATGGCACGATCTCTTCGTCCAGCGTTACGAATCTGGGCTGGACGGTCGGCGCAGGTGTCGAACATGCACTGTCCTCCCGCTGGTCGGTCAGTGCCGAATACAAATATCTCGACTTCGGCAACCGGTCTGTGGACTTCACCGTTCCCGACGCGATCAACGTCGTATCAACCGAGACGATCCAAACACGCCGGCATCTTCTGACCATGGGTGTGAATTATCGCTTCAGCGAATAAGCATATCCGCATCGGCAGACCCGCGCGAACCTCAGCCAAGCCGGCGCTGTTACCGTAAGGCTGATGTTCGGATCTATCGAAATTGCGCAGCCTACCTGAAGGCCTTGCTGATGGCGCGGACGCCATCTGCACCAAGAAGATTTAATGACCCTTAAAGCGGGGCTTGCGCCGCCCAAAGAATGCATCGACTCCCTCTTTATGGTCTTCAGTCATGTTCGAGAGCACGAACTGATCTACATCCATATGACTGGCAAGATCATCCAAGGCATGAGCGAGACGGTTCACGGTCAGCTTGGTCATCATGACCGAAAGTGGCGGCTGTTCAGCGAACTTTGCTGCAAGTTCCATTGCGGCCGCGAAGGCGTCAGCCTCAACCACCTTTTCTACCAACCCCCATTCAAACGCCAGGTCAGCAGAAATGCGATCGTTCGCGAGAATGATTGCCTGCTTGGTTCGAGCCGGTCCAATCAGATGCAGCATTCGCGGGATGCTTTGCCAGCTCATGCTCATGCCGAGCGCGACTTCGGGAACGCGCATGTGAGCGCCGCGAGCCATCACGCGGAAATCGAGTGCAACTGCAAGAGCCACGCCGCCGCCGATGCAAAAACCTTCTATCGCACAAATCGTGATCTGTTCCATTTCCTGCCACGCGCGCGCAAGACGCGGACCCGCCTTGTTTTGTCTCCGCAATGCGCTGATGTCAGTGGCAGGATCTCGTTCTCTGCCCTCTTTCAAGTCGAATCCAGCACAGAATGCAGTGTCCGTGCCAGTCAGGACAACAACCGACGTTTCGTGATCGTCCTCGAAACTGCGCGCTGCCTCCGTAAGTTGCCGCATGGCGTCCCGCGAAAGCGCGTTGACTCCATCTCGACGGTCGAAACGAACGACTGCAACGCGCCCTTCGGGGCCAAGCCCCTTCTCAATCGATACAAAATTGCTCACTGAAGCTCCATTCCTTGACCGACTCCACTGAGTGGTCCGAACGGCATGTTAGTTTAGGGATTGTATTCTGACTATCTCCTTTGGTGTTCGCCAGACGATGACCTCGGGTGCTGCCAGTGGTCGATATCCCGGAGATGAGTGTGGACGCATCGTGTTGTAGTGGCGGCGCCAGTTTTCGATCACAATCTGCGCCATGTCGGCTCGGTGCATTCCTTGCCGCCGTGTGGAGCTCTCTGAACACAGGCCCACCTATTGGACTGATAGCGGGGCTTCCAACGAACGCTATTCGAGCGGCTGACTGTAAAAAACCTTGTTGACGATCTGCCAGCGTCCGCCCGCCTTCAACAGGCTGAGATGATCCGTAAAAAAGCGTCCGGGTACCGCGCAGGTCAGCGTGACATTCGCGCAGTTCGGGGCGCTCTCCTCGACGCGGACAATTCGCTCCAGCTCGCGGCCGAAATTCTGACTCTTGGGTGAAGCGCGCCCCTCCACCAACTTGCACCAGTCTTCCAGCGACAGGTCCGATACCTTGCCATCCGCAAGCGAGTGCAGATGGCTCACGTCATGGAAGCTCTGCCGGAGCTTTTTGGTGTCGCCTTCGTACAGGCCGTCAAGATACGTCTGGACGGTCAAGAGGACGTCCTGAATGTTGGATATGCTCACAATGTTTCCCTCGCGGTAGCTGGCTGGTCCGGATTGAGGCGGGAGGCTGCCTAGCAAGAGCATGGCTGATCAAGCCTCCCGTTGCAATTTGTGCTTCACTTACTTCTTCAGCAACGCGCAGGTGCTGCTGGAAACAGGCATGAAGGCCTGATCGGCGGGAGTCGTACCGACCAGTTTATACAGATCCCATGGCCCCTTCGATTCCGAAGGCTTCTTCACCTCGAAGAGATAAGCCGGATGAATCTTGCGGCCATTAGGCTCGATCGCTCCTTCACCAAACAGCGGATCGTCTGTCTTAAGCTCTTTCATCTTCGCGACAACCTTGACGCCGTCGTGCGGGTTAGCGCCCAGCGCCTCGAGCGTTTTGAAGTAATGGATCAGCCCGCCATACACGCCGGCGTGCGTCATGGTCGGTGGTGATTTGTTTTTCATGCGCTCGGCGAAACGCTTCGAGAACGCACGGGTTTTGTCGTTCAAATCCCAATAGAAAGTCTCTGTGAGGTTGAGCCCCTGTGCAGTCTCGAGTCCAATCGCCTTAACGTCGGTGATGAATAAAAGCATCGCCGCAAGTTTCTGTCCGCCCTTTGTAATGCCGAATTCCGCCGCCTGCTTGATTGCATTGGTCGTGTCACCGCCCGCGTTCGCAAGCCCTATAATCTTTGCTTTTGATGCTTGAGCCTGGAGCAGGAAGGACGAGAAATCGGACGTATTGAGCGGATGCTTGACGCCCCCCGCAACCTTTCCGCCCGATTGCTTGATGACGGACGAAGCATCGCGCTCCAGAGCCGCACCGAAAGCATAGTCTGCGGTCAGAAAGAACCAGCTATCGCTACCGGCCTTGACCAGCGCCTGCCCCGTGCTGTTGGCCAGCATGTAGGTGTCGTAGGTCCAGTGAACGGTGTTCGGAGAACACTGCGCATTCGTCAGGTCTGTGCTCGCAGCGCCGGAATTGAGATGAATGGCGTTCTTCTCCCGCGCAAGATTGTTGACGGCGAGTGCGACGCTCGAATTATTGATATCCGCAATGACATCGACCTTGTCGACATCGATCCAGCTCCGCGCGAGATTAACGCCGATATCCGGCTTGTTCTGATGATCGCCGGAAACAACGTCAATCTTCCAACCTTTGGCGCGAAGCCCGGAATCCTCGGCCGCCATCTCGGCGGCAAGCGTCGAGCCTGCGCCACCCAAGTCCTGATAAAGGCCGGATTGATCGGTCAACACGCCGACCTTGACGATCTTGTCTTGCGCCGATGCGTGGAACGAACCAGCCAGTACGAAGGCTGTACTCGTGACGATTGTAGCGATGTGACGGACGATTAGCTTCATGTCATCCTCCTCCGGGTTACGATTTGTTTTGTTTTTCCTCGGCTGCCGCAGCCGAAGGTTGCGGTGAACTCGCCGTTTAGCTGCGCACCATCCGCACCGTTGCCGCCCATAGCTCGCTAGATGGGTCGGCGAGACGGTCGATCATGTCGAAGTGATGCCCGCCGTTTTGATTGACGATGGAGCAGTCAAGTCCGGCTCCACGCCATGCGTGCGCGAAATCATCCTGTTGCCGGTGAAATTCGGCCGATTCCGCGCCGCCGACTGATAGGATCAAGGGTGCAGATGTCTTCGGCAAATGGAGGATCGGACTGTTGCGCTCTGCGGTTGGCGCATCGAGGCCGATTTCCTTGTTGAGATAGCAAAGCCTGATGGCCTCAAGGTCATACAGACCGCTGAGCGCGCAACCACCTTTCACGACGTCGGCCGGCAATCCAAATTCCTGCCAGTCGGTCATGAGAGCCATCGCCGTCAGATGGCCTCCGGCCGAACTTCCCGACACGTAGATCTTGTCAGGTGCGTAGCCGTAATTCGCACTGTTCTTGTGAAGAAACGCGATGGCTCCCCTGACGTCCGCAACAATGTCATCCATCGTCACGTGCGGCGCGAGACGGTAATTGATGACGGCGAGATTGATGCCGTGCGCAGCATAGGTCTCGGCAACGTAGCTGAATTCTGATTTGTCCTGCGCGCGCCAATAGCCGCCGTGAATGAACACCAGCAGCGGAGCTCCCGGCTTCTCGGTAAGAAAAAGATCCAGTTTCTGAAGCGGCTGGGGACCGAACGGGACGTCGATCTTGGCGCGGCCCCCAAGAGCATGACGTACTCGCTCGCTCTCCGCCGCCCACCTGCGCGAAATTTCAGGATGATCTGGAATCTGGGCGCGAATGTTGTATTGAGCGTCCAAACTTGTCTGATCAAGGCCTCGGTAGACCAGTGCCTTTGCGTCCATGTCATTCCTCATTTTGGGTGGCGTTTACGACGGGTGAATTCTGCTCGACGCCTGCTGCACGCCGGTCTTCGAACGAGAAGCGTTCCATCAATTGGCTGACCAGACGCTGCGAAAGGCTGCCATCCTGCAAGGCGCGATAAACCCTGCGGCGATCATCGAGTCCGTTCTGCTGGGCGAGCCTGAGCTGGGTCTGGATATCCGTGATGTCGACGTGAAAGCCGACGATCCCGGGGAGCAATTGATCGATGTAGGGAGCGACGCTTTCCGGCGTCCAGGCCGATGACGGCGGGTCCATGTCCTTCGACAAGCGAACGACCATGTCTCGCATCGCACCGGAATCGAGAACCAGTCTCGACGTTCCTCGAACGTGAACGCTGACGTAGAGCCAGGTCGGTGCACGCGGATGCGTGCCATACCAGCTTGGCGAAACGTAAGTATGCGGACCCAGAAAGGTTACGAGCACCTCGCGCCCGCCATCGAGATTCTTCCATTGCGGATTCGCACGCGCGCAATGTCCGACCAGACGGCCGAACTGGCCCTCTTCGCGATCGATCATGAAAGGCAGGTGACTCGCTTCAATGCTCTCCGCGGCGGAGATAATGGAGCCGAGCCTGATCTCCTCGATCAGCGCGTATGCTGTCTCGCGATCTGCATTCCGAAAAGGCGCCGGGATGTACATGTCGTTCGCCTGGCCTCACGTCAGAGCTTGAACTCTGAGGAGGCTAGGCGCGGCTGAGACGGCCTGCTATCTTGAGAGGGTCAAAGAATCTATGGATCGGGCCAATGGCGAGAAGCCGAAGAGCGGTCGATTATCAGGATGTGCCTCGTCCCGTGGCGGCCATGGCGGACGAGTATCCTGCGGGTCACGCGACCGTTTTGCATTCGCACCGCAGGTCGCAACTCTTCTACGGCTCATCGGGCGTGGCGCGTGTTGCGACCAGGGACGGAACGTGGGTTGCCCCTCCGCTCCGCGCGATCTGGGTGCCGGGCGGAATCGAGCATCAGGTGGTCTGTCGCGGCCCCGTTTCGTTTCGCACGCTCTACATCGAGCCCGATGCCAGCCCGCAGTTGCCAAAGGCATGCCGCGTCATGGAGGTGTCCGATCTTCTGCGATCGCTCATCATCGAGTCAGTCGAAGTACCGCTGGATTACGACGTCACCGGGCGTGACGGCTGCCTGATGCAGCTCATCCTGCATGAAATCGGAATAGCGCCTGTAAGCCCGCTTTACATACGGATGCCGCAGTCGCGGCCCTTGCGACGGATGTGCGAGGCAATTCTCCGCGATCCATCAACGCGAGCGGACCTCGACCACTGGGCAGCAAAGACAGGCATGAGCCGCAGGACCCTGACACGTCACTTTCGGCTGGAAACAGGTATCAGCATCGCGACCTGGATCAAGCAGGCGCGACTGGTGGAGGCGATGTCGCTCATGGCAGAAGGTGCATCAGTCACAACTGTCGCCTTCGAAGTTGGCTATGAAAGTTCAAGCGCTTTCGGGGCGATGTTCCGCAAAACATTCGGATGCTCGCCTACGAGGTATTAGTTCATGCGCCCTGGAGATTGCTCGAAATGTCGCCCCGACGGATCGCGTCGCCAGGATTCTGCAGCGCACGTCGCCGTCGACCCTCAAAACTTCACAGTCGCACCAAGCCGCATCATTCTCCCCGGCGCTGGAACGAGAGCGGTCGCGATGGCATCAAGATAGTAGCGATCGAAAACATTCTCGACGCTGAGATTGAACGACACCATGTCGTCAACCTTGTAGCTCGCGAACAGATCGTACACCTGGTAGGGATTCCAATCGGAATCCACCGTGCTGCTGTACATATCCTTTCGGCCTACTGCACGTGCGCCAGCAAATGTCATACGCCCGCCCACGGTTAGCTTCTGATCCATCCAGCGCGTGCCGACCGTCAGCGAGCCGGCGTATTGCGGCGGTATGTAATTGGAGAAATAGTCCGCGCCGCTGGTAAAATCGGCGCATGGAACATTTCTGAAATTTCCTTTCGGATTGCAGAAATCCACGTTGGTGTAATAGTTGTAGTTGCCTTCGATAAACACCCTGCCCGCGTCGTATGATCCGGACAGCTCGATTCCGTCGAAATGAGCGGACGGGATATTGCCAAACACGCGCTGCGTGGTTGGAACGCCGACGAATATTCCGTACTCCCGCATGATGTAGTTTTCATAATTGTTGTCGAAGAACGCCAGTTTGACGCGGAGCTTGTCGCCGCTACGGAAAATTCCGTCGCGCAGGAAGTTTACACCGTATTCGTAATTCTTCGAGGTTTCAGGACGCAATTGCGGATTCGGGACCAGCAAGCCCGGCATGTTGAGAAGCGTCTCGCGCACGCTCGGCGGCCGCCAACCTTCCGTATAGGTGGCGAACAGCTGAACCCCATCCCAAGGCTTGACCGTGACACCGACGCGTGGATTCAACCGGCTGTCTTCGAGACCCTTGAGGGGATTTACGGCACTGTCGTCCTGCGACTTGTAGGCTTCGTAGCGCAACCCGCCTGACAGCGTGAGCCAGGACGTGAGATCCAGAGCGCTCTGGAGGAAGGCACTCCCGATCGTGCGCGTGCCCTTGAAACTGGAAAAACCGATGGTGCCGGGTAGCCCGCGCTGATCGACCGACTCGGTCGAATACTGCCCGCCGTACTTCAATGTCAGCGCACCCACAGCGGTGTCGAAACCGGACGTGTTCCAAACCTCACCGCCCTTGGTCACTACGTCCGACAAGCTGCCGAACGCCACCCATTTGTCCGTGACATCGCTCATCCACGTACTGGCGTGAAAATCGACAAGCGGATTGTCAGTCGGCTTCCAGTGATATTTCGCGGTGTAGGTCGATGCGGTGACTTCGCTCAGTCCGAACTGCTGAATCCAGGCGAACCTGCTGAACGGATTGTTCGCATCTGGATACTCCTCACCGAATTTGCTTCTGTAGTTCACATATCCTAGTTCGACCGAGTGCCCGTCGCCGAAACGCACCTTGCCCTTGAGCAACGCCGAATTGGTGTCCTGCGACGTGTTGAGCACCTCGCCGCCCGGCTTATAGCGCGACATCGGATACATGGTTGCCCGGCCTTCGTTTGGATTCTTCAGGGCGACCATGCTGTCGCCGTTGTTGCCGGCGAAGTAGTTTCCGTTGCTGCGATGGGCGAACGCTGCAACAAGATCCACATGCTCCGTTGCAATCGCGGCAGCCGCGCTGCCCGTCCGGTTCTCGGTGCTCATCAGTTCGTTGCCGCCGAACCTCTGCACCATCGTATTCACTGCCGGAGGCGCGATGGTGTTACCTCCGAACGAGCCGCGCAGCCGCGCTCCGAATGTTTTCCCGTTTTCGACAAGGTCATTTGCGTTCAGCGTACGCATGTTGACCACGCCGCCCATCGCACCGGCGCCGTAAGGCCCGCCGCTCGGCCCCTTCTCGATATCGATACCGCCAATGAATTCCGAATCGACGAAGGTGCGATTGGAATGCCCTTTGTAACCTCGGTAGGTTGAGCTTGTCTGTTGCGCACCATCCACCAGTGTAGCAATACGGTTCATGCCCTGCAGACCGCGGATATTGAGATCGAGCGACTGGCCGTTGCGGCTTCCTGCCGAGATCACACCCGGCGTGTTGCGGAACATATCGCCGACGGAGGTCGGCGGCAGGCGCTGAATTTGCTCCTGCGAGATATGTCCCGACGACCCCGGCGTCTGATAGGGCGCATCGGTCGATGAAACACCACCGGAGACATCGACCGGGTCGAGCAGGGTCGCGCCGTCAGCCGCAGCACCGGCCGAACTGCCACTGGGACCAGAAATCGCAACGGTGCCCGAATTCGGGAAACTGTAGGATAGCCCCGAGCCTTTCAGAATTTGCGCCAGCGCTTGCTCGCGCGTCGCAGAACCGGAAAAGCCCGGCGATACTTTGCCCGATGCGATGGAAGCCAGGTACGTGACCTGAAGTCCCGTTTGGCGGCCGAATGCGGTCAACGCTCCATTCAGCGAGCCTGAGGGAATTGAGTAGGCCGTCGTCTTCGGGGCGGCCTGCGCGAGCACACTATGAGCCGAGGAAACGACACCGAAACTGATGGCTGTTGTCATCAGCAGCGCCGTGATCAGCGCATTCTTCTTTTTAGTTCTGACCGAACACTTCTCCAACGCCTGCATAACAAAGCCGCCCCTATCGATCGCATCGGAGGGCGGCCGTGCCTTCATGTCATTCGTGTTGCCCTGTTCCTGATACAAACGGGGCTTCGACTTTTTCTCTGCTTTAGATGTCTTTTAAACTGGAGAAATCACCGTCAGAAACGACGATACCTGGCGAACACGGCCGCCAGCCGGATGGACGACTGCTTCAAGCGCACGGAGCGGATTGTTGAGATCGAAAAGCCCGCTGACTTTCTGCGAACCGACGAAAGGATCAGCGACCACAATGCGACCAGGAACCCAGCGGCCGATCCGGGCAACGAGAGCGGAGATGGGCTCGCGCTCGGCGACAATGAGCTTGTCGCGCCATGCGGCAATCTGGCCCGCTTCACGCTTGCCGCGATCGACGCTTCGCGAGGATTGATTGAATGCCATCCAGTCGCCCGCCCCGAGCCCTCTGCCTAAAGGAAGCACTGAACCGGAAGCGCGCGCTTCAACCAGCCCGTGATCGACAGACACCAAGAATATGCCGGCGTCATTGGAAATATCGAAGGCGGTGCCCAGCGCCGTCGCGACCAGTTCACCCGCCTGCACCATAAAGGGCCGCTGAGCGTCTTTCACGACCTCAAAGTATGCCATCCCCTTCAGCAACCCGACCTGGCGCCGGTTCGACTCGTAGCCGAGCGCGATGGCGCTGTCGGGACCGAGCGTGGCGACACTCCCATCAGGAAGGTTCACCCGACGAATTTCGCTCTTGTCCGTGATGTGATCTGCCCGAGCGAGGATGATGGCGTCCGGTATGACAAGTGAACCTGCAGCAGCTGCGCCAAGGCCGATCGCACCGCCGATAATCAGGTTTCTGCGGGTGAGCCCCAAGTTCTTGCGACGTTCGGCCTTCTGGCGATCCGTGAGAATCTTGCCGGTCATCCCCCGGGCATCGGAAACCCGGGCCCACATCTTTTCATGGTCAGGTCCGCGCGCGCGCCACGCCCTTATCATCTCCAGTGCGACCGGATTGCCGGGGTCGTTTTGCAAGCGGATGACGAGATCAATGGCCTCGTCAAGCAGCCGATCAAAATTCGGCGCAGCATCGTTCATTCGTTTCCGTCCGATAGGGCGCGACCAGGCCGGTCAGCAGCTCTCACCTACCATCTACTACAAACGAGCGGCGGTGATTTTCTCTCTTTGGAATCAATACAGTTCAGATTCCGGCGGTGCGGGTCACAATATGCCGGTACGCCTCACGGATCAAAGCCCACGTGCGCGTGGTGGAGAGGTCCAGTTCCTGCGCCACGTCGCTGATCGTGCGATCCGCAAGACGGTGCAGCTCGAAAGCGACCCGCGTGCGCTCGGGAAGCTCTCCCAGGGCGGCCTCCGTCAGCTTCAAACGCTGGCGATCATAGACAACCGTTTCCGCTGAGGGGGATGGATCAGCGAACTGGGCGACCGCGTCTTCACTGAGATCGACAGTGCCAAGCAGGCGCTCGCGCCGGGCATGGTTGATGCTAAGATTGCGGGAGACCTGATACAAATAGGCTTTTGGATTGTGATCGGCAGTGCCTTCATCCGGGACGGCAGTGAGAATCCGAAGGAATGTGTCCTGCGTCAGGTCAGCTGCCGTCTCCGGGCTGTGACCACGACGGCGCAGAAAACGATCAATCTCCCGGGCATGTTTGATAAAAAGACTCTGAAGATCCCACATCAGCAAAATCCCGGAACGGCAGTGATGGTGATTTGATCACCTTCGTCACCATTTTCGCTCACCAGGAGAAGGATCGACCGTAAGCTTTTGAACACAGTTCGCGGTGTCATCAACGAGCACTACCGAGATGGAATTTGACGCCGGCACACGTCAATCTCCGGCAGCTATCGATCAGCTACCCATAAGGCTCTCAGAATTTGCCTGCAATGCCAGGGATTTAGATTGCCTCCAAAGACATCGAACGAAACCCTCGCGTACATCGTGCAAAGCACGCGACCCCTCCGGGAATCCATGCAAACGCAACCTGCGAGCACACTCCCAAGTTTCTCCAGTGATCCTCAGCGTTCCGACAGGCGAAGCAGCAGCGCGCACGCCCATGGCTGGCGACCTCTTGTCGTCATGTCAGCCGCAGCGCACATCACCGAACTTGCTATTCAAGCCTCGCCGATCTCACGCCCCGGATCGATCCCTACTCCGTAGTAATCGGCTCGGCCCGCCGATCTGAATTTCTGAGTAAGCTCGCCTGCCCGCTGGAAGGCCTTTGTCGTATCACTCGCCGTGAGTGCCACGGTTGTGGTTATGTCCGAAAGGCTTCCGCCAGCCGCGGCGGCAAGCACCGCTGAAATCATTGTGGGCTCATCCGGTGCTTCCGCTATGATCAGCCAATCGTAGGGTCCCAAAGTCAGATACCAACTGATCAGTCGAGCACCGGCGGCCGTGAACAACTCCGCGACCGCCTCGGAACGGTCCTCCGGCCTCGCGGACATCCCCTTGATGGCCGCGGCAGTGTAACGACCTTGAGAAATGTAAATCGTCATGCTGGTCTCCTCTGCATTCGCTAGCTGAAGGCAGCATTCTTACTACTCCCAACCGAGTCCACCGGATATCGGCCGCTTCCAGGTTCGCTGGCGGAGCGAGCGTCCGTACCGATGCGGCGAAATAGACCGGAAGCGGAATCACGCGTGGCGCCGAGCGCTCTAAAAGAGAGCCCACCCTCATCGATGCATCACGGCTTTACATACGACCATCCACGCTCCTGCAACTCCATGACGCGCACAACGCCGGATTTCACAACTTTCGCCTCTGAAACCAGGGCAATTTCCTTATTCTCGGCCTTGCTCATGTTCTCCTGGGTATTGCCGCAGGCCTTGAAGGAGATTGCTGGCGTGCTCGCCGCGATCGCCGTGATCCGCGCCTTGACCGGCGATGTATCGTCGCGCAGCATATGCAGGCCGGGACCGAAAGTGACGATCTCGATCGTCACTTTCTCATCGAGGTCCTTGTAGTATTGCGCGACGTTCGTTGCATTGTTGAGCGCCAAGTTCATCATCGCAGGTTCGTTCGTATTCACCTGCAAGACAAGCTGGTGCTGCTTCTTCTCGGCAGCAGGGCGCTTCGACGTCTGCGCTGTCGTCTGCTTCTTTGCTGTCGTCTGCTTCTTTTCCTGTGCCGTCGCAGAAGGCGCGACGATAAGCAGCGCTGCGATGACTAGCGCTACAACGCCCGCTAGCCCAGTTCTGGCAGACCTTCCAAATTCCATCATCGCGCATCTCCCGTATTAGCTCGAGGACCATTAGTTGCGTGGCTTGGCAACGGCGTGAGGCCACTTGCACGCTGCGGCGACCGTGTCTCGGACCAGCTTCAGTCCGCCGAAGGAAAAATACCCGTCATGGGTGGCACCATCCCGGCTGGAGAGACGGACGGCAATGCCACCCTCTTCGGGGAGCGACAGCAACAAGTGCACGACGTCGCCCCGGAATGCAGCGCCCCCTCCAAACGTTGGCGAACGTGCTGTAGATTGCACCGGCTGATCGTCGTTAATGCGATAGGATATCGTGTACTCCTCGCCGGCGCGCGAGACCGCTGGTCCTGTGATCACCAATTCAGTACGGCCACCGCGGCAATGAATAGAGAGCTCCATCGATGAGTTGTTCGAGAAACCGCGAGAAGAACTGGTGGCGGTGACGATCGGCGCATAATCGACGGGCGAGGTGGTCTCGCTGACAATCCAGGTGTTGCCCTCCGGTGCCGAGCGAGGCGGCGACGCGATGTCGCGCGACAGCTTATCCAGACATTCCAGCCTCTCCACACGCTCCATCAGAGAGCAGGCGCGAAGATGTACCATCGGGTCGCTCGCGCTTTGCGCAAAAGCGATTCCGGTTGCGACCTCAAATGCAACAGATAGGGGGATCCCAGCGGCTTTCATTGGGATGCCTGCCCTCCGCGTGCCTGACGATCCAGCCATCCCTGCGCTGCGGAGAAACGAGCGAGTCCTGGGACTGACGCGGCGAGATTGATCGACTTCCATTTCGCATCGAAGCCCGGCGCTTGCAGCCGGTCGATCCGGGAGAACAGGTAATCGACGAAGCGGGCGACGCGTTGATAACGGTTCGACTGCGCAGGCCAATTGAAGGCGACCAGAACGGTCGGCACTGCGATCGTCGGCACACGTTCGCCTTGCTTGATCAAATTGGGGTATTCGCTCGCTTCCAATCCCGCGGGAAGATAGTAATCCTCGAACTTGCTGTCGTAATTCACCGGCAGGAACTTGAAGCCAGGATCCCATCTTCCGCGCAGGAAGGCGTCAACCGGCTTCGACGTGATAAAGACGACAGCCGCCATTTCGCCTTTGCGCATCTGCTCCAGCGCGACCTGATGGGGAATGAAGGTCTTGTCTACGTTGATGCCGAGGCGGCTGAAGATCAGCGGACCTGAATAAGCCGCTGCCGTGCCTTGAGTGTTGAAATTCACCTTCTTGCCAACGAGATCCTGCAGGCTCTGAATCTCCGGCCGCACGAAGATATGCAGTTCCGACGGGAAGAGATTGAGAAGGTAGGCGATGCGTCGCTGGATTCCGGGGACTTGAATCTTGTACTCTTCAAGGGCGTCGGAATTGATGATCGCCATATCGACGCCACGCAGGTAGAGGAGCGAGTTCAGATTTTCCGTCGCACCCCGCGTGACAATGGGTAGGACATGCATGTTTGGTCCGTCGTCGACGACGCGGGCAATCTCTGCAGCAAGACGGATTGGCGCGCCCTCGAGCAAACCACCGGCGAGGCCGACCGTCCAGGCATTCATCTTCTCTTTTTCCGTCACGTCCGCCGGAGCGCGCCGTAGCGAACGGTCCCCTTGCGTCTGTGCATCGACATTGGCTGGCTGAAGCGCCAGAATGACCGGCGCCAACGCGGCGAGGAGAAGCAATAAGCGTGGCCTAAGAAATGTTTTCACCCGTGAACCCTCTTGAGCGTTGAATTCAGTCCAAAACACCACCCCTCATTGCCGCAACGCGTTGAATCGATCCTTCGCTTCCTGAATGCCGCCGGCATAAGCATTTGCATAAAACTCGCGCGCTTTCGTCGTATCGCCGCGCGTTCCGTATGTCCCCCAAGTGGAGAGAATGACGGGGTCATAAGTCTCCGCGAGCGTGAAGCTCGCCTGTGCACTGCCCGTCTCGGCAGCGCGCTCAAGCACGATCCGCGCCGCGCCAATATCCCCCTGGCGGAGCAGCGCGCTGGCGCGCGCAATCAACCGTGCAGCTTCCGGACTACTTTGCGCCCCTGCAGCAGCCTGCGGCTCTGACGCGGCCATCTGGGCAATCGGACTGCTCGCCGCGGTCTGGAGCGCAATGCGCGGATCAGTCGTGCGGCGGGCAAGATCCCGCTCCAGCGCTTGAGCCCTGTCGCGTTCCTGTTGCAAAGATTGACGCAGTTCCACCGTGGCGTTCTCCGCCGCCTGCTTGAGCTGTGCCGCTTCGTCGCCCGCCTTGGTTGACAGCGCCGCGTGCGTATCGATCTCGCGGCGCGCCGTCGCCAGTTCCCGCACCAGCACTTCGGCCCTGTTGCGCTCCCGTTGCAAAGACTGACGCAATTCCACCGTGGCGTTCTCCGCCGCCTGCTTGAGTTGTGCCGCTTCGTCAGCAGTCTTGCTTGACACAGCGGCATGCGTATCGACCTCGCGGCGCGCCGTTGCGAGGTCCTGCGCCAAAGCTTCGGCCCTGTCGCGCTCCCGTTGCAAAGATTGCCGCATCTCTGCCGTGGCGTTCTCCGCCGCCTGCTTGAGCTGTGCCGTTTCGTCAGCAGTCTTGCTTGACACAGCGGCGTACGTATCGATCTCGCGGCGTGCCGTTGCGAGTTCCTGCGCCAAAGCTTCGGCCCTGTCGCGCTCCCGTTGCAAAGATTGCCGCGTCTCCGCCGTGGCGCTCTCCGCCGCCTGCTTGAGCTGCTCCGCTTCGTCGCCCGCCTTAGCTGACACCGCCGCGTGCGTGTCAATCTCGTGGCGCGCCACCCTGAGTTCGTTTGCGAATTCGCGTAACTGGAGATTGCGTGCATCGATAGAGCGCCGCGTCTCAGCAAGCTCACTTGCCAACATCGCTGCGCGGCGTCGCTCCTGTTCCAACGATTGCGCTTCGAGCGCTGACGCCTCCGCTGCCTGCTTGACCTCTGCAGCCTCCTGCGCCGCCGCCTGGGTTGTTGCCCGATCGGGTTCGGCCTGCTGCCGAAGCGCAGCAAAATCCCGCGCCACGGAGTCGGCTATCTGCGAGTCTGGTGGCAGCCGGCTTTCTTGATCGACGACCTTTACGCCGGTCGTGCCGCTTCGAGCGTTTTCCGAATAGCCGGTGTATTGCGTCGCGATCTCTGCGCGGAAAAGATACATCGCGACGAAGACCGCCCCGATAATGCCTGCGGTGATCGAGTAGGCGGCAAATCGCCAGCGTGCGAGCGGAGCGCGTTTCGCTTTGACCGGCGCCGTCTGTGCCCCGACTGCCGCATTCATGGGTGCCGCGTTCGCAACCGGACGACGTGCAATCACGTCGCTGGCTACCGCCGGCCGTCGTGGCGCAGACCTGTTCGAGGAGAAACGGAAGAAGTTGAAGCGACGGAAGAAGTTATGGTTCCGCGCCCGCGACGCCGACGACCCGACCGGAGAGTCCTCTGGCAGGACATACTTATCGCCGGGCATTGCATACCAATGTGTCGGTGTGATCTTGCTCGGCTCGCTGTCCTCTCCGATCCAGTTACCCGCCTCAACTGACCAGTGAGCGACGTCATAAGTTCCACTCGCGTCATCCTCGAGAATGACGACTTTCCCGTCCATCGGTGCGGTGTCGATCGGGTAGCGCATGTAACGACGCCTGTTCTGACGGTGTTATCCGGCCGGTCTTCTCCAAGACAAGGTTCGCCAATACACAGACTCTATTCGACTTACAGCCGACCCAAGATAATCCTTTTGGCTACGGGTCAGAGCGCCGAATGCCCCAGAGTTCCCACGATCGGTTTTCAGTTCGATTAGATTTTCTGCTCCCATGCCGCCAGCGTTCTTGAGGTTCGGAGACCGCCATGATCAGGGAAACGAGCACCGCTCAACAACTCACCGGCATGATCGAGGCAAGCATCCAAAGCGATCCGCCTGCATTGCCATCGTGAATGGACGGTATAGGTTGAACTCACCGACGGGATCTGCGCCGGGAACGTATCCGTTAGCCCGGCATCGAGCTTGGCGCGGCTCATGCGGCCGCACAGTCCTTACGGAGGTCAGCGTGCGAACACGACTTGCGGGAGCGATGGCGTTCGCACTGTCCAGCACGCCTCTCCACGCCCTGCCTCCCGACAACGTCGACCCATCATTGACCCCTTGGTTCAAGAGTTTGAAACAGCCGGAAACGGGCGCGGAATGTTGCTCAATCGCTGATTGCCGCACCGCTGAGGTGCGCCGGGATAGCCAGGGTTATGAGGTCAAGATTGACCACAAGTGGCATGTCTCAGCGATCTTCTGGCTCCGAGTCCCGGCAGAGAGGATACTCGATGAGCATAGCAACCCGACCGGGGGCGCGGTTTTGTGCTACACACCCGAGGCTGGCATCCTCTGCTTCGTCCCGCCTCCAGAAAGCTAAAAATCCGGACGACCGGAAGCAGCCCGCAAACGGGGCGAGTGAATCGATTCATCCTTACTGATCGCTGCGACGGGCGGCGTCAGACCCCGACATAGATATGTCGAGTTCGCTCCAAGTACGAAGAGCGGTTCAGGGCCAGCGAAAGCGCTAGCTGACAAAAATCACCCGGGTTTCCAGGGAAACCCGGCGATACAGATCTTCGACATCTTCGTTCACCAATCGGATGCATCCGGAAGTCACAAGGTGACCGATGGTTTTCGGCGAATTCGTCCCGTGAATAAGCAGATCGGGCCTGTCCATCACCAGCGCGCGAGCGCCAAAGGGATTTCCAGGACCCCCGGCCATTGGACGAAATGCCGCCGTCTCTTTTGCGGCCTCGGCGCTCGCCGGCTTCCACTCAGGCCACTCGAGTTTGTTGGTGACGCGATAGAGGGTTCCCGACTTCAGGCATTCCCGGGCAATTCCGATCCCGTAGCGGCGTGCGGAATTGTTGGAATCGATCAGATAAAGGAAACGGTTTTCCCGATCGACGACGATAGACCCGGGAACGACGGTGGTTCGATAAAACACGACTTGACGCTGAAGCGCGAATGGCAAGCCGGCAGCTGAGGAACCGCCATCGACGCCGGGCTTCAAGTCCGGCATGACGATATCTTCGCGGCCGCGCGAGGCTGTCGCGCCGCCGCGTAAACCCTTGCCTGCCAAGTACTGATAAAGAAAGACCGACAGACCGATAACAGCGACGATCGCGCATGCAATCACCGCAACGCGCTTCCAATCAATGCCGGGTGACAGTAGCTCTACGGCTGCTGGCGATTTGTCCTTGTTCAACTCTTCGGAAGCGAGATCGTCCTCTATTCGCTGGATGGCATCTTCGAGTGCAGAGACGTGCAGCGCGGCGGCCTCACGCGTCAGGTTAGACCTGGCAATCAGGCCGCGCGCATCCCCATAAATCTTGTCGCGTTCGGCTGTGTCCTTGCCTGCAACGGCCGTCGTCAACAGCGAGAAATAGTCCACATTCATGACTTGCCCCAAGAACTGCCCCAAGAACTGCCCATGAATTGCCCATGAATTGCCCGATAAGGAATTACCTGATGGGAGGCGCGTATTGGATTCCGCCGCGCGTCCAAAGCGCATTCAATCCGCGGGGAATGCTTAAGCTCGACTGTGTTCCAACATTTCTCTCGTAGATCTCGCCATAGTTTCCGACGGCGCGGACAGCCCGCGCGGCCCAGTCCTTGGTGAGACCCAATTGTGCGCCGAATTCGCCCTCGATGCCGACAAGCCGGCGGACATTCGGGTCGGACGATTTCAGCGCCTCATCGATCGACTTCGATTTGACCCCCAACTCCTCGGCATTGATCAGTGAAAAAAGCGTCCACTTGATCAGGTTGAACCAGCGTTCATCGCCCTGACGCACCGCCGGTCCGAGTGGCTCCTTCGAAATCACTTCTGGCAGGATGATATGACTGTCGGGCGCGGACAGCTTGAGACGCTGCGCATAGAGTTGTGAAACGTCGCTTGTCAGGACATCGCACTTGCGATCGTCATAGGCTTTCAACGCTTCGTCCGACGTAGGAACCGCCAGTATCTTGAGGTCCATCGTATTGGCCCGAAAGTAGTCCGCCAGATTGAGCTCAGTCGTCGTACCGCTCAGGGTGCAAACAGTCTTTCCGCCGAGATCCAGTGCGGTATCGACCTTGGCATCCCTGCGCAGCAGGAATCCCTGGCCGTCATAATACGCAACAGCGGCAAATATCACGCCCAGCGAGCCTTCCCGCGACATCGTCCAGGTCGTGCCGCGCGACAACACGTCGATCTCCTTCGACTGCAGCGCGGTAAAACGAGACGCTGTATCGAGCGGCACGAACGTCACCTTCGCAGGATCGTCAAAAATGGCGGCAGCTACTGCACGGCAAAAATCGACGTCAAAGCCGGACCATGCGTTCTTGTCATCCCTGCTTGAAAAACCCAACAGCCCCTGACTGACGCCGCAATTGAGCGTTCCGCGATCCTTGACATCCTTCAATGTCTGAGCGCCGGCGGACCACGTCGACACAAATGATGCGGCCAGCAAAGCCAGGCTCAGGGTGCCGGAGCGTAACTTGTAACGGGTGAGCATTTGGGTCTCTCGATCAATTGCGACTGCGGCGCCCTTCGTCCGGAAGCCTGTCAGCAGGCTAACACAACTTGGGATACTGCCAACCCTCGTACACACGCGGTACGCACAAGGCGAAAAGAAATGAGAGTGAAGCGCAGCGCGAGCATGGCCGCGTGACGGATGAAGTCACCGCAAGGCTTCTGGCCGAAAGGACTCTGACAGAGCACGCAGCCCTTGCCGCAAACTCGCACGCTAACATTCAAAATGGACCACTCCGCGGGGCATCGGCCAGGATCAACGCCAAAACCTTCTCTAGGGCCTCACGACACCCGGTAGGCGTCTCGCGCTCCCCTGCCCCGTTCTGAGGCGTCAAGCGTCGCGCAAGGATGAAGCCATTTCGCTGTTCGCCACGCCATCGATTGGCCGGCGGGTTTGAAAAAGCCTCAGGATTGCGAAGGCGGCCGCCGCTGCGGCGAGATGCTTGAGCGTATGCCCGCTCAGAATGGAGCCGGCCGAGAAAATCGCATGGTCATAGAATTCCAGCAACTTGGCCAGCGCATACAGCGCTGCAGCGACAATCCAGTAAAATGCTCCGGTATACTTCGGCGGGAAGAGTTGAAGGATCAGGACCAGCGCGAGAAAAGGGAAAAACTGTGCCCAGGCGTAGAGCCGCAAATCATCGGTCCAGCGCCATAGCAGAAGACTGAAAATGCCTATTGCCAGCAGCGGCCGCAACAACATCGCTCCTGCCCTCGCATCCACGCGCTCCTCGACAACAGCAGCAAGGATTGCGGCGAAGCAAAAGGTCATCGGCAGCCGGTCCCAGAACAACGTCACGTCAGTCGGATTCAAATGGTAGTACGATGAGCCAAAGCCGGTCAGAAATATTCCCAAAAAGAGCATCGTGGTCGTTGCATTCGCGCGAAATCGCAACAGGCCTGCCGCACCTACCGCGATAAAGGGAAGATTTGAGACAACATTCCAGAAATTCGGTATTCCGAATAATTCCCGTTGATCCGCGAACTGGTGATAGTCCTGATCCTGCAACAACGGCGGAAGCGGCAGCAATCCCGCGAGTGAAACAATTATCAAGCCATACAGAACCGGTACGGGCCGATCTCGGATGGTGCTGCGGATTGTCATTTACTGACACGCCTTTGCATACTTGCTTTGGACCGTCGGCGGAGTTTGCACTAAACGAAGGCGTTATCGACGCGGTAACGTGACGGGCTGACCAACAACAAATTACCGGGCGGCGGGTGTTTCTGCCGCAGATCCTGCGATGCCCACTGGTACCAAAACTTGAAACAAATTCAGACAATCATGTAGAGTTGAAAAAATTACCAGAACGGACTTAACAAGTGAAGCTTGGCCGATACGTTTCCCGCCGCCTCCAATCGTGACGTGACACGTACCTCGCCGTGAGCGGCGATGCCAATACGCGTTCGACAGTTGAAAACAGCGGAAGGAGCCCATGAGTTCGCTGCGCAAATTTTTGTTCACGTCGCTCGGCTGGTTGATCGCGGGATTTTGGTTTCTTTGCAGGGTTTTGCTCATCGCGTGGGCCGCCCTGGCAATCTATTATTCGAACCTGCCATGGACCGGGCTGCGCCTTGCACTGGCAGTGGCCTTTGCGGTGTTCGCGATCTGGGCGCTCTGGTTCTCGCGTCAGCGGCGGATGCCTGTGGTCTTCGGCCTGTTGTTTCTTGGCGTGGTTGCGTGGTGGATATCGATTCCTCCCTCGCACGATCGGGAGTGGCGGCCGGAAGTCGCGGTGATGCCACGGGCGATCATCGACGGCGACCGCGTGCGCATCACCGGCGTGCGCAACTTCGACTACCGAACCCGGAACGATTTCACGGTGCGCTGGGAGGAACGCGAGGTGTCGCTGTCGCACCTGACCGCGCTTGATTTCTACGTCTCATATTTTACTGAAGGGCCGGTCGGGCACACGTTCGTAAGTTTCATCTTCGACAACGCCCCGCCACTGACGATCTCCATCGAGACACGACCAGAGGTGGGCGAGGGCTTTGCGCCCGTCGCGTCGCTGTTCAAGCAGTTCGAGTTGATCTACGTGGTGGGCGACGAGCGCGACATCGTCGGCGTGCGCACCAACCACCGGCGGGAGCCGACGTACCTCTATCGCCTCAACGCTTCGGCCGACGATGCGCGCCGGTTGCTGCTGGTTTACCTGACGCGGATCAATGAGCTCGCCGACCGGCCGGAGTTTTATCACCTGCTGACCAACAGTTGCACGATCAACATCGTGCGCTACGCGAATGCCGCCGGGCGAGCCGGCCGGTTCGACATCCGCCATCTTCTGAACGGCCTGATCGACAGCTACCTCTATCACTCGGGCCGGGTGGACACGACGCTGCCATTTGACGAACTGCGGCGGCGCTCCCTGATCAATGAGGCCGCGCAGGCCGCCGATGGCGCATCCGATTTCTCGGAGCGCATTCGCGCATCCCTGCCGACAATGTCTCCCTGAGGCGCTCCGCCCCTATTCGTATCGATACAGCCTTGCGGCACCGACTAACTGGAATGCTTTCGTGGAGGCTCTCCAAGCTAACCGGTTCCGCGCAGCCTCCCCTCAACAAAACTAACATTCCAAACGGACCACCCGACGGGGCGGTTTACGCTGTTGCTAATGCCCAACGTCTTGCTAGTCTTGGACGTTGAAGCGCTCACAGCCCGTTGCATGCCGAGTACTGGCGCTTCCAGGAGCGATAGAAAGGCGCGCATATGAATAAAATTCTAGCGTTTGTCTTTGTGGCCGCCGCCGTGTTCCTTGCAGAACTGACGCCACGGCTGGTTTCCAGCGCCACTGCGCAAAGCGTCACCATCGACCGCGATGGTGTGCGCATCGATCGAAGATCGCATCGCGTAGGCCGTTCGGAAGCAATTAGAATAGCCCAGCGAAACGGAGTTTCTCGCGTCAGACATGCCGACATGCGGGGACGTTATTGGGTCGTCACCGGTGAAAGTCGCCGCCGGCGCGACATTCTGCGACTGACGATCGATGCCCGAACCGGACGTGTAATTGGGCGCCGTTATATCCATCGATAATGGATGTAACGGCGGCTCTTTCTTGAACAGGAAATGAAAAATGCGACGAGGGATACTGATTCTGTTTTGTCTTTCGCTGGTCATGGGCGCGTCACACGCCAATGCGCAAGAGTCCCGTGCCCAGGCCGGTGAACTCGTATGTAGCGGTGGACCAAGCGTGGGACTGATCGTCGGTTCGAGCCAAAGGCTTAGCTGCACTTTTCGTTCTTTTCAGAGTGGCCGGCGATACACTTACTCCGGCACGATGAGGCGTGTTGGTCTCGACATTGGTGTAACAAGCGGATCCAGATTGCTATGGGTGGTTTTTTCCGCGCGATCATCACGTGTTAAGCGCAGTACTCTTGCCGGAACCTACGTTGGAGCGAGTGGGGACGCCTCTTTTGGCTTTGGCGCAGGTGCGAATGTTCTGGTTGGCGGATTTAACCGCTCGATTTCGCTGCAGCCGCTCTCGATTCAGGGCCAGACTGGCGTGAACCTCGCGGTTGGAGTGTCGCGACTGACCTTGCGTTAGCGCCACTTGCGTGGTGGTGAAGGGCGGTGATCCAGCGCGCTTGCGGATACTGCGTGGCTGCGATCTCAATTCCCCTCACCTGCTCCACCGAAATCATTCCCATAGCGTACGGATACCCGATCTCCGCACTCTTTAACGCTGACATCAAGCGCCGTCCCGAAGGACGGCGCTTCGTCACATCATCGTTGAGCAATGAGCGGACATCCACCCTCGCTCAGCGGGCGAAAGGCTTCATCAGCCGGTATCGTCGAAACGATATCATAGTAATCCCACCGCTGCTTGGACTCGGCGGGCTTCTTCACCCGTGCGATGTACATGTCGTGAAGAAACTGGCCGTCGGCCCTGACTTTTCCATTCGGCGCGAATGCATCCGAAACGGGCAGTTCACGCATCTTGTCGGCTACCTTCAGCGCGTCGTCGGTCTTTGCGGCTTTCACAGCATGCAAGTAATGCCGGACCGCGGAATACATCCCGGCTTGCGTCATCGTCGGCATGCGGCCCTGACGTGCGAAGTATTTCTTCGACCAGGCCCGCGAAGCCTCGTCGCGATCCCAGTAGAAAGCCGTGACGAACTGCAGGCCTTGTGCAGCGGCAAGCCCGATAGAGTCGATGTCGGTCAGGAACACTGTGGGAGCGACCAGCGTCTGCTTGCCGGTGATGCCGAATTCGCTGGCCTGCTTGACGCCAGTGGTCATGTCGGCGCCGGCATTGGCGAGCGCGACGACCTTGGCGCCCGATGATTGCGCTTGCAGCAGGATCGAACCGAAATCCGCCGTATTGAGCGGGTGACGCACCTCGCCGACGACCTTGCCGCCGGCCTTTTCGATGGCGCGGCGCATATCGTTCGAAAACGCATGACCGAAGGAATAGTCGACGGTTATAAGAAACCAGCTGTCGAGCTTTTGCTTGGTCAATGCGCTCGCGAGCCCGTATCCATTGGTGTAACTGGAATAGATCCACTGGAACGATGTCCGGGTGCAGGCCTTTCCTGTAAAGTCGGAAGAGGCCGACGCATTCAATACGATCCTCTGGCGTTCGTTTGCCAGTGTCGTTACCGCAAATCCAACGCCGGAGTTGGAGATATCCGCGACGACATCGACCTTCTCGATATCGAACCAGCGCCGGACAACGCCCAAACCGATGTCCGGCTTGTTTTGATGATCAGCCGAAATGATCTCGATCGGTACGCCGTCGATGGCATTGCCGAATTCCTCAGCAGCCATCTTCGCTGCGACGACAGAGCCTTCGCCCCCGAGATCCGCGTAAGCGCCCGATCGGTCATTCAGAATGCCGATCTTGATGACGTTGTCCGATTTTCCGCTGTCGGCAGCGACGCTTTGCGAAACCGCCGTGCCGGCGAGTGTGCACAATAGAACCCCTAACTTCACGATCTTCATGGCGACCCTCCTGTCTGTGATGTTGATTGCTTGGTACGCAATCTTCTTGGCGGCATCCGCTGATTCCAGCTATAAACCTTCGTAATTCGCCAATGGAATTGCCTATAGAGCAATTTTAATTGACAAGGAAGCAATTTCAGAGAAAGGTGCCAGAGATGAAAATGCAGGACGATGCGCTGGTTGCTTTGGGAGCGCGAATTCGTTCGCTGCGTGAGGGGCGTGGGATGAAACTGAAGGACTTGGCCGACGGTGCGGGGCTTTCAGATGCGTTCGTCTCTCGCCTTGAGCGCGGGCAGGTTTCCAGTTCGGTGGCCAATCTGATCCAGATCGCACATACGCTCGATGTCGGCGTCGCCGAGCTTTTTGTAGGAGCTCCGGATCAGCTGCGAAGCAGCGTTACTGTGCATCGGGTCAAGGATGCCGGGGAAGCTCAGAACATTCCAAGCACCGGCTATCGCTGGCGACTATTTGCCGGCGGCATGCCGAACGACGATCTCGAAGTGTTTCATCTGGTGTTTCCGCGCAAGAACCGGATGGACCTGATGGTGTCGCATCCCGGTCAGGAATATTGCTACGTGATAAGCGGGCTGATCCGCTTCCATGTCGGAGCCGAGAGCTTTGACCTCTCCCCTGGTGAAGGCATTTTCCTGAATTCTGAACTGCCGCACCGCGCCGATAACGTCGGAGATGACGAGGCGCGCATCTTGATGGTGGTCGCAAAGTCTCCCTCGAAGACTGAACACTTCGATTGGTGGAGAGTACCAACCGCGTCACCCGCGATGCGGACAACCAAGACCAAATCAAACTAGGAGAACCAAGGTATGCAAACGGCTCCGATCACACCGAGCGGCAAGCACTTGCCGTATGAAGTGAAGCGTATGGACGATATTGAATGGGAAACCATTCGCTGGCCGGGAGAAACCGGCAAGATGTTGTTTCATCCCCGTCCGGAACGCCCGACCGAACCCAATGCCGGGATTCTGCGGCTCGCACCCGGCGCGCACCATCCGGTGCATAACCACGACTTCGCGCAGGTCTGGTACATCCTCAGCGGCGAATTTCAGATCGACGACAATCTATGCAAGGCAGGCACGATGATCTTTCATCCGGACCCGCATTTCGAAGGCAAATTCGAAACTGCGACCGGCGGGGATATCCTGATCGTGCAGTATCCCGGCCCCACCACCGGCGGTCGGCCGATCTATGCCGGGCGCTTCAATATGGAAGAGCGCCGCGACATTCGGGAAGAGCGTACGGATCTGTGACGCGATGATTGATAAGTAGACCAAAGGGCAACGCGTCATGACCATGATCTCCTATCTCACCACCATCAGATTCGGTTTTGGCGAATCGGATGCGTTGTCCGACGAACTCAAGGCGGTCGGCATTGCCCGACCGCTGGTTGTCACAGACCGGGGGATCATTGCCGCCGGACTGGTGGAGCGCGTGCTGGCGAAAGCAGGCGGCGCTCACTGGCCTGTCTTCGAGGGAACGCCGCCCAATCCGACCGAAGAGGCAGCGCATCAAGCTCTCGCGATTTACACAACCGAAAAATGCGATGGTTTGATCGCGATCGGTGGCGGTTCGCCGATTGATCTCGCCAAGGCGGTCGCACTCCTTGCCACACACGAGGGGCCGCTTGTACAGTATGCCGCAATCCTTGGCGGCGTGTCGAAGATCAATGCATCGATAGCGCCTGTCATTGCGGTTCCAACAACCGCCGGGACAGGAAGCGAGGTTGGGCGCGCCGCGCTGATCACGCTGCGCGATGGCCGCAAACTGGGCTTCGTCAGTCCGCATCTCATTCCGGTGCGCGCGATTTGCGATCCGTTGCTGACGCTTGGCCTGCCGTCCGGACTTACCGCCGCGACCGGTATGGACGCGCTCTCGCATTGCGTGGAAACCTATCTCTCGCCGCGCGTCAACCCACCGGCGGACGCTATCGCCCTCGACGGCGCAACCCGCATTATCGGCAATCTGACCAAGGCTGTTGCCCATGGCGACGATCGCGATGCGCGCTGGCAGATGATGATGGGCGCTCTGCAAGGCGGGCTGTGTTTTCAGAAAGGCCTCGGCGCGGTGCACGGACTTTCGCATGCTTTGGGCGGATTGGCGGAGCCAAGTCTTCACCATGGGACGCTGAATGCCGTACTGATGCCGGCGGTGATGCGTTTCAACGCGGGGGCTATCACCGACAAGATTGCTCGGCTAAGGGCAGCACTTGGACTGTCGGCTCATGCAGATGTTGCCGATTTCTTCGCAGGACTAAACGTCGATCTGAAGCTTCCGCGCGGTTTGCGTGCGATGGGTGTTTCGGCCGGTGTCATCGACGACATGACCAGGAAGGCCGCGCAGGATCACTCCACCGGCACCAACCCGAGGCCCATCGACGTCGCGGGCTATCGTCAAATCTTTGAGCAGTCGTGGGAATAGCCACCACCCATTCTGCGGCGAGACATCGGTTGCGATTGACTGGTCGATGCATCGACAATCATCAAGGCAAACGGAGGAAAGGTTCTAGGTTCGGTTCGTCATCCGATGGGGCAGTCGGATCTCTCTTCTTTTCTATTGCAGGCTCAAGCTTCGAAAGCAAAAATCATCGGCCTTGCGAAGGTTGGTAGCGATCAAACCGAGCGCATTAATCCCCCATCAACTCGAATATTCTGTCCCGTTATGTAGGCAGCTCCTTCCGAAGCGAGAAATGCGATTGTCGCAGCTATTTCCTCAGATGTGCCGTAACGCCCCAATGGCACACTTTCTCTGCGCTCTTCCGTTGCAGGCAAACTGTCGATCCAACCCGGAAGCACATTGTTAATGCGGATATTATCTTTTGCGTAAGCGTCAGAGAAAATCTTTGTGAACGACGCGAGACCGGCCCGAAACACGGCTGACGTTGGAAAAAGTGCGTTTGGCTCGAACACCCAGGCACTGGAAATATTGATAATCACTCCAGACTTTTGCTTCTGCATGATCGGTGTTACCAGCCGGGCCGGCCGCACGACGCTCAAAAAGTAAGCTTCGAGACCTTGATGCCAATCGTGGTCTGGAATTTCAAGAATCGGCCCGCGCGGACCATGACCCGCGCTGTTGACCAGAACGTCAATGCGGCCCCATCGGGAAATGGCTCCGTCAACAAGTCGTTTGAGATCATCCTCAGACTGGTTAGATCCGGTCACACCGTATCCGGCAAGTTCATTGGCCAGTGCTTCACCCTTGCCGGATGAAGACAGAATCGCAACCTTGAAACCGTCAGCAGCGAGCTTCTGAGCGGCGGCGGCGCCCATGCCGCTACCTCCTGCTGTAATGAGAGCTACTTTATCGACGCTCATGATCTCATCTCCGTTTGGACTGCCGATGACGCTGATCAGCGTTACCGGCTTTAACCTGCTCTTCTCAAATTCCGCAGCAATCAGTAGCCGCGCTGGCGATCAACCACGTTTTGCAGCGGTTGTCCTGCCTCGAAGTTCAAGATCTGCGTGGCAACGTATGAAGCGATAGAGTCGGGATCTGTATCTGCGGCATTGTGCGGGGAGATCGTAACCGCAGGATGTGCCCAAAGGGGGCTGTCGGACGGCAACGGTTCGCGCTCGAACACATCAAGCGTTACTGCTTTGAGCGTGCCATCCTCAAGACAGGCGATGATGTCCTTCTCGCTCTGCAATCCGCCACGGCCAGCGTTAATAACCACTGGTCCCCCAAGAGGGCCGTCACTTGCAAGTTGCATAAAAAGATCGCGCGCAAGAAGCCCCCGCGTTTCGGATGTCAGGGGCAGAAGAACTACGAGAATATCGGTTCTCGCAAGAAAGGCGCTAAGCTGACCCGATCCTGCATAACATTGGATGCCTTCGATTGACCTTGCACTCTTGCTCCAGCCCGCGACCTGAAAGCCGAGACCACGAAGCGCGAGCGCGGCCTGCCGGCCCAACACCCCCACCCCAAGTATGCCGACGCGAACAGCTCGAGCCGGCCATTGCAAGCGAGGAGCCCAGACACTCCTTGCCTGACAGTCAGCGAGATAAGCCTGTTGCCGATGATGCATCAGCGTATGCATGACGATATACTCTGTCATGCGAGACGTCAGGTCATCATCCGCGACGCGGACAAGCGGTACGGCTGGAAGCAAAGGATCTTGCAAGACCGCATCAACGCCCGCACCTAGATTGAATATCGCTTTGAGGTTCGGGAAGGTGCGAAGAAGGCCCGGTTCTGGCTGCCAAACGGCCGCATAATGCACCAGGTCCGGGTCGGCTCTGTCAGCCGGAAGCAGAGCAACATCCCGATCCTTGAGCTTTTGATTGAACCTCAACTTCCAGCGATCCGGAGCCCAATTATCAGTACCTCCACTGATAAGCAGCGCTAACGCGCCCTTCGACATCTGAAAACTCCAAACCGCGCTATGACAATTCCGGCTACAGCACCACGTATATGCTCAGCGGCTCGCATATCCAACTGTGGCGATGATCAACAACGGACGCGACGTCTGCTTTGCGCCAGGAGCGGCGCTTCGGAGCATCGTCCCTCGCACACGTTGGAGATCGACTTGCTCAGAAATCGCCAGCGCATCATCCACCTCAATCCCGAGGTAACGCACAGCGCTCTCCAATTTTGGATGCCCAAGTAACAACTGAACTGCTCGGATGTTGCCTGTTCTCTTGTAGATCTGCGAAGCTTTCGTTCGCCTCATCGAGTGCGTCCCGTAGCGCCCAGGATCAAGGCCGATGCTTGTCCCAACGCTCTACGATCCGACCCTACTGCCGTGTGGATATATATGCGGCTTCGAGCGCACTCCGCTGAGGAAGATGAAGTTCGCCTCACTCAGACCTTTACCAGCGATCCATGCCTGGACGGCCATCCCGGTCTGTTCGTTGATCTCGAACTGAACGGGTCTGCCGGTTTTCTTTTGGGCGATTTTGGCGACCCTCGCCGCTGCGGTTTTGTGTCGGCGGTGCGAAGGCAAATCCGAAACGCCGATCCGGATTTCGAGAGAGCCGGCAGCCGCACCTAAACAGGTATCTCTGCCCTCGCGGCGGGAGATGAAGGCTGACCGTGACAACACGCGCTCCACTGTGTCCACCCATGAGACACAGGTCACGTCCCTCTGACGAGCGAAGCCGATTTCGTTGAATTTGTTGAAGAATTTCGGCAGTTGGGAGCTGCAAGGCCGGTGGTAGCGAGAGGGCGCTACAGCCCAACTCCCCAACCAGATGTTGGCTTCACGATCCGCATTGCCAATAGACACTAGACGCTGCTTGCACCGCAAAGTGCCCTGTTTTTGTCCGTCGGAGTGGCAGAACTTAAACCTGCGACCCCTGCGTCCCGAAGCAAGACGCCGGGGTCTAAATCATTGATTTATTTAGGATCAGCCCTACGAAAACATGCGAACAGATGCAGAAAATGCAAGCGTAGGAGTACCAGCCGCTCACTGCGCACCTTCGCAGGTTATCCACAGGTTTGGGGTGTCTTGGAACTCTAGCGCCCGCTAACGTCCCTCTATGCCACGACCTCCTAAAGACCTCATCGCTTTCGCAGCGCTCACAGTGTCAACGCTACTCGCAGCTTGGATGGGAATTGCGGGAACCATTCTAAGCGAAGCGCAGTCGCGAGGCGTCTACGAGTTCCTGAAGGATTGGCAGACGTTAATCGGAGCCCTCGTCGCCCTTACGGCTGCCCTCCTTGCGATTAGACCGGTGTGGGCGCAACTTGAAGAATTGCGCCGTCAGTCCAGTCAACGCCACTACGAGCAGATGACTGGACGAAGCATTCTCCTACATAAGGAGCGCGAAGCGCTTTATGCACTCACCAGCGCGGTCGACATAATGCTGCAAGCCATCGCCGCTTTACCGTCTTATAATCCCATAGGTGGACTTACAGCGCAGGCGGTCGCGAGCATTGCAGGCCCTGATAACTATGTTCGCGACACGGTTTCGCGATTCAAGCAAGAACTTGGGCCCATATGGGGCACTCCAAATGTGCAGCGCGCCCGCGCCACGATGCTCGATGAGACTCTTCGCTTTCGTAACGAGCTTACAAAACTCACCGAACGGATAACGATTGGAAATCGAATTTCAGCAGCCGAAATGGCGCAGCTAACTCCGCCCCTTCTAAACCATAAAACAGCGTTGTTTACGGCTGCCGAGACTTTGCATCGAGGGATCGTATTGGAGACCGAGCGACTCGGACCGATCATATCGGCACTAGAAGAAAAACTATTCTAAAAGCCTCACACGGTAGCATTAAGTCCGCAAGGGAATGTCGGAGATGAAAACCCGGCTATTCGCGTCGGACATTCCAGCATCGCTGAGCATCGAAACGAATGCCTCGCGTATCGCTTCCGGGAATTGCGTCGGCCCGATGATGACCCGCTCGATAAAACTCGGCAATTCAATGCCAACCAAGTTTTCTTCTGGCGCGTCCCGAAGAGGGATTCGACAAATCGGTTGAGGTACGCCCCTGATCGTTTTTAGATCGGCGATCAATCGGTCGGATTTTTGAAAACTCGGGGAGTAGATGACGCGCCATTCACGCTCTTCATGAAAGCCGGGATGTTTTGTGCAAAGAATCGCAGCGCGAAACGCTGCAAACATGTTCGCCAACGCGACATCTTCGCCCTTCGCCTTAACAAAATCGGCATTTTGCGCGACTGAACTAAGCAGGCGCTGAAATTCAGTCTCAAATTTTCCCGCATTCAAATAGGCGACTGGACTCGTATACGCCTTCAAAGCGTCTGTCGCTGCGACCATCGGCGCTCCGTTGAGTACTATTGCGACTCCGGTAGCGCCCCCGTATGCGCGCCACATCGAAAGACGGCCAAGCCGGTCTTCGCCGTCGTCGTGCTCGGACAGACATGCGATATAGGTATCGGTCCGAAAATGGGGCAGCCAACCGTTAAATCTGCCTTCTAATTTTTCGAGAAAGCCCGGAAACATCTTGTCGAATATATCGCCAATTTTGTCTCGTCCGGATTTGTAGTTAGCGCTCAGAAGTTCGATCCCGTACTCAATCTCCATAAAGTCGTTCATGAATGACGATTTTCGCATCCACACTTCTTGATCTTGGAAAATCCTCACGGCGGTTTCGGCGCTCGTATAGTGGACAAACCGGGATTTCTTTTGAATCGCGGCTATCGTTTTCTGGAACGCATAAGGAAAAAATATTTGATGCAGACGCAGTTGGTCGGCGGTTATTCCGGGTATCGTAACCTCTGCATTCATTACGGTGTTTCCCTATACTTGATCGAATTTCATTGTCGGTAAATAGTTTGGTCACCCCTGACAGAGGACCTTTGATGGAAAATCTATATCGCCGTTTCACATCTTGGTTGAGTCTCCAAGGGGAGTGGTACCCCGCGAGGGCGTCCATGCTGTGAGGACGTGCCTGACGATTTGAGTGGATTGTGACTGAAAGCGCCAATCATGAGAGTTGTTGACCAAGACACGGGTAAAGAGTTTTTTCTAGATCGAACCGACGAGCTAGCCGATGACCTTAAGGCGTTTCGCGAGGCGGAATGCTCGCATGCTAGCTTAGAAGTCCGGCGGCGAAGGGATGGCGGTGGGGCCGCGCACTATTATAGACAATGTTTAGGCTGCGGATGGGCCGTGGGATCGGCCTTGAAGAAAGACCCCACTCTAGAAAATTCGCCAGATTGGGACGAAGCACACGGCCCACAATACAATGCAGACCGAGAGGCAAAACGAAAAGACATTTATCAGAAGCACGTTCGCATCCAACGCGGCGGCATCGACGGGTTTAAGCGTAAGTATGAACAATATTTGAGGTCGCCTGAGTGGGCAAAGCGGAGAGAAAAAGTTCTAGAACGGGCGAAAGGAATTTGCGAGGGTTGTCGGGATCGCAAGGCCACACAAGTTCATCACCTGACATATGATCATATCTATGAGGAGCTGCTGTTTGAGCTAGTGGCCGTCTGTGACGATTGTCACAGGCGCATTCATCGCGACAAACAAGACGAGCAATCAAATCCGCAAGATGAGCACCCGGACGAGAGTTTTGTGAATGATTGGCGAGAAGGTCATCCGTGCGAGGGTTGTAGATTTGATAGCGCGCAAGCTGATTTAAGATGGTGCTTCATCTTCGACGTAGCATCTGCCGATGCGCTCGCGGAAGGCGGCGGCTGCGGCCCGCAACTTGCGTCATTTGAGCCGCTCAGATAGCCAGAGAAGACACGTGCCATACACGGGCTGCAATTCGCCGCGCGCTGTCAATCGATGGTGGGAAGAAATCAAGGACTAGCTGGATGATCTTATGTTCGATTTTTTGACCAGAAACTTTGTAGTGATTTCCGCCATCATAGTCGCAATCGCATCCACGCTGACGATGCTGTTTTTGGTTGCCTACCTATCACTTTTTGATTGGAGCTTAATTTGGCTGATAGAATACTCCGATCTAACAAAATTTTTCCTTCTAGCTGCTGCGCTACTTTCAGTTTTAGCGCTGCTTTCCATTCAGTTCCTTCCGCAGCTTGATTTATGGATGAATCAGAACCTGCCCTACCGTAGATGGTTCTTAGCAGCTCTTATTCTAGTCTTTTTAGGTCAACCGTTATACAGCCTGTACTCGGACTTTCGAGCGGCGGGCAGCACGCCGCAAAACGCGCCAGCCTACAGCGGACTAAAACTCGCCTGCTATATTGCCGCGCTCGGGACGATATGGGCTTTCGTGCAACACAGAAGCGATTGGAAAAAAAGAAATTGGCACAAAATGCTCTTAGACATCGGCCTAGTCGGTGTCTTCGTTGGACTTCTAGGCATCACCTTTGCGGTTTATGTCAAAGATGAAAGTACGCTCGTTCGTACTATAACCACTAAGGCCCAAACATATAAAAACGCGAAGATCATATTGCTGCTCTCGCACCATATCGCGTTCGCAGAGGGTAACCGAGTCATCGTTGTTCCTACCGCCGAAATTACCGAGATGGTGTCCACACAGGCGCTCTCAAAATGAGTGCATACGAACGGTGGGTTGCTGAAAAGTACGAACCCGTGAACCGATGCATCTATTGCGGTTCAACGGATAATCTTTCAGACGAGCATATAATTCCGTATGGGCTTCAGCCTCGGGGTGGTGACTGGTTCTTGCCAAAAGCAAGCTGCGCGCGATGTGCTGATATCACCAAGCGGTTCGAAGGCTTGTGCCTGCAAGGGACGCTCGGGCCGTTACGGACCAAGTTAAATCTGAAAAGTCGGAACAAATCTAAGACCTCAGTCGAAACTTCGATAAACTACCGGGAGGATGGCAGGATAGAGAAAGCGAACGTTCCTATCGACGACTTTCCCATGGTGTGTATCGGATTCGATTGGGACGCAGCGGGTTTGCTGCGGCACGCGAACCCCGCAACAGAATTTTCCGGCACCCAGATCGTTCGGTATCCTGCCGGTGAGATCGAAAAGGTCATTCGAGAAGGACAAGCGTTCAAGCTAGGTCGCGTTGGACAATTGGAGTTCGCTCGCATGTTGGCAAAGATCGCGCATAGTTATGCTGTCGCAAAATTCGGCGAAGGTGCATTTGAACCTCTACTGCCGCATCTGATTTTGGGACACGACGCAAACGCTCCATACCTTATAGGCGGCGACAGAAGCGGCTCTCCCCTTAGCTCCCAATCCGTTCTCCATGACGTTTACCCGCAGGCTTGCGACGTAAACGGTGTCCCTCACCTTCTCGTAGGGATTAGATTGTTTGCGTTTATGGGGATGCCTCGCTACCTCGTGGTAGTCGGAAAGATGCGGGGAAGTGCGGTGGATCGATTGCGAACGAATCCGCTATAGCGAGCGGCGCTCAACCTGCCACGGCATTTCCCGCAACCACGCGAACACGCCTTCAAGGCAATACTCCACTTCGTCTCCCCGCTCCCCCGGCATGTCGCTCGTTTCCTTCAGGACGAATGAGCCGCATGGCTTACGGTACATAAACTCCTGTGCCGTGTGCTCGCGGCCAGTCTTGAGGTCGTCCATTTGATAAGTACGCATCGCAATCAAAACATCCATTTTATGCCCCCGTTGCGCTAATCGAATCGACGCTACACGAAAAAGCGGTGAGGACTGTTAGGTTACAAACATTTTTTCAATGCGCTGCCCGGTGCTCTCCGAACGCCGCCATAAGCTCTCGTGTTCTTGTCCGCCCTAGACCCCGCTCCAAGTGCGCAAAGCCACACGCCTTCACCAGCGCAGTGACCGCCGCGCGCGGCATGTCTCGTTTGCGCGAGGCGAACCACGCCAAGGCTGGCAGCAAAGCGTCTGGCACCGCTTCAATAAGCATCAGCGTATCGAATCCCGTACCGCACTCGCGCAGCTTGCCCATTGCGGGAATGAGAATATCCGGCGGCTCTTCGTTGAGCGCGCCTGTGCGCGGCGTTCGGTGCATCTGCAATTCTCTCATGTTCATCCAATCGCCGGAGGTCTGCCAAGCTGGACGACATGCACGACCGTTCGTGCGACGCCGTCCGGCTCAACCGCTGTGATTTCGAAAACATGTCCGGCGCAGCGCGCGATGCGATAGCCGGGCCAGAGAGGAAACGGGAGTTGCGATGTCGTGAAGCTAAATGTCGGCTCGCGGCTTTCGACCTCCATCAGCGGCCCCGCGTGGCCATTCTTGCCAGTTTGCTCCTTGAAAATCGATCTAGACTTCCAAGAGAAAACTGCAATCGCAGATGCGCTACGCGCGAAGTCCGGCGTCGACTGAAAGTTCGGCTTGCGAGTAGCCGGTGTAATCGTGACCGGCTCCCCCATTGTTTCGTTAATTGCTGCGGAAACGTCTTGCATGTCCGCGCGCCAGTTCGTCTCAAACATATCGATGCCTCTTAAGGTGCGTTGGTCGCAGGATTGAACGCAGGCTTCGCCCCGTTGCTCCCACTCATTCCGGTGCCAGTCTTGTCGCTTCCGAGCGAGCCCTTCAGCGTCACGATGTCCTGCTGCATTTGCTGGATGGTCGTCATGAACCATGGGGATGGTTTGACCTCGCCCGTGATCCGGATGTCCGCCTGCCCGGTTACCTCCCCTGTTACCGTCTGAGCGCCCCCTCCTTCGGGTCCGTACTGCTCGTCGAGCGCTCCCGATAGATTGCGCCGGTACACCGCGTTACCGCCGCGTCGCTCTATAACCGGTGCCATCGCTTCGTCGCCTCGCCGGGCTGCCCGCGCCGTCTCTTCGTTTTGGACGCGGAGCCGTTCAAGCTCCCGGTCCATGCGCTCGGTCGCGTCCGCCCTAATGGCCGCTCTGGCTCGTTGCGGGCGGTTATGGTCGCGGGTAACGCCTTGGGCCTCATCCTTCGTCCAGTCATAGACAAAAGGCGCAGCGGCCACCGTGAGGCCTGCCACGCCCATGAACCGGGACGCCACGCCGAGCACGCCAGCACTCCGCGCTGCGAGGCCGGTCGCCCCCGCCGCTGTGCTTGCGGCATTAACGCCAGCCGTCCGAAGTAACGATGCGGCGGCAACGGACGCAGCCGACGCAAGGCTCGCAATGCTCGACGTGGCCGCAAGTGCCGCCGCGCCGATGCCAAGCCCGCCAGCGGCAGACAGCGTTTGCATGCGCTCCGGGCTCAGATTGAGCAGCCCGCCGACCCCAGCGGCCGCAAGATTTGCGCCCTTCTCAATCCAGCCTTGGTTCGCTTCGACGAACTTCTTTGAGGCCGTATCGAACGACGCGCTAAAGCGATCCACGGCAGCCGCCGGGCCTGCCATGCGTTCGTTGGCGATCTTCTCGGCATAGCCGTCCGAATGCGCGAGCTTTTCAAGATACTCGCGGTACTGTTCGAGCGCCCCCAACAGCATGACGGCGCGACCGCCTTGCTTGTCGCCAATAATCGCCTGAAGATCTTTCGCGCTGCCCTTCGACAAGATCGCGTCAAGCAACCCACCACCCCGCAGGCCGGACTTCGAAAGATCGTATTGCCGGACAGCCGTATCGACGAGGTGCTTAGCATCCACCTTCGAAAGCCTTTCGCCTCCGGCTTCGACAGCTTCGCGAACGGCTGCCGCAAATTCCTCACGGCTTCCGAGCACATTGCGCGAATCGTCGCTGAGCGCACCACGCAAGCTCTCGACGCCCTGAGGCGACAAGCCCTTGCCGTACCGACGACGCAGTGATGCATCGATAGCTTCCGGCGAAACCGGCCCCTGTTTCGAATAATCCTCGTAATGAATCCCCATGCGCGCGAACGCCTCATAGGATTGCTTTGTCGGAGCCATGAGGCGGGCAGCCATCTGGCGCATAAAGACGCCCGACTCGTCGCCCCCGACGTTCGCGCGTTTCAGGGTCATACCGATGGCGTATGCCTGATCGGGCGAGATGCCCGCAGCGCTCGCCATGCCCATGCCGTACTTGGCGAATTGGCGCACGTCCTCGGGCGACATTGCGCCAGCCTTCGCCGCAACGGCGGCACGATCACTGCTCTTGCGCATCTCCGTCGAGGCCGTCGCCGGATCGTGAAGATGAATACCTTGCGCGAACGTGATGCCTTCGACGATTTTAGACGCTTCCTCTACCGGCACGTTTAGCGCCTTTGACAATAAAAGCGCTTGATCGGTTGCGGCCTTCGTAATCGAGGCGTTAAAATTCCTCGTCACGAATGCTTGCTGCGCGTGCAGTGTGTCCATCGGCATTACACCGAATTTCTTCGCCGCCTCCACGCGCTGAGCGTCGAGCATCTTTTGATCTGCCGCACCAAATCCTTGGATCGCGGTTTGATACCTCGTTTCTCGATCGTACGGCAGATAGTTCGAGATTGCAGCCTTCGCGCTCTGGAAGAGCTTGCTGCCTGCAATGCCCGCTACAATGCCGCCGATTTCCCGGTGTAGATTTCGAATACTGGTTAGCGTGCCGACGTGTTCGCGTGCTGCGGCGTTCGCACGGCTAAAGGAATTGGCGTAGGCGTTGCCATTTCCACCTTTGAGGGCCTTGGCAGTCTCTTGCGCGATCATCTTAGCTAGGCGAGCAAGCTCCTTCAGAGCCGGGCTGGCCTTGTCATCTACCGCAATGGTGGCTGTTACTGAAGGGTTGCTCATCCTGCTTGCCTTCCGTCGCCGCACATCTTTACAAGTTCATTGTCAAGAATACGCGCGGTTTCCTCCGCGATAGATTTCGAAAGGAGGGTGAGCACCATGAGGTTATAATTGACGCGCTTCGCGTCCACCTCATCGGCTACATTGGCTGCAATGGCCTTGATGGCCGTAAGTGCCGTTGTTCCGTGGTCATTATTCATTGCGTTCTGCTTTCCTTCGCGCGCTCTTTCTTAAGCTCGACCGCGCAACCGACGTATTTGCTAAGACGTGAAACGGACATGGCCTCGACCGTGTCAGGGTCAAGGCCATGATCGAACACTAGGAGCGTGATCGCTCGCTTCACGTTGCCGTAGGGTTTTCGCCAGCAACTCCGAAAATCAAATCTGTCGCCGCACTTCGCAGAGCGAAGAAATCCTTTGCGCGCATGCCGCCAAGAATGAGGTCGTCAATCCCCGTCATATCGCTCAGAAACCGTTTGAGCACAGCATTGTTATAGTCAATCTCAATGCGATCATTTTCGCCGTCCGTCACGACGCGCGCCTTGAACGGCTCACCATGATCGAAAAAGGACTTTGCTCGCGGTTCGTTCACCGTAATCGAATTGACTTCGCCCGAATGGGTCTTGAGCGGCGCGGAAAGAGTAATGATCTTGCTGTCCATGTTTAGGACTCCTGTGAGAGCATCTTGGACGTATCAACGCCCATTTGTGTGAAGACGGTTGCGAGCGGCAGCCCCGTTTGGGAGTGCACGCTGAGTGCATACCGGAGGTTCTTTTGTTCGAGACGAACGGATGCGTCGCCCCCGTCACTGCGCATTTCCAGCGCAGTCAATCGCAACTCCGCTAATCGCTTCAGCTTAGTTGGATCGACCGTACTTGCAGCCGGTGCGGCGCGACTGCCACTTGCTGCAAAGCCTTGGGACTTATTGAATACCGCCATGCTGCCCTGAATTTCAGCGCGGCGCGCGGCGCGAGGATCATCATTCATTTTCTCTGGTTCTTTCATATCTTGTTTCTCTACCGGCAAGCCGCGAAGGAATGCGCGGGCCGACTCAAACGGCATGGAATGCGATGTGTGACCGGCAAGTATTTCAGCGGCGGCGGACGGTCTATTACGCGCCTCTGGCGCATTCATGATCGCCGCGCGCCATGATCGCTCGTTCTGACTCTTGTCGGGCACGGCATTGGGCGGCAGCTCGCCAAACTTCAGGATCGTATAGCCATCTTTCAGCGCCACTTTCCGGCTTAGCATCGTGTTGCTGATAAGTAGCCGGACCTTGTTCGGATCGTCCGGGTATTCCATCGCAAGCATTTGCGTAGACATTGGTTCCTCCTAGTAATATGGGCCTACGCGAACGGCGCGACCGCCGCCCCCGCCGCAGATGATTTCGAGCCGCCGCACCTCATGCTGAAGCGCTTTGACGTTGCCTTGGTGCCACGTAAGCCACTGGTCACCATTCCGGACCTGCGCGCGTTGCTGCCCGCTCATGAGTTGGAAGAGCGCGGCCCGCAGTTGTGGGAGTAACGCGCATGGATTATCGACCGGGGGATTTGCCCCCGGTGGGTTACAGTTCGTCATGTTTGATCTTTCTATCGACGCGGCGTCGTATCGGCTGAAGGCTCGTCCGACTTCCAATCGTCGCGATTTTTCGGCACGGGATACTGAAATCCCGCCGCTTCAAGCTGTTGTTTTTCCGACTTCCGCTGAGCAAGCACCTCTTCGAAGTCCAGCCCGTTTTCTCCGAGCACTTCTTCGTAAGTCGCTAACCCGTTTTCGAGACGCAGCACTTGCGCCTGCGCCTCTTTCAGTGGGTCTGCGACCGGCTTACCTTCGCCGCGCCAAACGCTCTGCGAGTACGCGTCACGCGCCTCCCAAAATGCCGGAGCGCCTTCCGGCAGCTTAATCAGGCCCGTCTCGCATGCCTCTTCGAGCCACGCCATGAAGACAGCACGATAGAAGGGCTCAACGATTGCGCCGCGACGCCGCTTGTTTATTCTCGACGGCAGTTCGAGGGCGAGGCGCGAAGCGCTGAAGGATGTCTGCGAATAATCCCCGCTTGTGTCTTCGTAACTCGCGCCCGCAGCCTTTGCGGCATCCCGCGCAAGCGACTTATCAAACGGGTCGTGAGTGGCATTAGGTGACTCGGCGCGGTTCATCTTTAGCTTGTCGCCGGGCATCAAATGAGCGATCACGCCGGGCTGTAATGAAACTTTCGCTTCGCCGTAATAATCGCCCCGCGCCTTTAGCCCTTTTTCGAGACTGGCCTCGCCGTGCACCGGCACATCGGTCTGAAGTGATTGCATCGCCTGCCCGGACGGCAAGTCGCTTTCGATAGTAGTCGCCGTCATGGTCTGCACAAGATTCTGTGCCAGCACGTACTCGCGGAGCGTTCCCTTCGCATGGGCCGGAGCGAGCGCGCCGGTGAGCGCAGGCAGACCGCGCAACTGTCCCGCAGCGATCAAATCGAAGAGATGCAGAACGCGCGGCCTACCCCACGACGTGAACGCCCGCACCAGAATGGTGGGCGGTGCGGAGTTGATATTGCCGAGCACATACGGACGAATCCAGTATCCGACGACACGCCCCTGCTTATCGAACGCGACGCCCTGTACTGAAGAAAGACCGTCTGCGATACGCGTAATAGACTGGTCCAATTGACGCGCATCGAGCAACTTGACTTTCGTCTTACTGATCGCACCGGGAGCAGTCCGCCAATCGATCACGCCGACAACTTCCCCGCTAGTCAGGTACGACTTGAAAGCGGCTGTCGCCAGTTGGTGCAGACTATGTCTGCCCGACGCATCGCATTCGAGCGGGCTGTTCGCCCACATGCGCCACGCCTGTTCGATTTGGTCGGATAGCTCGCGGGCCTGTTCCGAAGAGATGCCCAACGCAGTGTGGTTCGGGCGCGACGATAGAGTCAGGCCGGTACCGACAGCATATGTCGCCAAGTTTTCCACGAGCGTTGCAACGGTAGAATTGCTCGTCAACAAATCGAGCGTCACGGCGGACGCAGCGGTGCGCTCTCGCGATACCTCGCTTCCGGGTGCTATGCCGTAAGGACTGTAAGGTCCGCCATGCCCAAAACCTCCAGCGGCATAGCGGGCCCAAGTCAGAGACGGGCGGCCGTCCGTCCCGTCCATAAAGCCAAGCTGCGGTGAAGCCGGGCCCGCTACAGGAGCGATCTTCGGCGCTTCCACTCCTGCGCCTGCGCGTAGCCTACGCACAATGTCCAATAGTCCCATCGGGTTACCCTTCGCTCGCATCACGCGTGTAGCCCATTGCCTCATTAAAGGCTTTCGCACCGGCTGCGATTTCCCGCATGCGCGCAGCTTTCGGATCATTCGAGAAGTCCGCCGTCGCCGCGTCGACGGAAACCGGCCCCTCCTTCGCCATCGCAGCGAGATATGGATTACTTGCAGGCGCTTTCGACAGGATGGCCCGCGCAGTTTCAGCGTCGAGGGCTGAGCGCAACGCAAGCTCGTTCGCAAGTTCTGGATTTCGCTTGCCTTCAGGTGACTCCAAAATCGCGGAGACGCGAAGGCGTTCGGAAAGTACAGATGCGTTTGTTTCGCCGCTCACTGCGGCACTATCTTTCGTAATCATGGTGGTCCCTTTAGGAGTTGTGTGCCGCGTTCAGCTTAGCGGCTAGTTCACGAATTGATGGCTGCGGTTCTTTCGGCGCGTTCAGCGCCTTGACGTTCACGGTGCCCGCAATTGCCATTGCATACACGAGGCAATCGAACGGCTCATTTCTGCGCACCACGCGGTGAAATTCATGGCGTGGCGCGCCCTTGACGTAACGGACTCTCAATTGTTCTGACGCGAGACCTTCAAAGTATTCAGGCGGCAAGTGATCGGGCAATCGAATATAGCCGGGCTCTCCTATTGCGGTCGCTAGCTGTTGCTGCACCGCATGTTTTACGCGATCAACGCCGACGATCATCCGAGTCATCTGCCCCCGCGCTTGCGCGCTCCGCCTCAGCGGCATTCTATCGAAGCCTCCACGGCCAAAGACCGCAATTGTAGGCCGTGACTTGCGGCGCTGCTCCGACACAAATGTAATGCCCATGTCCGCATTCCAGTTCGTATCAACCGCCGTGACTGCGAGCGACAAAACCCGACCGTCTGTCGTCGGAAACGTCGTCGATCCGAGCAGGCCGTCAAGGTGACGCCAAACGATCGGCCCGGACGTGTCGCCCATAAGCTTGACGTGATTGAGCACCGAATAGGTACCGTCATCGTGATGCGCAAGGAAGGTACACTCCAAGCGGTCACGTTGTACGTCCACGCCCGCAGTGACGTAGACTACGCTCGACGCGTAAGGCGGCTTGATAGGCTCTGCGCGATCCTGCAACTCAGAAGATGACAACTCGACTTCGGACGCAGCATCGTACACTTGCGCTAGCGAGAGATTATAGAATGTCTGCTTCTCTTCTGGCGTCTTGGCGTCTTCCGCTTGCCGCGCGACGGATGCAAGCGAAGAGAACTTCGATGCCAGTTCGGTCAAATGATAAGACCTAATGCCCGGCTCTCCCTCCGCAGTAGCCTCCCATGCTCCGGTTTCGAGCATCGCCCGCCGTCGCTGCTCGTCGTGGACAGCGCCGCATTCCTCGCACGTCAGGTATGCCGTCTCCGGCCTCCCCTCGTCCCATCGCAAATTTTCGAAAGCCAGCGGCGCACGATGGCCGCAATCCGAGCATTTCACCGTGAATTTGCGCTGATCGCCGCGCAAATACCATTGATTGATCCGCGACCCTACGCGCGACGTTGGCGTCGAGACGATAACGATCTTCCGGCCTTTGCCTTCGTATGTCTTCGTCCGCTTAATCGCGAGCCGGATCGGATCGCCCTCAACTCCGGCGCTATGCGCGAAGCGGTCTATCTCATCGAGGAATAGATACTTAATCGCGCGAGCGGCCAACTCATCCGCTTTGAATGACGACGCGAAGTTAAGCTGCCCACCGGGAAACGATTTGGCTGCGAGCGAGTTCGCGCCGCCCGAATTGCCTTTCCTTTTGTCCTGGCCTTTACCCACAAGTCCGCGCAACTTTGCGGACGCGGCGACGAGCGGATCAAATCTGTCTCGCACAAAGTCCTCCGAGCGCGACCCGGTCGGAGAAACATGCAGCATCGGTCCCGGCGCGCATGCGATGCAGTATCCCAACATCGCATCAATGCTGATCGATTTTCCGGTTTGCGCCGAAAGCATCAGTACGATTATTTCTACGTCGGGGTCCGCGAACGCATCCACAAGCTCACGCTGATATGGCGCGAGCCTCAGCGGTCCCGGCAAGGCGTTTGCTGAGCCGGGAAGCACGATCTCAGATTCAGCGAATGCAGAAGGCGCGGTAGCTGGCGGAGGCGCGAGGGCGCGACGCCACGCCATGCCTAGTTCAATGTCGATCACGATAACAATTCCGCATCTATCGCCGCGACGAATGCTGCCTCATCCGCGAGCGCGGCAAGCACATCACGTATCCCGGCCTCAATGATTGTAGCGATTTCAGTTGTGTCGCTCAGTCCAACGAGCTTCTCGGCTACGCGGTTGCCCACGGCCAATAGCGCGGTGCGGACTTCGGTAACCAAATTGACACCCGTGTCGTGCACAGACTGTCTATCGATGAGCTTGCCTTCTGCGACCTCGTTTTCGATCTGTAGCTTTCGGGCGCGATGCAGTTCGGATTGCGTCTTTGCTTCAGCATAGGGCGAGAGCCTTGCGCCGCCTCCGGCGCTGCCCACTGCGTCGGAAGCCATAACGCGGTCCTTGTCAGCTATGGCCTCGACGATCTTAACCGCGTCGTCGAATTGGTAGCCGCCGCGTCCCGGCGCTAGGCCTGCGGCCTTCAGGGCGCGTCGTACCGTCGCCTGATCGACTTCGGTGGCGTCGGCAATGTCTTGAATTGTGCCGCGCTTCGTCATTTTGGCGTCTCTGCTATCAAAAAGCACAATATTTTCAGCGAAAACGATGCGGCAGCGGCCCGCAACGCATGCGCGCAGGCCCGCCAAGGACCCGAGAATGCGTCACTCTTTGGCGCTGAAGCCTATTCGCGCGATGGTTTTGGATTATTGCTTCGCGCTCGCGTCATCTCGTCAGTTGCAAGGAGATGACGCGGCGCGATTTGTCTCACATCGCGAGCATCGCTCGGCTGCGGACGGGAAAGAGAGTACGTGCCGCGCTCATTGAGCGAACCGCCACGCAGCAACAAGCGCGGCACGCAAGGCGTCGCGCGCACGGATGACATGCGCTGCGACGGTGTTCTGTTAGTCTTCATTGCCGGTTGGCGATGCAGGGCCAAGCCCTTCGCGTGCAAACTGCTTTGCGACCTCAACGGGGAGACGCGTGGCAACCTCGCGGCTCGCTTCGCGCTCCCATGTCTTTCGGGCCGCCGCGTTCGGCTGCCCCATCGCGGTCGCCGGGTGTTCGGCATAGATGCCCTTGATCGGGAGGCGATCCGCGCCCCGGCGGAACGCCACAAACCGCCCGCCCGCTTTGGCGTTCACGATGAATGCCTTGCGAACGTCGAGCGACGCGGAGCCACCGCCGGTCAGCCGATGCGTCGAAGCCTTGAGGCCAAGCGCCTTGTAGACCTTTGCGCCCGTGACATTGAGAATGCCGATGCGGGCCTTGCTGATCGTCCATGAGGCCGACAGATCGCCAGCGGTGGACGCGCGGACCTTCGGGACGGCCTGCTTAAACTTGGCCTTCGAGACACCGATGTCTCCGGCAATGACGGTGATCGCGATCTTGCGCGCGGCGCGGGCAGACTGATCGACTGCGCGCCTGATCGCATTGCTCAATCCGCGCGCAGACAATTCGGCAGCCCACCGCTCCAGCTGCGTCGCGTCTATTCCGACGTTGATAAATGCCATCGTGGCCTCATCGCGGCAGGAAGGCGCTGAGTTCAAGGGCATCAGATGCCACGCGTTGCGCCTCAATCCGGGCAAACCGGAGCAATTTGTCGGCTACCGCCATAGCGGGCTTAGCGGCAGATTTAAGCGCGGCTAGGCGCTCTGCCGGGATCGAAGGCGGTTGGTACATGCAAGGCTCTCACTGATGCGGCGGCTTAGGAGCGCCGCGCGACCGGCCCGAGAACAAACCGACCGCGCGGCACGGTTGGGCTGTCCCGCTCAACGAGCCCACATAGATAGTCGGGGGAATAAGGGCCTAGTTTGCATTTCGTGTCGCATTGTCTTGTCGCCTTGACATGCCGCCCGGCTTTTGCCGGAATGCGCTTTTTAGGCGGGGGCATTAATGCAGCTATTCAAGATTGTGCCGCTGATCGTGATTGGCGGGGTGGTTGGTTGGTATTTCGTGTCTCGAAATCCCGCCTTTAACGCAGCGGGTATAAAGGAAGTTGAGCAAAGCATCCGCAACGAGTACGCGAAGAATGCGGACTTGACCCTCACAGAAATCAACCTGCTCAAGGAAAGCGACCGAAAGCTGGTCGGATTTGTCAAGGTTCGAGTCAAAGGCTTAAGCGATCCCGTCATGAAGTCGTGCAGCGCAACGCTTGCTGACGATGGCAGCCAATACCTGTGGCAATGCCAATAGCCGCCATGAAACAGATTTTTTATGCAGTATTCGCAAGCGTTGTTCTTGCGAGCAGTGCAACCGCAGCGCCACCTCCAAAGCCCGCCTCGCTACCTGATGTTTCTTGGGAGTGCTTCCACGCGCACTCGGTAGGCACAATGCTTCCGGAAGAGGATCGCTTAAATGAGATCGGTATTGACGGCGACAATTCTCAAGGTCCTAGACCACGCTACCGGCTTCAAGTCGTCAACAAGACAATGCTCAAGATCATCACTGATCCTGTTCGTCCCATGCTTAGGACCGAACGCGGAAAGCATATCGGCGAGATGACACGCGATTTTACTGGCAAACATCAAATTGTAGGCTGGCGGGAAGAGTCACCTACAGCGATCACAGTGTTCATGATAGACTTCGACAACCGGTTGTTTAGCCTACTCACGATCCCCCGCGCGGGCTTTCGAGGCATCGCCCAATTGGAAGTTCTTAATTGCCGCTAGTGCTTCAACCCACCTAACTCCCGTCTTCGTGCCGTTCCCGTACCTAAAGGTACGGGGAAACGTGCACGGTGAGAGGGAAATGGGGTACACGGTCCATGCACGGTTGTTGCACGGTCTCGCTAAGTGGCTGTAAGTCTTATCGAACAACCGTGCACCTAACCGTGCAAAGACCGTGCAGGCCACCGTGCAAAGGACCGTGCATGAACCGTGCACGGCGTATTCTTGCACGGTCAGGCTCAGCGTATAGATTGTGGTCACTTTTGGGGGGATCAAATGGGTGAGACTGAGGAGTCTATAGGGGTGGAAGCCAACGATTTGGATAAGCTGGCCCCTCTGTCATTCGCTGAATTTTTAGAGGGCGTTCCACCATCGCAGAAGAAGCAGGTCGTTCACCTTGTAAGTCCGAAGACCTCAAAGAGCCTCGACGGCACTGTTACCTATGAATTGATGACGCCTCAGCTGCAACTTCACTGCACAAGCGACGACTGCAACGGGCTGCGCTTTTTCCGATATGCGCGGGGCGAGAAAATGGTCTCTCGATACGACAATACGTATCTCACGTATATCTGCTCCAACTGCCGCTCAACGCCGAAGATTTTTTCGTTGAACGTGCATCTCGACCAGAGTGGAACGTGGCAGCTTTATAAATATGGTGAGCTTCCCGCTTTCGGTCCGATGACTCCTCCTCGCCTTCTTAAATTGTTAGGAGATCAAAGAGAGATTTTTCTCAAGGGGCGGCGGTGCGAAAATCAGGGCTTAGGCGTAGGCGCGTTCGGCTATTATCGTCGCGTCGTGGAGAACCAGAAAAATAGAATCCTCGACGAGATCATCAAGGTATCGGAGAAGCTGGGCGCTACAGCCGAAGCGTTGAGCGTTCTTCACGATGCAAAAAAGGAAATACAGTTTTCTAAGTCAGTCGCTTCCGTTAAGAACGCCATACCCCAAGCCCTTCTGATCAACGGTCACAATCCACTGACGCTTCTTCATTCGGCATTGAGCGTCGGACTCCATGAGCAAACTGACGAACGCTGCTTGGAGCTGGCTCACGACGTGAGAGTTGTGCTCGCGGAACTATCTGAACGGTTGACACAAGCATTGAAGGACGAAGCTGAGCTAAACTCAGCCGTGAGCCGTCTATTTAGGGCGCGCGACTAGGCGACACCAGATAATCGATACTCCGTCCGCCGATTATCTCCCGACTTGACAATCTCCCCCGCCTCCACAAGCTTGCTTAACAGCCGCGTCACCATTGTCCGCTCTTTAAGAACGGTCAGCCCCGCGCCTTTGCGATCCAAGTTCAATCTTGCGAGTACCTGCCCCACTGCCACGCCGATCTCCGAGGGCTTGTCGCCGGTCGTCGCTGCAATCTCCATAACGCAAAGCTCCACGGCTCTGCGGGTTGCCACCAGCTTGTCTTCGACTGTGTCCCCTATTGGCGTATCGTCCGAGACGACCGGCGATTGAGAAGCACGCGCATCGTCTTCCACCGCTAGAACAACATCGATGTCGTCGCCATCTTCGTCCTTTCCAATCGTGACGGGTGATAGGCGATAGCCAAAGCGAACCTTATTCGGATCGCCGATGCGAAATTTTGACCCAGCCTTGATCACTCCGCGCTTTGCCCGATCTAGCGATATTTCTAACACCGTATCGACGTTCGCTTGAAGCGCACCGCTGCCCCGTACACCCTCTCCCGACTTTGTCGGATGAGCCAACGTCGTCACGTTCGCTCCAGTCGCATCGGCGATTCGCTTAAGCGCCGCAGTGTAAATGCTGGCGTCCTTAGCGCTGTTATCGTCGCCCGGGGCGATACTCATTGCAAGCGTATCGATAATTATCATGGCCACGGGCTGATGACATTCAGCGGACGCGCGCAAGGCGTCCTCTATGAGCTTCTTCTCATCCAGCGTCGGCTTCCCTGAAGGGTCGAAAAGTCGACACGCCCTGCGCACGAGAACGAAGGCTCCATCTCGAACAGGATGCCCATCGTTCTCCCTGCGGCAGCACCACGCCTGTACTCGGCGCTCAACGTCTTCCGCATTTTCTAAGGCAACGTACAACACTACACCTCGCTTGACTTTCCGGCCGCGCCAATCAACGCCATGCGCAACGTGCAAGCCAATATCGACAAACACGGCGGTCTTTCCTGCGCCCCACACCCCGCTAGCGACCGAGGTTGTATTCCGAGCGATAGCGCCTTTCACGCACCAATCGAGACCTTGGGGCTCCCGATACATAATCTGCTCCAAACTATCGACCGTTCGATGTGGTCGCTCCAATTCATTCAGGAATGAACTGTGCTCCCAATCGCTGCTACTTAAAGTCCTACCTAGGGAAACGCCCTTCGCATCTGCGCGTTTGGCAATCCGATGTAGCCACTCCGCGCTTAAAGACTTCGCGTTGACTTTGTACCCATGTCGCCTAGCCACGGTCGAAACGGAATCCTCATCACAGATTTGGACTGAGCAACCCCTTAAGAATGAAACGACTAACGCTGAATCGATTTGATCGCGCACGTCGCTATCGAGGTAGTGCGGTTTCCGTACAAAAAGGAGAATTTGTCGTAAGAGCCGCTCCTTTACCGCGTCGCATAAACGACCGTTTTCGGGTAGCTGAATCGCTTCGCCGCTCTCCGCACCTTCGGCGAAGTACGAAATAGAACCGGGCTTACCCGGAACAAATACTAGCGTTCCCGTCATACTTCGCTCTCAACGCACCCGAAAAGAAGGCCAACGTCTTCGCCCGGAATCAACTGAGCGCGACGCAGCCCGTGTATTTCCATAAACCTCTCGCGGTCTGCACGCGTAGCCGCCGCGAACGCCACGCCGAGGCCGTCAGCCGCAGCGGTAAGTAGGGGAGCACGAGCCATTTCACGCAGTCGTGCCACGGTTGCCTCGCGCCTCTCTGCCGCTTCCGCGTCGCGTTTCATCTGCGCGACCGTATCGATTGCCTCTTGCTTCGTCATCGCCGCTAAACGCCTACGCGTCTGCGGATCGTTAAGTCCGAGCACATCGAGGTCGTCGAGCACCGCATGATCCAGCTTTTTTAGTCGGCCATCTCCCGCGATGCGTTGCGCGATCTCGCCTTCCACTTTGCGGCGTACTGCTTCCTGCGCGAACTTCAACTGAAGCTCCGGGGATAGAGACGCCAACATTTCGAGATTGGCAGAAGTATCGTGCGGCCCGCCCGCAATGGTTTGGACGAGGTCAGGCAAGAGCTTCGCGCCTAACGTTACAGCGCGTTCTATCGAACGCTTCGCGATCCCTATTTGAGAAGCGACCGACTCCGCGAACTTCGCAGCGGCACGACCTCTGCGGCGGTCGTCCTTCAGAAATGCGTCAGCGATGCGCTTAGCTCCGGCTAATGCCCACGCGCGGGTCGCGGGGCTTTTCGTCCGAGCGGCAAGCGCGCGTAGCCTTCGATCTGCGCGCTGAAGGCCCTCGCGCTGGTACGGCAAGAGCGTGGCGAGTCCGCGCTGGCGGTCTATGGCGGCAATGAGTGCGTCTTCAACGGATTCATTTGACGAGGACGACACGCAAGAAGAAAGCCCTGCGGCTTCAAGTATTGAGACGGGTACGGGCGTGGAGTCGCCAAACTCAGAACGCACTTGTCGCGTCGAGTGATTAGGTTTCGTCATGTCAGTGGTTCTCGGGCTGTTTGTTTTACGCGGGAGCGGGCCGCGTCAGTGAATCAGGCGAAAGGATCGGCTTGGGGCGGATCGAACTGCATACCGAGGCGTCCGGCCAGCGTTGCCGCGACTTCGCTTCGATACGCGTCCTGCGAAAGCCCGAGTTCCAGTCCGAGGCCACAGGAACGGCGGTCGTGCCTGAATGTCCGAAGTACGCCTTCCAACGTTTGCCCGTTCTGGAATTTGAAACGAGCGGCGCGTCCTGCCACGTGGTCGGCCACTGCGCGCTCAAGAATGTTGAGGCGATCAGCCTCGCTAAATGTGACCACCGTCGCGGTCGGTTTGGTCTTGGTCATAAGACGTGAGTCCTCGTATGCCGCAGCGCTCGTCGCGCGCGAACAGATGGTAGTCTTCCGGCTTGCCGGGATTTGGCAGCTTCAGCCTTTGACGCGGAGGGCTTCATGCTGAGACTGGACCGGCTCGCGCGATAGCGTCAAGAAAACGCAGCGCGCCACCCGGCCCGGTCAAATGGGAAACTCGCAAAAAGGGCATCCGGTCCAAAAAAAGATTAGACCCCTCCCCCTTTTCAGATTGTTCTCCCACGCGGGGTGCGGATTCTTGCCAAAAATTTGGCGCTGTAAGATCGTGAGGCCGAGATCGCACGCCAGCGAACGCCTCGAAAGATCGGCTGTAAGCCATGACGGCAACCGTCTTAAAGCTCGCGTATTCCAACCTCGGTGAGGACATCCTTGCCGTGGTGCGGGCTATTGCGAAAAGACGGGCTTTGCTGGATCATGAGGCCGAGGTAGCGCGTATCCAGTCCCTTCAAACCCGTGCCGCCGACCAAAAGACGACATGATCCGGGCAGCCATCTACGCGCGCTTTTCGAGTGACCTACAGCGCGATAAGTCTATCGACGATCAGATCGCCATGTGCCGCGAGATCGCGGCACGAGAAGGTGCGTCCGTTTCTCTAATCTTCGAAGACCGCGCAATCTCCGGCGCATCGACGGTCAACCGCCCCGGCTTTCGCGACATGATGAAAGCCGCAGAGGCCCGAGGCTTCGACGTTCTGATCGCCGAAGACATTGATCGCATCTCGCGCGATCAAGCCGACTACCACGATGCGCGCAAGCGGCTCGATTTCTTCGGCGTGACCATCATTACCGCTTCGGGTAAAATCTCGAAGATGGACGGCGCGCTGCGCGCCCTCATGGGCGAAATGTTCCTTGAGAATCTAGCGGTCCATACACGCCGAGGTCTTGAAGGCGTGATCCGCGACGGTCGTCACGCGGGAGGTCGGGCGTACGGCTATCGCGCCGTGCCGGGGCGAGCAGGCGAACTGCAAATCAACCCCGACGAGGCGGAAGTAATCCGCACTATCTTCAGCGAATACGTCGTCGGTTCTACCGCCCGCAAGATCGCAACGCGCCTTAACGAGCAAGGCGTGAAGCCTCCGCGTGGCAAGGCGTGGAACGCGTCAACGATCAACGGTAACGCCGCGCGAGGTGGCGGCATCCTGCTCAACGATCTCTACGTCGGCCGGATCGTCTGGAACAAAGTCCGAATGGTCAAGGACCCGACATCGGGTAAGCGCATCTCGAAACCAAACCCCAAAGAGCAGCACCGTGTCGCAGACGCCGAACATCTGCGCATCGTGCCGGACGATCTTTGGCAAGCTGCGCAGTCCCGCAAACAGAGTAGAGCACATCTGTTCGCCGACGATACGGTGCGTGGTCCGCGAACAAGTCGTCTGTTTTCCGGCCTACTCCGATGCGGCACGTGCGGCGGGGCCGTTACGTCGTCAGGCAAGGATCGGCACGGCAAGCTGCGCGTTCAGTGCTCTGCCGTCAGAGAAAGCGGGACGTGCAAGAACCGCCGGTCACTTCGCCTGTCAGAGATCGAGCGCGTTGCACTCGACGGCTTGCGCAAAAACCTGATGCATCCCGTCGCGCTCGCCGAGTTCGCAGAGACCTACAACGCGGAGCGTAAGCGGCTCGCGAGGGCGAGCGTCAACAGCCTCGTGAAGCTCCAACGCCGTAAGGGCGAAATGCAGCGCGAGCTTGATCGCGCGCTCGATGCAATCGTCAAGTTCGGAGTTGACCCGGCGACCCTCGCCGGTCGCATCAAAGAGCTTGAGGCGGAACGGCACACCGTCGACGATCAGATCGCTATCGCGGAGCATGCACCGCAGGACATCGTGTTGCATCCGGCAGCGCTCACCGCGTACCGAACCGACGTTGCGGCGCTCGCAGACATCCTGTCGAGCGATCACGCTGCGACCAACACCGAATTGTTCGAGAAGGTGCGGCGGCTCGTAAGCCGCGTCACGGTGTACGCGGAGCCCGGCGGAAAGGGCTTTGAGATCGAGATCACTGGTCGTCTTGGCGAACTGACCGAGAGGCCGTCGTTCCCCCTGCGTTCACGGTTAGGGAGTTCGATGGTAGCGAGAGAGGGACTCGAACCCCCGACCCCAGGATTATGATTCCCGTGCTCTAACCAGCTGAGCTACCTCGCCACACGTTCGAACCACCTTCGCGGTCGCGAACGGCGGCATATAAGAAGTCACCCAAATGCCTGTCAAGCAATGACCGCGCCCCGCCCCATCTGATTGGTTTTTAACGCGCAATCAGCCGCAAAGAGCGCTTCGCGAGGCGGGAAAACCTCATTTTGGCCGCACTGAGGGATCGCCGCCGGGGCTGCCGGGCGGCGGAATCACCTTCATCGCTCCGCCCTGCGGGGTCGGGGCATGTATCTCGGGATCGACGCCGGGCGGCGGACACAGCACGCCGTCGGATTTCGCCAGCCTGTCGCCCAGCGATTCCGGTGCGCGGCCGGTCGTGGTGCCGCGCGGAGCGACGGTGCCTTCCTGCGGAACTACCTCCGTTGGCACGCAATTCGACGATGTGCGCCCGGGATTGGGCGGCGCGGTTTGCGCCTGCGGCGTCGATGGCGCGGGCGGCGCCTGAGCAAAACTCACAGCAGGCAGCAACGCGACCAGCGCAGCACTCATCGCTATCGGGAGTTTCATTGTCATGAGGGGAAAACGGCGCAGCGGTGCGGATGTTCCCGGCGGCATGATCCCGCAAGGCATGCCCTCGGGTTTGACCCGAGGGTGGGAACCGGTTGTCGGATCAGATCATGCCGAACCAACAAGGCAGCGCTTAGTGAGCGCTGTCAGCCCTTGCGATAACGGATCAGCGAAAAGTGTCCCATCGGCGGCATCGGGCGGCGCTCGACCAGCGTGACGCCGCCATGTTTCGCGGCCCAGTTCACCAGCCGCGCCCATGGAAATTCCGGCCGCCAGCCGAGCCTGCGCGCCAGCGGTGCGAAGCACATTTCGAAGATTTTTCGCGGGCCGCTTTCCGCGCCGATGTGGTTGACCAGAATGAGTTCGCCGCCCGGCTTCAGCACGCGCATGAAATCGTCAAGCGTCGCTTCGGGATCCGGCACCGCGGTAATCACATACTGCGCCACCACCGCATCGAACGCCTCGTCCGGAAACGCGAGATTCTTCGCGTCCATGACCGACAGGGTTTCGACATTGGTGAGCTTCTGCGCGCGCACGCGCTCCTGCGCCTTGCGCAGCATCGGTTCGGAAATGTCGACGCCGTGCAGCCTGGTGCTGCGCGAATAATCCGACAGCGACAATCCGGTGCCGACGCCGACATCGAGCACGCGCCCGCCGATCGCATCGGCCACCGCGATGGTGGATTTGCGGCCTTCGTCAAACACCTTGCCGAACACCATGTCGTAAACCGGCGCCCACGCAGCGTAAGCCTTCGCCACTCCGGCACGATCGATGTCGTTGGTCATGTCCCCGCCCTGTTACGCAACTCTTGTTATTGTTCCGGCACGATCCGCGCCGGAAATCCCAACTATTCTTGGAGGATCAGGAGCATTTTGGCCAGCATGATCTGATCCGAAAGCCGGTGTCCACTTTTTGGGATCATGCTATCCGGCAAGGGCTTCGCGCAGGTTAGTGCCCGTATCCGACGTTCGTTTTGCCGTGCAACACCTTTCGTACGAACGTCGGATACGAATGGACAGCCTATGGCGCGAATGTCAAAACCGGATCACTAGGCGCGGGCCGCACCATGCGCGGCGCGGCGCTGATGAAGCCGCCGCCGAGAACGCGGGCCTGTCCCGCAGGCGCATCATAGAACACGCAGGCCTGTCCCGGCGACACACCTTCCTCGCCGTCAACCAGTTCGACTTCATAAGTCCCGCCGACGCGGCGCAGCCAGGCCGGCTGCGGCAGACGGGTGGAGCGCACCTTGACGAACAGCTCTAAGCCGTCGCCGATCGCGTGGTCGAGTTCACCGTCGCCGATCCAGTTGACGTCGCGCAGCATGATCTTGCGCACGTTCAGCGCCTCGCGCGGTCCAACCACGACGCGGCGCGTCTCCGCATCGAGGTGCACAACATACAGCGGCGCACTTGCCGCAATGCCAAGGCCACGGCGCTGGCCGACGGTGAATCCGACGATGCCCTGATGGCGGCCGAGCACACGGCCGTTGAGATCGACGATGTCGCCGGGCTCCATCGCATTCGGCTTCAGCCGCTCGATCACGTCGGTATAGCGGCCGGTCGGCACGAAGCAGATGTCCTGGCTGTCGTGCTTGTCCGCGACAGACAGCCCGAACCGGCGCGCCAGTTCGCGGGTCTGCGCCTTGGTCATGTCGCCGAGCGGGAAGCGCACGTCGGCGAGCTGATCCTGCGTCGTCGCGAACAGGAAGTAGCTCTGGTCGCGGTCGGCGTCCGCCGCGCAGACCAGCGCGCGCGACCCGTCCGGCTGGCGGCGCGACGCGACATAATGTCCGGTGGCGAGCGCCTTGGCGCCGAGTTCGCGCGCGGTGTTAAGCAGATCGCGAAACTTGATCGAGCGGTTGCACTCGATGCACGGCACGGGAGTCTCGCCGTGCACATAGCTCTCGGCGAAGCTCTCGATCACCGACTCGCGAAAGCGGCTCTCGTAGTCGAGCACGTAATGCGGAATGCCGAGACGCGCTGCGACATCGCGCGCGTCGTGAATATCCTGACCGGCGCAGCACGCGCCCTTGCGGTGGGTCGCCGCGCCATGGTCGTAAAGCTGCAGCGTGATGCCGACCACGTCATAGCCTTCGGCCTTCAGCAGCGCAGCCGTCGCCGAGGAATCGACGCCGCCGGACATGGCGACGACGACCCGGGTATCTTCCGGGCGACCTTCGAGGTCGAGGCTGTTGAGCATGGCAGGGGCCGATCTTGCTGTTGCCGGGACGGCTTGGGCCGCCCGCAACCGGTCATCGCTGGATTTGCACTTTACTTATAGTCCGACCCTACCCGAGGCAATCGTGGTCCGCCTTGATCTATTCCAATTAAACCCGGCCCTTTTAGGGGGAAAATCTTGCCGCCGGGCAGAAAGCCCCCGGCCGCGCGGGCAGCTCGATCGGTCGTCACTTTCCGTAAGCTGTTGTAATAACTTATATTTCAAATCTGTTCCCGGTGGCCCGGTCCTTGCTGAATAGAAGAAGCATCCACTGTGAAAGGCCGCCCGTGTTCAGCGTTACCCCGGAACCAGCCGTATCCAAGTCCGCCTATGACCCGCAGGCCAGACAGGCGCGCGCCGATCAGCCGCCGTCGGACGACTTTGCCGCATTGGTGGACAGCAATGCCGCGGCGGCCTCCGAGACCGACCGTCCGGCTCGCCCGGCACCGGATGCGCCCCGCCGCGATGCGCGCGGAACCGGCTCCCCCGCGCAAAGCAACGACCGGCCGCAGGCCGATGCTTCCGCAACATCCTCTAATAAGGAGTCCGGCGCGGCAAAGCAGGATGCCCAGTCATCCGCAGCAGCCGATGCAGCCGGCAACACATCCACGGACAAGACCAAAGCCGCGTCCGACACCAAAACCGAAGACAAGCCGCAGGATGGTAACGGTGAAGGCGACGCAGCCGCGGCCGCTATGATGCCGGTGATTCCCGCCATCGTGACCGATCCCGTCGCGGTCGTGATCGCCGCGGCAGCAGCGCCAACTGCAACGGGCGACGAGACGGCATCCGCAACAACCGTTGCGGCAACAGCCGCTATCGGAAGTGCCTCCGCCGTCACCACGTCTGCCGACGCATCGGCGGCGCAGACGCCCCGCGTTGCAGAAACCAACACCACCGGCGCGACCGTTACGACCGGCGTAACAACTCCGGCGGTTGAAACCACCGCGCCGGAAACCGCCGCCGCGACGATCTCCGCTGCTGCGACCGTCATCAAGTCCGACAGCGGCAAGACCGAAATCCTCGCAAAGGATGGCGAGGCCGCGCCCGCCAAGGACGGCAAGGACAGCAAGCTGGCCGCCGATCCATCGGCCAAGCCGGTGTCGGATCAGGCCATCAAGCCGGAAGCCGGCGCGGCGAACACCGACGACAAGCCGGCGCAGCACGATAAGGCAGCCTCCGGAACAGCCGATACCGAGTCATCGAAGCATGCCGGCAAGGCTGCGCCGCAAGCCGAACACCAGGCTGCGGCTCCCACGCCGCAACAGACGCTGCTGAACGATCCGGGCTTGCTGCCTCCCACCGGCATTCAACCGCAACCGATCCAGACCCATGCCGCCAATCTGACCGCGATCCCGGTGCCGACCGCGAATACCGCGCTCGCGGACAGCGCGCCGGTGCCGCTGAACGGCCTCGCGGCGGACATCGCGCTGCGCGCGGCCGGCGGCAACAGCCGTTTCGACATCCGTCTCGATCCCGCCGAGCTGGGCCGCATCGATGTGCGCCTCGACGTCGACAAGCACGGCAACGTCACCTCGCATCTGACGGTGGAGCGCCCCGCGACGCTGGACATGCTGCGTAACGATGCGCCAAGGCTTCAACAGGCGCTGGAAGACGCAGGCCTGAAGACCGGCGACTCGGGATTGCAGTTCAGCCTGCGCGACCAGTCATCGTCCGGCCGCGATAGCGACAACGGCTCGGGCCGAAATTCCCAGCGCGTCGTCATCATCGAAGAAGACACCGTTCCCGCGCAGGTCGCCGGGCGAACTTACGGCCGCATGCTCGGAGCGAGCAGCGGCGTCGATATCAGGATCTGAGGAGATCATCATGGCGGTTGATGCTGCAACGATGCCGACGGTGCCGAAATCGGCGGCCGCGACACCCGACACATCCAATTCCAAAACGACGAGCGGCAGCACCAGCAGCACCGGCATTGCGGATAATTTTCAGTCCTTCCTGATGCTGCTGACCACGCAGTTGCAGAACCAGAACCCGCTCGATCCGCTGGATACCAATCAGTTCACCCAGCAGCTGGTGCAGTTCGCCCAGGTCGAACAGCAATTGAAGTCGAACAGCCAGCTCGAAGCGCTGGTCAACATCGAAAAGACCGCGCAATCGACCCAGGCGCTGGTGTTCGTCGGCCAGACCGTGGCCGTTGACGGCAGCACCGCGCACTTCGACGGCAACGCCACCTGGAATTTCAAAGCGCCGTCGAACTCGAGCGCGACCATTACCATCACCAATTCAGCGGGCCAGACCGCTTACACGGGCAGCTTCGCCATCGGCGCCGGAGATTCCAGCTTCGTCTGGGACGGCAAGGGCAAGGACGGCACCAAGTGGCCGGTCGGCGACTACAAGATGACGGTCACGGCGAAAGACTCCAACGGCAAGGACATTGCGATCTCCACTGAAGTCCAGGGCACGGTCGATTCCGTCGATCTGACGGCGAGCCCGGCGCTGCTGTCGATCGGTGGCAAGAACTACACCCTCGATCAGATCAAGCGCGTCGTGAAGCAGGCCGCGTCGAGCTGATGCGGCTGGCACCAACCTGAAAGTTGTTCGTCATTGCGAGGAGCAAAGCGACGAAGCAATCCAGTCTCTTCTTGTCGTTCTGGATTGCTTCGCTTCGCTCGCAATGACGGTGCGGATTCCTTTCGTGACAGCTCATTTCTGCACCCCGCAGGCCGGTTCTCTTGGAACCGGCCTGTCCCGTTTTGGGCGTATCGAAGGAGAATCGTATTGGAGGCTTGGGTTTAGGTAAATTTTAAGCCGCCGGGGGTACGTTGTTCCCACGAGTTCAGTTGTTTCGAGTTTGTGAGTACACCATGACAGAACCCCACCGCCCGAGGGTGAAGTACGTCATCGGGCCAGATGGCAGTCCGCTGACGATCGCGGATCTACCTGCGCCCGGTACCAAACGGTGGGTCATCCGCCGTAAGGCCGAGGTCGTGGCTGCCGTACGCGGTGGTCTCCTCTCTCTTGAGGAAGCCTGCAGCCGTTACACCCTGACGGTTGACGAATTCCTGTCCTGGCAGTTCTCCATCGACCAGCACGGTCTGGCCGGATTGCGCACCACCCGCATCCAGCAGTATCGCCAGTAAGTTTCCGGCGCTCGCGCCCACCTTTTTATCGCAATTTTCCGAAAACCAGCTCCCTCACGGGAAGCTGGCTTTCGGCATTTCTCTTTTTCGACCGAGCATTTTCCCGCTAAGTGGAATCCGGTTAGCGCCAGAAAATGCTCCAGATCAATAAAAAGCGCGTATTCCAGTCGCAAAACCGGTGACCACTTTTGCGGAATACCCGCGCTCGTTAACCGGCGTTAACCATATTGAAACCATAGATAGGCAAATTCTGCCCAGTCGGTGCGTGGCGCCGAATCTGTGGGGCTGGTTCGTTGCAGGGTCTGTTTTCCTTCCTGAAAGGTCTGGGCGCGGCGCGGATGGCGGCTATGGCCGCCGTAACGCTGGCGCTCGTCGGTTTCTTCGGTTTCGTCATCATGCGGGTCACCACGCCGCCGATGGCCACCCTGTTCACCGACCTCAGCTATGAAGACTCCTCGGCGATCATCAAGGATCTGGAACGCCAGGGCATTCCCTACGAGATGAAGAACGAGGGCTCCGTGATCCAGGTGCCTAAGGACAAGATCACCCGGCTGCGCATGAAGCTCGCCGAAGGCGGCCTGCCCAAGGGCGGCGGCATCGGTTACGAGATCTTCGACAAATCCGACGCGCTTGGCTCGACCAGCTTCGTCCAGAACATCAATCACCTGCGCGCCCTCGAAGGCGAACTGGCCCGCACCATCAAGGCCATCGACCGCATCCAGGCGGCGCGGGTACATCTGGTTCTGCCGGAACGGCCGCTGTTTTCCCGCGAAACCCCGGAGCCTTCGGCCTCCATTGTGCTCCGTGTTCGCGGCGCGCTCGAGCCGCAGCAGGTCCGCGCCATCCGTCATATCGTCGCCTCCGCCGTCAACGGCATGAAGGCGCAGCGCGTCTCCATCGTCGATGAAAGCGGCCAGTTGCTGGCCAACGGCGCGGCCGGCGACGGCGCGGCCGACGGCGGCAGCGGCGACGAGCGGCGCGCCTCGTTCGAAAAGCGGATGCGCGACCAGGTCGAGACCATCGTGTCCTCGGTGGTCGGCTCCGGCCGGGCCCGCGTCCAGCTCACCGCCGACTTCGACTACAACAAGATCACCCAGACCTCAGACAAGTTCGATCCGGAAGGCCGCGTGCTGCGCTCCAGCCAGTCGCGGGAAGAATCCGCGGCGACCGCCAATGCCAATGACGGTCAGGTCACCGTCAACAACGAATTGCCCGGCGCCCAAGGCCAAGGCGGCGCCACCGCGAAAGACCAGAGCAAGAAGAGCGAGGAAATCAACAATTACGAGATTTCCCGCGTCACCAAGACCGAAGTGACCGAGGCTGGCCGCGTCAACCGCATCTCGGTCGCCGTGCTGGTCGATGGCAGCTACACCAAGAACGACAAGGGCGAGGTCGTCTACGCGGCGCGCGCGAAGGAAGACCTCGACCGTATCGCCACGCTGGTCCGCTCGGCCATCGGCTTCGACCAGAAGCGCGGCGACCAGGTCGAGATCGTGAACCTGCGGTTCGCCGACGTACCGTCGGTGATCCCGACCGACGCGCCGAAGGGCTTTCTTGGCATGTTCCAGTTCACCAAGGACGACATCATGTATTTCGTCGAGCTCGGCGTGATGCTGATCCTCGGCATCATCGTCGTGTTCATGGTGGTGCGCCCGCTGCTCAAGCGCGTGCTGGCCGCCGATCCGGCCGCCGCAATCCCCGCGCCGCTCCCGGCGCTGCCGGAAGCGGCGCCGGCGCCAGCCCCGCCGCAGATCGCCGCGACCTCGATGATCGACGTCGCGCAGGTGCAGGGCCAGGTCCACGCCCAGTCCGTGCACCGCGTCGGCGAACTCGCCGACCGCAACCCCAATGAGACCGCCACTATCATCCGTCAGTGGCTTTCAGAACCGGCTTGATCCGACATGGCAACGACACCCGCGCTCACCAATAACACCAACCAGAACACCAACGACATCGCCGGTGTCGTCGCCACGCTGGCCAGCCGTCAGAGCGGCCGCGCCAAGTCCAAGCCGATGTCTGGTCCGAAGCGCGCGGCCATCATGATGCTGGCGCTCGGTGAACAGTATGGCGGCAAGGTCTGGTCCATGCTGGACGATGACGAGGTGCGCGAACTGTCGGTCGTGATGTCATCGCTCGGCACCGTCGAGGCTGACGTTGTCGAAGACCTGATGCTCGAATTCGTGTCGCGGATGTCGGCTTCCGGCGCGCTGATGGGCACGTTCGACGCCACAGAGCGCCTGCTGCAGCAGTATCTGCCTTCCGATCGCGTCAACGGGATCATGGACGAAATCCGCGGCCCCGCCGGCCGCAACATGTGGGAGAAGCTCTCCAACGTGCAGGAAGAGGTTCTCGCCAACTATCTCAAGAACGAATATCCGCAGACCATCGCGGTCGTGCTGTCGAAGCTGAAGTCCGAACACGCCGCGCGCGTGCTGGCGATCCTGCCCGAGGACATGGCGCTCGACGTCGTCAACCGCATGCTGAAGATGGAAGCGGTCCAGAAGGAAGTCATCGAGCGCGTCGAGCAGACCCTGCGGGTCGAATTCATGTCGAACCTGTCGCAGACCCGCCGCCGCGACGCTCATGAAGTGATGGCGGAAATCTTCAACAACTTCGACCGCCAGACCGAAACTCGTTTCATCACCTCGCTCGAAGAAGACAACCGCGAGGCGGCCGAGCGCATCAAGGCGCTGATGTTCACCTTCGACGATCTCGTCAAGCTCGATGCCGGTTCGGCCCAGACGCTGATGCGTCACGTCGACAAGGACAAGCTGGGCATCGCGCTGAAGGGCGCCAACGAGACCGTGCGCGACTTCTTCATGGGCAACATGTCGAGCCGCGCCGCCAAGATGCTGCTGGACGACATGGCGGCGGCCGGCCCGGTGCGGCTGCGCGACGTCGATGAGGCACAGGCGCTGCTGGTCAATCTCGCCAAGGACCTCGCGGCCAAGGGCGAAATCATGCTGCAGAAAAACCGCGCTGACGACGAGTTGGTGTACTGATGGGCGCACCCGCGAAATTCCTGTTCGATCACGACTTCGCGGCGCCGGACGTCGCCAAGGAGCGCGCCGCGTCCGCCATCGAGGTCGCGCAGCAGATCGCGGAAGCGGAAGCACGTGCCTATCGCGCCGGTTTCGATGCCGCGCGGAATGAAGCCAAGGCCGAGAGCGACCGGCGCGCCGCGCTGGCGCTGGAGGAAATCGGAATTTCAATCAGGGCTATCGCCAGCCGCTTCTCGACCATCGAGGGCCGGATGGAAACCGAAGCGGTGGACGTGGCGCTCTCGGTCGCCCGCAAGCTCTGCACCGAACTGATCGCGGCCGAGCCTCTCACCGAAATGATGGCGCTGGTCAGCGATTGCTTCCGGCACCTGACCTCGACCCCGCACATCGTGGTGCGCATCAACGACGCTCTCTACGACGCCGCGCGGGCGCAGATCGAGCAGCTCGCCAAGCGCAGCGGCTTCGAGGGCAAGCTCGTGATCCTGGCCGAGCCGGAAATCGCCACCGGCGACTGCAAGATCGAATGGGCCGACGGCGGCGTCACGCTCGACCGCGCCACCATCGAAGCGAAGATCAACGAACTCGTCGGGCGCTACCTGGCGTCCCGCAATCAGGCCGGGATTCCCGGCCATGAGGACCGACCATGAGCGACACAGACACCAACGTCCCGCTTCCCGATCTCACCGCCGCCGACGCGCTGATGCCGGACGATCAGTCCCTGTTCGACGACAACGATTATGTCGGGCGCATCGCGTCGGACCTCGAAGCCGTCTTCGACGTTCCGGTTCAGGTCTCTGCCGTGCTCGGGCGCTCCAAGATGGATGTCTCCGAACTGCTGAAGCTCGGCCCCGGCACCGTGCTCGAACTGGACCGCCGCGTCGGCGAGGCGATCGACATCTACGTCAACAACCGGCTGGTGGCGCGCGGCGAAGTCGTTCTCGTCGAGGACAAGCTCGGCGTCACCATGACGGAAATCATCAAGGCGGAACGTTCTTAAATCCAACGCGGCAACCCGGAGCCGGAAATGGCCAGGGTAACTGACAAGACAGCGAACAAGACAGAATAACAGGAGACCACCATGCGGCTTCTCATCGTTGGCACCCTCAAAGGCCAGCTCACCACCGCCACCAAGATCGCCATGCAGAATGGCGCGACGGTGACCCACGCCGAGGACAGCGAGCAGGCGATGCGCGTGGTGCGCGGCGGCAAGGGCGCCGACCTGCTGCTGGTCGATGTCGCCCTCGATATCCGTGATCTGGTGATGCGGCTGGAAGCCGAACACATCCACGTTCCCATCGTCGCCTGCGGCATCACCACCGATGCGCGGGCCGCGGTCGCCGCCATTCACGCCGGCGCGAAAGAATACATCCCGCTGCCGCCCGATCCGGAACTGATCGCAGCAGTGCTGGCCGCCGTCGCCAACGACTCGCGCGACCTGATCTATCGCGACGACGCCATGGCCAAGGTTGTGAAGCTGGCGCAGCAAATCGCAGGCTCCGACGCCTCGGTGATGATCACCGGCGAATCCGGCACCGGCAAGGAAGTGCTGGCGCGCTACGTCCACACCCGCTCAAATCGCGCCCGCAAGCCGTTCATCTCGATCAACTGCGCCGCGATCCCGGAGCATCTTCTGGAGTCCGAACTGTTCGGCCACGAGAAGGGCTCGTTCACCGGCGCGATCGCGCGGCGTATCGGCAAATTCGAGGAAGCCACCGGCGGCACGCTGCTGCTGGACGAAGTCTCGGAAATGGACGTGCGGCTGCAATCGAAGCTGCTGCGCGCCATTCAGGAGCGCGTGATCGACCGCGTCGGCGGCACCCGTCCGGTGCCGGTGGACATCCGCATCATCGCGACCTCGAACCGCAACCTCGTCGACGCCGTCAAGGAAGGCAAATTCCGCGAAGACCTGCTGTTCCGCCTGAATGTCGTGAACCTGAAGATCCCGGCGCTGCGCGACCGCCCCGCCGACATTCTCGAACTGGCGCAACATTTCGCCAAGAAATATGCCGACGCCAACGGCGTGCCGCTGCGGCCGATCGCACCGGACGCGCGGCGCGTGCTCACCACCAATCGCTGGCAGGGCAACGTCCGCGAGCTTGAAAACACCATGCACCGCGCAGTGCTGATGGCGAGCGGCGACGAAATCGGCGCCGATGCCATTCTCTCGCCGGACGGCGACCGTCTCGATCTCACCAGGACGCCGCCCGCCGTGGCGCACGCGACCTTCGCCGCCGAGCAGGTGACGCGCGCGCTGGTCGGCCGCACCGTGGCCGATGTCGAACGCGATCTGATTCTGGAAACGCTGAAGCATTGCCTCGGCAACCGCACCCATGCCGCGAACATTCTCGGCATCTCGATCCGCACGCTGCGCAACAAGCTCAACGAGTATGCCGACGACGGCCAGCCGATCCCGCCGCCGGGCTCCGGCGAAACGCGAAGCGCTGCGGCGGCGTGAGTAATTAAAAGGATGTCATGCGCGGGCTTGACCCGCGCATCCATCTCCCTTCAAAAAATCCTCATCAAGATGGATGGCCGGGTCAAGCCCGGCCATGACGATTCCTAAATGAAGCTTATGGGTCCCGCTTTCGCGCGGGACGACGCCGACGCGGGCGAGAACCTAGTTTTGCGCCGGCTTTTTTGTGTCCGATTCCACCAGCTGCTTCATGCTGGCGAGACCCTTTTCCATTTCGCCGCCCAGCACCTTGTCCATGCTGACGAACAGGCCAATCGCCTTGGCGATGAAATCGTTCTCGCCGGATATCGTCCAGGACACGGTCGTGCCGCCGCCTTCGGGCTTCAACGAAAAATCCGAATAACTGGTGCCGACAAACGGTTTCACGAAATCGGTCTTGATCCTGACAGCCTCCGCGGGACGGCTCTCCGTCAACGTCATGCGTCCAGCACCGACCTCGTTGTTGCCCGACCATGCGAACACCGCGCCTTTGCCGCTTGCGGGTCCGTCGAACGATGCCTTTGCCGCCGGATCCCGCTTCGCCCAAGGCGACCATGCCTGCCAGCGACGGAAATCATCGATTTGCGCGAACACCGTCGCAGCCGGAGCAGACATGACCATGGTTCGCGTGACGCGATAGTCGGACGGTTGCAGCAGGACCAATGCGAGAAGCGAGCCGATGGTGGCGATCAGGCCGATGAAAATCTTCTGCATCATGGTCCTAGTGTCCCGTATCCGACGTTCGCTTCACTCCGCAGCACCCTCCGAGCGAACGTCGGATACGACAGGACACTAGCAAATTTAAATTTCTAGTGATCCTTCGGTTCTGACATTCGTAAAAGTGCCCGCGAAAAATACGATACGAATGTCAGCACCGGATCACTAGCTCTTGTTCCGCTCCACATTCGCGCTGCGGCTGGGTACGCCGAACTCCTTGCGGCAAACTTCAGCCAGCGCTGCGACGCCGTCGCGGATCTCCTGCACTGACGGACTGGCGAAACACAGCCGCAGCCGGCTCTTGCTGTACGCGGCGTTGACGGACCATTCCGTCCCAGGATTGATCGCGATGCCTGACGCCAGCGCCGCCTGATAAAGCTTCAGCGTATCGACGTTGTCCGGCAGCTTGACCCAGAGAAAGATTCCGCCCGGCGGATCGTCGAATTCCGCCGCCGTGCCGAACTGCTCGGCCAGCGCCTCCATCATCGTCTCGAGTTTCAGCCGGAGCCCGCGCGCCAGCTTCGGCACATGGTCGTTGAAATGCGCGGTGCAGAATTCCGCCAGCACCATCTGCTCCAGTGCGCCGGAGCCGGCGTCGGTCTTGATCGGCAGGATGCGCGACAGCACATCCCACGGCGCCACGATGTAGCCGACGCGCAAGGCCGGCGCGACCGACTTCGAGAACGAGCCGATGTGGATGACGCCGCCCGCCTTGCTCATCGCGTAGAGCGCCGGCGGACGCTGCCCGTTCCAGATCAGGTCCGCGTAGCAATCGTCCTCGAAAATCGGCACGCCGTATTCTTCCGACAGCTTCAGCAGTTCGGCGCGGCGCTGTTCGCTCATGATCGTGCCGGTCGGATTCTGCACCGTCGGGATGGTGTAGATGTATTTCGGCCGGATGCCCTTCGCCTTCAAATCCGCGAGCGCGGACGCCACCGCATCGACCCGCATGCCGTCGCCATCGAGTGGAATACCGACAATATTGACGCCGCGCCGCACCAGCCGCGTGATCGATCCCTGATAGCACTCCTGCTCGATCAGCACGGTGTCGCCCGGCGACGTAAGAAGACCGTTGACCAGATCGAGACCTTGCAGCGAGCCCGACGTGATGAGGATTTCGTCAGCGGTGCAGGTGATGCCCGCATCGCGCTTCAGCTTGCCGACGAGAAATTCGCGCAGCGGACGATAGCCGAGCGGCCCGCTGTTGAGGCCGTAGGTGGCAAGCGTCGCGCCTTCCCGCGTCAGCACCGCAGTCGACGCCGCCAGCAGCCGGTCCACCGGAACCTGATCGGCATCGTTGTTGCCGCCGACGAAATTGTACCTCGGAAAGCCGTTCCATTTCGCAGCCGCAGGCGGCAGCCCCTTGGCCAGCAGTGGCGTGAAATCGAACGAGCCTGAAGCAGAAGTCATCACGGTGTCTCCCCGTTTATTGTTGTTTGCATGAGGGACACCCTCATCGCCGGCGTTGCGCGGGCCAACTTATAGAAGCGGGCTGCCGTGACGCAACCGGCATCGCGCCGCACGATCAGGCGCGGGATGGCCGGTCGGAACGCTCGTAGATGACAGGCGGCGGACCGTCGCCAGCCGTGAAACGCAGATAGACGTTGTATGCGGACAGGCCAAACACCACGGCGATGAAGACGACCACGAGGGCAACAGCAATGCGCTTGAGGATGATCATCGCGGGAGTATCTCGTTCACACCGGAGCGCGCATCAATGCGGAACAAGCCGTTCCAAGCGCTGGTCTTTGCACCTTGCAGGCGCAACATATATGAGAAGTGCCGGTGGTTGCGACCGATGTTCGTCGCGATCCGCCGCATTATTGTCATTACGAGGGGCGCGAGTCAGGTATGCAGGTGGACCCCGTTACGGCTCACCTTATCCGCTTGCGTCGCGCCTCATATAAAGTATCCAGCACCACGATGACCTCCTTCACGCCGCATCAGGATCAGGCGCTCCGCGCCGTCGCCGACTGGCTCAAGGCCAAGCCGGGCAAGAACGGCACGCCGCCGGTGTTCCGGCTGTTCGGCTATGCCGGAACCGGCAAGACCACGCTGGCGCGGCATATCGCCGACGGCGTCAACGGCAACGTGAAATTCGCGGCGTTCACCGGCAAGGCCGCGCTGGTGATGCGCAACAAGGGTTGTGACAACGCTTCCACAATTCATTCGCTGATCTACCGCACCCGCGAGTCCGGCGAGGAGCAGCCGAGCTTTGAGCTGTGGGACGACGCGCCCGCCTCCAAGGCCAAGCTGATCGTCATCGACGAATGCTCGATGGTGGACGCGGAACTGGGCCGCGACCTGATGTCGTTCGATTGCCCGCTGCTGGTGCTGGGCGATCCGGCGCAGTTGCCGCCGATTCAAGGCGGCGGCTTCTTCACCGACTCCGAACCCGACGCCATGCTGACCGAGGTGCACCGTCAGGCGCAGGACGATCCGATCGTACGGATGTCGATGGCGGTGCGCGAAGGGCGTTCGCTCGATCTCGGCACCTTCGGCGAGAGTGAGGTGGTGCGGCGCGATGCGCTCGATCCGGATCGCGTCATGGCGGCGGATCAGGTTCTGGTCGGCCGCAACAACACCCGCCGCGCCTACAATATGCGGGTGCGGCAGAAGCAGAACATCGAAGACCCGTTGCCGGTCGCGGGTGACAAGCTGGTCTGCCTGCGCAACAACCGCAAGAAGGTGCTGTTCAACGGCGGGCTGTGGCGGGTGAAATCGCGCGCAGCCTCGAAGTCGAAGATCATCACCATGCGGCTGTCTCCCGACGAGGAGGTCAGCAGCGCCAAGGTGACGAAGGTGTCGGTGCGCGCCGACTGCTTCGGCGGCGGAATCGAGGACATTCCGTGGGAGCAGCGCCGTCCGTATGACGAATTCGATTACGGCTACGTGCTGACCGTGCACAAGTCGCAGGGCTCGCAGTGGAACGACGTGGTGCTGTTCGACGAGAGCTTCGCCTTCCAGGAGAGCCGCGCCCGCTGGCTCTATACCGGCATCACCCGCGCGGCAAAGCGGTTAACAGTGGTGGTCTAATACTTTTTGCGGGTGCCCTTTTTCGCACCGCAAAATGCAATTTCCTTGAGCAAGTGCCTTTTCAACACCTATGGTCGTTCCCGAGCCGGCCGAAAGGGCCGGCTTCGCCGTGGGGGCATGGCGAGCGTGCAGCCGCAACAGCGGACACGCGCCAGATGTGGGCTGGGGAACGCCGGGGGATGACCGATTCCATAAGTGGCGGGCTGGATGTCTCCGGCCGCGACCTCGCTGGCGCCGGGCTCGGCGAGCGGCTGAAGCGTTGCGCGCTGTGGCTCAGCCGGCGCGATGCGTTCGATCTCGCCTCCTGCGCCGCGCTGGCCGCACTTGTCGTCGTCGCGCTGTGGACCTTCCAGAACTACGCGATTTCCAACGACGAGGGCGTGCAGCATCGCTACGGCGAACTGATAATCGCCTACTACAAGAGTGGCTTCACCGACCGGTCGCTGTTCAAGCTCGACAATCTCTATCTCTACGGCGGACTGTTCGACATCGCCGCACTGGGTCTGGCGCAGATCCTGCCCGTCGATCAGTACGAGCTGCGCCATCTCTTGTGCGCGCTGATCGGCATCGGCGGCATTGGTGCGGCGGCTGCGACGGCACGCCTGATCGCCGGACCGCGCGCCGCCTTCTTCGCCATCGTCGCGCTGGTGCTGTGCGGCTCGTGGTACGGCGGCATGTTCAACCACACCAAGGGAATTCCGCTGGCTGCCTTCATGGCCGGCGCGATGTATTTCCTGATCCGCGCCACGCGCGATCTGCCGGTGCCGCGGATGCGCGACGTGATCGGGTTCGGCGTCATGACCGGCGCAGCGCTGGGCATCAGGTCGCTCAGCCTGCTGCTGATCGGATATGCCGGCCTTGCCATCCTGCTGAGCATGCCCCGCCCGGTGGCCGGCCACTGGCAGGAGCGCGCGCGGTTCGTGATGCGATCGGCCTTATGGTTCATGCCCGCCTTCGTGATCGCGTATGTCATCATGATCGCGGCGTGGCCATGGGCGGCGCTGTCGCCGCTCAATCCGATCCGCGGGCTGCTGTCATTCAACGACTTCCACTATCACATCCGCACGATCCTGTTCGGCCAAGTCTACGAGATGGCCAACGTGCCGCGCTACTACGTGCCGACCTACATCGCGATCCGGCTGCCACTGCTGACGCTCAGCGGAACGCTGCTCGCGCTGGCGCTGATCCTGCTGCCGCAACGCGTCGGCGGCATCGGCGGTACGCGCCGCCGCGAACTTGGGCTGATTGCGTTCGCCGCGCTTTTCCCGGTGGCATGTCAGGTCGTCACGGAGGGACCGGCGTTCGACGGCTGCCGCCATTTCCTGTTCGTGTTTCCGCCGATCGCAATTCTCGCCGGCGTCGGCCTCAGTGCCTCGATCGACGCGCTGGCGCGGCTGCATCGCGGCACCATGATCGTCTGGCTCGCCATCGTCACCACGGGATACACCTGGACGGCCGGCAAGCTGTATCACCTGCATCCCTATGAGTATCTCTACTACAATCAGCTCGTCGGCGGGCTGGAAGGCGCGTCGCGGCGCTTCGTGACCGATTACTGGGTCAACATCATGCCCGAGGCGCTCGAGGAGCTGCACGACTTCCTCGACCGCACCGAGCCCGCCACCGCGAAGACCAACGTCTATCGTGTCGCCGTTTGCGGCGAGCGCGTCTCCTATGAAGAGTATGCGCGGCCGAACCTGCAATGGATCAGGATGCATGACTGGCGCTTCGCCGATTTCTACATCGCGCCGACGCACATGAACTGCGACCGCATCCTCGCCGGAAAGGTCATCGGCAGAATCGAGCGCCTGGGCGTGACCATCGGCACCATCAAGGATCGCCGCGCCGTGCGAGAGCGCGAAGAGTGACTTGCCGCGTGAACGGCTGCACACAAGGCCCCTCACCAAGATACCGGAATTAATACTTTCGAAAGTGTAAGCGATCGTCGGGAACTTTTCGCCTTGCGATGGGTTATGATCACTCCGCCCTAAATGTTCGATCCCAACTAAAGGAATAGATATGCGAACTGGAAAACTTCTCGCAGCCGTTCTGCTTGCCGGCGCGACAGCCCTCGCCGTCTCGCAGCCCGCAACCGCGGCGCCGCTGATGAGCGATGCAGCGATCAGCAAGGCAGCGCCGGCCGGCGATGTCACCAACGTGCAATACTATCGTCGCGGATACGGTCATCGCCACCACCATCATGGCCACTATCATCGCCGCGGCTATGGCGGCACCGCGGCCGGCGTCGGCATCGGTCTCGCGGCAGGCGCGGTGATCGGCGGCGCTATTGCCGCCTCGCAGGCACAGGCCCAGCAGAACCACGCTTATTGCTCGCAGCGCTATCGTTCCTACGATCCCGCATCGGGCACCTACCTGAACAACAACGGCAACCGCTATCCTTGCCCGTAAGGTTTCGCCGCAAGTCCGAAACCATCACGACACGAAAACCGCGAGACATTTGTCTCGCGGTTTTTTGTTGACGCAATACCGCAATACCTGTGGTTTGCCATGAGGCGCTCGGTTAGGCTTCGCGTATCGCCGCAAGGGCGAAATAAAACAAGGCAAAACAAATAACGACCACCGGGGAAATGCCATGATTATTGCCACGGCCATCCGCACCCACGCCGCACGATATGCTGTCGCCCTGCTCACACTCACGGGAGTGAACATGATTCCTTCCACCGGAGTAGATGCGCAAAGCGCCCAGCCGCTTCCGACAGCGGCGCAGACCGATCCGAAGACGCTCGGCCTGATGCAGGGATTTCCGCCCCCGCCCGACAAGACCATCCGCTTCATCGACGGCTCGTCGTCGCGCTTTCCGAACACGCGCTGGGCGTTCAGCCACTACCGCGAACTTGTGCCGACCGCGACGGTGTCGCGCGGCGAAGGCCCGGCGGTGCCGCTGCCGCGCGCCGAACGCGATCTCGGCGGCGTCGCCATCACCACGATGGACGGCAAGGCGATCACCTTCAATGACGCGATGCAGCTGACCTATACCGACGGCATCGTTGTGATGCACAAGGGCAAGATCGTCTTTGAAAAGTATTTCGGCGAAGGCAGCCCGCAGCTGCCGCACATCGCGTTCTCGGTGACGAAGTCCTTTGTCGGCACGCTGGCGGCGGTGCTCGCGGCCAACGGCAAGCTCGATCCCGCGGCTCCCGTCACCAAGTACGTGCCCGAACTCAAAGACACCGCCTATGGCGACGCCACCGTGCGCCAGGTGATGGACATGACCATCGGTGTGAAGTTCTCGGAAAACTATTCCGACCCGAACGCCGAAGTGTTCGACTATGCCCGCGCCGGCGGCATGATGCCGATGGCCCCCGGCTATCAGGGACCGCGCAGCTTCTACGACTTCCTGGTCAAGCTGAACAAGGAAGGCGAGCACGGTCAGGCCTTCGCCTATAAGACGGCAAACGCCGAAGTGCTGGCATGGATCGTCAAGCGCGCCTCCGGCCAGTCGCTGGCCGCGCTGCTGTCATCGGAGATCTGGTCGAAACTCGGCGCGGAGCACGACGGCTACTTCATGGTCGACAGCATCGGCACGGAATCCGGCGGCGGCGGCTATAACACCGCGCTGCGCGATCTTGCGCGCTTCGGCGAGATGATGCGCAACAAGGGCAAGTTCAACGGCCAGCAGATCATTCCCGAGGCCGCCGTCGCCGACGTGGCGCAGGGCGGCAAGAAGGACGACTTCGCCAAGGCCGGCTACGGACTGCTGAAGGGCTGGTCCTATCGCGACATGTGGTGGATCACCCACAACGAGCACAACGCCTACGTGGCGCGCGGCATCTACGGCCAGAGCGTTTATGTCGATCCGACCGCGGAGATGGTGATCGCCCGCTACGCCTCGCATCCGATGGCCGCCAACGCCGCCAACGATCCGGTCTCGCTGCCGATGTATATGGCGCTGGCGAAGGAACTGATGAAGTAGGCGCGCTGTTGTGCATATTGCACGGGCCTGAATGTAACAATGGTGTCGTCCCCGCGAAAGCGGGGACCCATAACCACCGAACTTGCGAAGATGGGACCGCCGTCATCCTGAGGTGCGAGCACCGCAGGAAAATTTACGCAGCCTGCAATATTCCACCCGTCATTCCGGGATGCGCCACTTGGCGCAGGCCCGGAATCCATAATGTGGGAAATCCGGTGAGTCGCTGTGGATTCCGGGTTCGCGCGAAGACGCGCGCCCCGGAATGACAACGGAGAGCGGCGAACGCGCTAAGCCACATCCCGGCGCGGCATCGCGATCACGGCGTGCGCGGACACCTCGTCCAGCACCTGCCGCAGTTCCTCCTCCAGATATTCGTTGGCGATGATCAGCGCCTTGAGCGCGCCGCGAAGATCGCCGCCACAGGTCGCGATCGCGCTGTCCACGGCGCGGTCGTAACGGTCGATGTCTTTCTGCGTGGCCGGTGTAAACATGAGGGCTCCCCGATGCTGGCAGAGATCCGGCAGGCCGGACGTGTCGTCCGGCGAGTCGCGGCGTGAATTCATGTTCTCTATTTGTTCTTTGTAAGCGCGCGCTGTCAAGAGCCTGTCCGGCTTAACCACCGCTGGGCGTCGTGACGCATTTCGATGTTCGCAACACTTTCGATGTCGTCCCCGCGCATGCGGGGACCCATAACCACCGAACGTCGTCGTGTGACGAGAAAGTTGCTCCGGCAACCCCGCCAAGCCGACGACTGAGGGAGTATGGGTCCCCGCTTTCGCGGGGACGACGATCGGTCATTCCGGGTTCGCGCGAAGACGCGCGCCCCGGAATGACGGCGGATAGTTCATCGCGCAACACCCGCCCGAAACATTTCGTGATGGGGATACCAATCCCCGCGCTCCGGACCTCTCTTATGTTCGAGACGTCCTGTTCGTGAGGGGCGCTTCTCGAGGGCGCTTTGAAGCGGAGCAGGATGCGGCGCCTGCGCGCACGGTTCGCACCCGTTGCGTCCGGGAGGCTGGGGTCACCGTCCGGGCCAACTAC
>JAUSAX010000086.1 GCA_030652315.1 Afipia sp. | reverse complement strand
GTGACCATCTTCCTTCTCGCCTTCGCCGCTTTCCAGCGAGCCGAGCACACCGAGTTCGCCTTCCACCGAAATGCCGCCGAGATGCGCCATGTCGGTGACGGTCTTGGTCACTCCGACATTGTAGTCCCAATCGCCCGGCGTCTTGCCGTCGGCCTTCAGCGAGCCGTCCATCATCACCGAGGTGAAGCCGGCCTGAATCGCGGTCATGCAGGTGGCGGGTTCATTGCCGTGATCGAGATGCACGCAGACGGGGATCTGCGGATAGATTTCCGTCACCGCGTCCATCATGTGCTTCAGCATCACGTCATTAGCGTAGGAACGCGCGCCGCGCGATGCCTGGATGATGACCGGCGCATCGACGGAACTGGCGGCTTCCATGATGGCCAGCGCCTGTTCCATGTTGTTGATGTTGAACGCCGGCACGCCGTAATCGTTCTCAGCAGCATGATCCAGCAATTGACGCAACGTGATGCGAGCCATGGGTGCTTGTTCTCCGTGGTCTAGAAGGCAGCGCCAAGAGCGCCAGATCCGTTGAAATCCTAGTGTCCCGAAACCGAAGTTCGCTCAACTTCCGCAACATCGTCCATAGCGAACTTCGGTTTCGAAAGGACACTAGAAATTATGATTCTAGTGTGGCTTTGGTTTGCAAGTCCGCAGACGGAACGTGCTGCAGCACTGATGCGGACTTGCAAACCACCACACTAGCGTACTCTAAGAACCTCGACGCCGGGCAAAGGTTTCCCTTCCATCCACTCAAGAAAGGCGCCGCCGGCGGTCGAAACGTAGGTGAAATCCTTGCCGACGCCAGCGTGGTTCAACGCCGCAACGGTGTCTCCGCCGCCTGCGACGGACACCAGTTTGCCGGCCTTGGTGCGCGCTGCCGCATATTTGGCGGCATGAACCGTGCCGCGATCGAACGGCGACAGTTCGAACGCGCCCAGCGGCCCGTTCCATACCAGCGTGGCGGCGTCGTCGATGGCCGCATCGATCCGCTTGATCGACTGCGGGCCGACATCGAGGATCATGCCGCTGGCGGGAATGGCGTCGAGGCCATAGGCGTGCGACGGCGCGTTGGCCTCGAATTTTTCGGCGACCACGGCGTCGACCGGCAGGATGATCGCGCAGTTGGTGGAGTTCGCCTTCACGAGAATGCGCAGCGCGGTGGCCGCGAGGTCCTTCTCACAAAGGGATTTGCCAACATCGACGCCCTGCGCGTGCAGGAACGTGTTGGCCATGCCGCCGCCGATCACGAGCGCATCGACCTTGCTGACGAGATTCTCCAGAAGATCGATCTTGCTCGAAACTTTCGAGCCGCCGACAATGGCGATCACCGGATGGACTGGCTGTTCCAAGGCTTTGCCCAGCGCGTCGAGTTCGGCTTCCATGGTGCGGCCGGCATAGCCGGGTAGCACGCGGCCGAGGCCTTCGGTCGAGGCGTGGGCCCGGTGCGCGCAGGAGAAGGCGTCGTTGACCCAGATGTCGCCGAGTTTCGCGAGCTGGGCGACGAAGGCGGGATCGTTCTTTTCTTCGCCGGGATGAAAGCGGGTGTTCTCGAGACAGAGAATCTCGCCGTCCTTCAGCCCCGCGACTGCTCTCTCGGCGATCTCGCCGACGCAGTCGGGTGCGAATTCCACATGGCGCTTCACCACGTAGCCGAGCGCGGTGGCGACGGGCTTCAGCGAATCCTTCGGGTCCGGCCCCTTGGGGCGGCCGAAATGCGCGAGGATGACAACCCTGCCGCCGGCTTGCGACAGCTCGATGATGGTCTTGGCGATGCGCTGCAGGCGCGTGGTGTCGGACACGCGTCCGTTGTCCATCGGCACGTTGAGATCGACGCGCAGAAGCACGCGCTTTCCCTTCACGTCGATATCATCGAGGGTGCGAAATCCGGACATTGCGATCTTGCGTTCTTCCCATCGTCACCCTGAGGTGCGAGCGTCGTAGATACGAGCCTCGAAGGGTGGAAGTTTGTTCGATGTCATCCTTCGAGGCGCGCGAGCGCGCACCTCGGGATGACGTTTTTCAGATCAGCTTGGCCATCGCAGCGGCGGTGTCGGCCATGCGGTTCGAGAAGCCCCACTCGTTGTCGTACCACGACAGCACGCGCACCAGCGTTCCGTTCTGCACCTTGGTCTGGTCCATCGCGAAGGTTGACGAACTCGGATCGTGGTTGAAGTCGATCGAGACGTTCGGATCGTCAGTGTATGAGAGAATGCCCTTCAGCTCCTGCTGCGATGCGCGCTTGATCGCGGCGTTGATCTCTTCCTTGGACGTCGCGCGCTTGGCGACGATCTTGAGATCAATCACGGAGACGTTCGGCGTCGGCACGCGGATCGCGACGCCGTCGAGCTTGCCCTGCAACTCCGGCAGCACGAGGCCGATGGCCTTCGCCGCGCCCGTGGAGGTCGGGATCATCGACAGCGCAGCCGCACGGCCGCGATAGAGATCGCTGTGCATGGTGTCGAGCGTCGGCTGGTCGCCGGTATAGGCATGGATCGTGGTCATGAAGCCGGTCTCGATGCCGACGGTGTCGTTCAGCACCTTGGCGACCGGCGCGAGGCAGTTCGTGGTGCACGAGCCGTTCGAGACGACGAGGTGATCCTTGGTGAGCTTGTCGTGGTTGACGCCGTAGACGATGGTCGCGTCCGCACCGTCCGACGGGGCGGAAACCAGCACGCGCTTGGCGCCCGCGGTCAGATGCGCCGATGCCTTGGCCTTGGCGCTGAAAATGCCGGTGCATTCCATCGCGATGTCGATGCCGAGATCCTTCCACGGCAGGGTCGACGGATCGCGCACTGCGGTGACCTTGATCTTGCCGTTGCCGAGATTGATGGAATCGCCGTCGACCGTCACGGTGCCCGGAAAACGTCCATGCACGGAATCATAGCGCAGCAGGTGGGCATTGGTTTCGACCGGGCCGAGGTCGTTGATGGCGACGACCTCGATGTCCGTGCGCTTGGATTCATAAATGGCCCGCAGGATGTTGCGGCCGATACGGCCAAATCCATTGATAGCGACACGGACTGCCATTCAACTTCTCCTCGATAGGTCAGAAATGACGATTTTCGAGGCGGTTTTTGCCCCGAATGACGCCACGATGCAATCACCTGAATCCCGGATGTTCAGGCAGGGTTATCAGGCCTGGAGCCCGCGCGGGCCCAGGGGTTTATTTCACGCATTTTCCTCATGCGAACCGCCGCCGGTTCGCATGAAAATGCGTTCAAAGCCGGGCCTGTGCGGCCTCCGCCACGGCTTCAGGGGTGATCCCGAAATGCCGGTACAGCTCCTTGTAGGGGGCGCTGGCGCCGAACCCGTCCATGCCGACGAAGATACCATCGGAGCCGATCACGGCATCCCAGCCCTGACGAATGGCGGCCTCAACGGCGATTTTCACCGGCGCCTTGCCGATGATCGCGGCTTTCTGGGCCGCAGGCAGTTCCAGCAGCAGGTCCATGCAGGGCACGGATACCACCCGCGTCGGAATGCCGCGCGCGGCCAGCAGCTTCTGCGCTTCGACCGCCAGAGAGACCTCTGAGCCGGACGCGAAGATCGAGACTTTCGCCTCGCCGTCGGCCTTGGAGATTTCGTAGGCGCCGGCGGCGCACTTGTTGTCGGCGTCGTTCGCAAGGCGCAGCTGGGGCAGGTTCTGGCGGGTCAGCGCCAGCACGCTGGGCCGATCCTTGGCTTCGAGCGCGAGTTGCCAGCATTCCAGCGTCTCGACCGTGTCGCAGGGCCGGAACACGTTGCAGTTCGGGATCGCGCGCAGCGCCGCCAGATGCTCGACCGGCTGATGGGTCGGGCCGTCCTCGCCGAGGCCGATCGAATCGTGGGTGAGAACGTGGATCGCACGCTCGCCCATCAATGCCGCGAGCCGCAGTGCCGGGCGCAGATAGTCGGAGAACACGAGGAACGTGCCCGAGTACGGAATCAGCCCGCCGTGCAGCGTCATGCCGTTCATCGCAGCCGCCATGCCGTGCTCGCGGATGCCGTAATTGACGTAACGGCCGCCGTAGTTGTTGGCGGAGATGGCGACCATGCCTTTGACGCGGGTGTTGTTGGAGCCGGTGAGATCGGCCGAGCCGCCGATCATCTCGGGCACTGCCGCGCAGAGCACTTCGAGCGCTTGCTCGGACGCGGTGCGGGTCGCGATGTCCTTCGGGCTCGCAGCGAGGGAAGCCTTCATCGCCGCCACGGCGTCAGCGAGCGCCTTGGTAGGAAGCTCGCCCTTCATGCGGCGCTCGAATTCGGCGCGCGCGCCGGCATCCTTGGTGCCGATGGTCTTGGTCCATGCCGCGTGCGTGTCCTTGCCGCGAGATCCTGCTGCGCGCCAGGCGTCGAGAATATCCTGCGGAACTTCGAACGGCGCCGAATCCCATTTCAGGTTCTTGCGGGCGCCTGCGATCTCATCGGCGCCGAGCGGCGAACCATGCGACTTTTCCGAGCCTGCTTTGTTCGGCGCACCGAAGCCGATCACGGTCTTGCACGCGATCAGGGTGGGGCGGTCGGACTTCTGCGCGCGTGACAGCGCGTCGGCAATGGCCTTGGGATCGTGGCCGTCGATGCGCTCGGCAGCCCATCCGGCGGACTCGAAACGCTTCACCTGATCGACCGAATCCGACAGCGAGATCGCGCCGTCGATGGAAATGCCGTTGTCGTCGAACAGCACGATCAGCTTGTTGAGCTTGAGGTGACCGGCAAACGCGATGGCTTCCTGGCTGATGCCTTCCATCAGGTCGCCGTCGGAGGCGAGCACATAGGTATGATGATCGACGATGTCGCCGCCGAACTCGGCGGCCATGCGGCGCTCGGCCAGCGCCATGCCGACGGCGGTGGCGATGCCCTGGCCGAGCGGACCGGTGGTGGTCTCGATGCCCGGCGTGATGAAGTTTTCCGGATGGCCCGGCGTCAGCGAGCCGAGCTGACGGAAATTCTTGATCTGCTCGATGGTCATCGAGGAATTGCCGGTCAGATACAGCAGCGCATACAGCAGCATCGAGCCGTGGCCGGCAGACAGCACGAAACGGTCGCGGTCCGGCCAGGCCGGGTCGCTGGCGTCGAATTTAAGGAACTGGGTGAACAGCACAGTGGCGACGTCGGCCGCGCCCATGGGCAGGCCGGGATGGCCCGATTTCGCCTTTTCGACGGCATCCATGGCAAGCGCGCGAATCGCATTGGCCATACGGGAGGGATCGACACGCACAGTCATGGGAGGTCCGCCTGACAATTCGGTGTGGGAAGTGGCCGCATGTCTCAAAAATGCCACGGCCGGGGAAGCTTTCGCAGGGTGGATAGCATCGTGAAACCCTTGAGTCCAAGGGCATTACGGCCTTTCCGCCGCGAGTTTTCGCTTTGTGTGCATAGCTTGCGGCCAGCGTTGCGCGCGGCTCGTCCGGGTCGTAAATTTACCCGCCTAAATGCTTGCCGGTTCGCTGCTTTTCCAAGCCGGGCCAGAGTCAAAAAGGCTGCCGTTCCGTGATGACTGACCGCAGTGCCAACGGTTTTGCCAATCCAGAGCCCGCACCGGCGGGTGCGAGCGATATCGAACTCGCCACGCGGCGGCTGGCGGCGGCGCTCGATGCGCTTGAAAGTGCCGTGGAACGGCGCCGGGAATCCGACCGCATCGACGATGATCTGGGCGCTCGGATCCAGTCGCTGGGCGCGGATCGTTCACGCCTGGCCAACGAACTCGACGGAACGCTGGTGCGCTCGCGCGCGCTGGAGCGGACCAATCGCGAGATCGCGGAACGTCTCGATGTCGCCATCGACACCATCCGCTCGGTGATCGATTCGGGAGAATCGCCATGAGCCACATCAACGTCACCATCAACGGCCGGCAGTATCGCATGGCCTGCGAGGCCGGGCAGGAAAGCCGGCTGCTGCGGCTGGCGGAAAGCCTGGAAGCGCGCATTGCCAGCCTGCGCGGCAAGTTCGGCGAGATCGGTGACGGACGCCTGACCGTGATGGCCGCGTTGACGGTTGCCGATGAACTGGTGGACGCCGGGCAGCGTATCCGCACGCTCGAGGAAGAACTGAACGCTCTGCGCGACGTCCGTGTCGTCGCCGCCGACCGGGCCCGGGCCACGCAATCGGCCGTCGCCAATGCTCTTAATTCGGCGTCAGACCGGATTGAGAAAATGACGCAAGCGCTGAATCGCCCGGCCCGCAACGGTATCGCGATTGGCTGACGATTGACGGCAGCCCCGCTGGCGCTTCGCCGCGATCGTGACTACATTGATTAGGCGAGGCTGCGTCGCGCGTCAGAAGCCATAATATCCCCGGGGCCTTATCGATCCTTCAGGGAACTGTCCCTGGCCGGATCCGTGGATCCGGTCACATGGTGCCCACCTACTTTCGTAGGTGCTCCGGGATCGAGTGCTTCAACGGCCACCGTGGCTTCGCACTTTCTTTTCGCCCCCGCCCTCTTCCCGCGCAGGAGAGGTGACAAGGACCCTCCGCGGTGGATGGAAATAGATTTCTCGACAATCTGAAAGACGATTTTCGACGCGGCGCGCTGGCGCAGCGTGACGCGTTGAGCGTCGAAGCGCGCGCCGATGCTGCGAGGGTCATCGCGGCGGCATCCCTGCCGGTTGAACTGCCGCCCGGTGTCATCGTCGCGGGCTACTCGCCAATCAACAGCGAACTCGATCCGTATCCATTGATGCTAGCGCTTGCGGACAAGGGCGCCACGCTGGCGCTGCCGGTCATCATCGCGCGCGATCAGGCGCTGATCTTTCGCGTATGGCAGCCGGATGAGGGCTTGGTGCGCGGCCCGTTCGGGATTTTCCAGCCATCGTCCGACGCGGATGAGGTCGATCCGGACATCGTGCTGGTGCCGCTCGCGGCCTTCGATCGCGCCGGTCATCGCATCGGCTATGGCCGCGGCTATTACGACCGCACCTTGCAGGACCTGCGGTCCATCAAGAGGATAACCGTCATCGGCGTCGCTTTTGCAGTGCAGGAAATCGAAACCGTGCCGCGACTTCCGCACGACGAACAGCTCGATTGTGTGCTAACGGAACGCGAACTGATTGATCTGCGGAGTTTGTGAGTGCGTATTCTTTTTGTCGGCGATGTTGTGGGACGCAGTGGCCGGTTGGCCGTGACCGAGACGCTTCCGGGTCTGATCCGCGACTGGACACTCGATCTGGTCGTTGTGAACGGCGAGAACTCCGCCGGCGGCTTCGGCATCACCGAAGCAATTTATCATGAATTGCTGGAAGCCGGCGCGGACGCGATCACGCTCGGCAATCATTCGTGGGATCAGCGCGAGGCGCTGGTGTTCATCGAGCGCGCGCCGCGCCTCATCCGTCCCGCGAATTTTCCGCCCGGCACGCCGGGCCGTGGCGCCGCACTGATCGATACCAGGAGCGGCAAGCGCGCATTGGTCATCAACGGCATCGGGCGCGTCTTCATGCAGCCATTCGACGACCCTTTCGCCATCATCGACCGCGAATTGAATGCGTGTCCGCTGCGCGAGGTCGCCGATGCGGTCGTTGTTGATTTTCACGGCGAGGCGTCGAGCGAAAAACAGGCGATCGGCTATTTCTGCGACGGCCGCGCCAGTCTCGTGGTCGGCACGCACACCCATGTACCGACCTCGGATCATCGCATTCTTCCCGCGGGTACGGCGTATATGACGGACGCGGGCATGACGGGAGATTATGAATCCATCATCGGGATGCAGCGCGATGAGCCGCTTGGGCGCTTTCAGCGCGGCTATCCGGCGGGACGTTTCGAACCTGCGGAGGGTGTCGCAACATTGAGCGGCGTCGCGGTCGAGACGGATGACGCGACCGGCCTTGCAACGCGTGTTGCCGCTGTGCGGATCGGCCCGCTGCTGGAACGCGCCGTGCCGAATTTCTGGTAAGAACGAATTCCTTCACAGATATCCCAGTCGTCATGCCCGCGCTCGTCGCGGGCATCCACGTCTTTCTTGTACCTTTGCCAAGACGTGGATGGCCGGGACAAGCCCGGCCATGACAAAACCCAAGTATCATAGAAGCTAGATCTTATACGCTGTGCGGAAGCCGCCCCAGTGCCGGCCCCTGACGCGGATCGGCACGTCGATCTCGCGCATCATGATCGTCTTGCCGTTGCCCATGTCGCGGGCATAGCTCTGGATCAGATACGAGCGGATGTTGCGGCCCGCGGCCAATCCGGCTGCGTCGTTGAAGATCCGGCGGTTACGACAGTTCGCGGCGTTCCATGCCGCGTCGCCAGCGCGCTGCGGATGCGAGTACACCTTGTTGTGGACCGGCAGATAACCGTTGCGGTCGATCGTGGCGCAGAAAGCCGCCCGTGCGTCGCGTGCGAGCATGGCTTCCTGGATCTCGGGCAGCGCGCGATCGGCCCAGTTGAGGAAGCGTGTGCGGTACTGCACCGGATCGGAGCCTTCGATCTTCACATAGTCCTCGTCGAACAGGTCATCGAGGGTGATATCGCCCTTTGCGACGGCGTTCTCGAAAATCTTGGTGATGGCATCGCCGGCTTCCATCGCCCGCGTGACGAACTCGGTGTTCTCGTCGTGAATGCTCCAGACCTTGTCTTCGATCCTGTCCTTGAGCGCAGCGTCGGGTGATACGAATTCAGCCTGCGCGCCACCGGCGGTTTGTCCGGTCACGCGGATGCTGCACACACCGATATCTTCCAGTGTCGCCTTCAGAGCCTGATGCTGCGGAATGGAGCCGACGCCCGCACCGCCGATCAGGACGCCGTCGATGGAAATCTCGAATACCTCGGCCTTGATCGGAGAGGGCTGGGTGCCGATCTCGACCTGAAGACGGCAGGGCATGCGCTCGGTCTTGCGCTCCTCGTTTTCGTTCTGGCGCAGCAGAACCGCGCAACGTGTTTTCAGCTTCTCGGCAAACATCGTCACCGCCTTGCCGGCCTGCGCGACGTTCTCGCCGTGGGTTTCGGCTTCCCTGGCGGCGTTGTCGATCTCGGCGCTGCTGGTGCCGACCGAGGCGATGAACTGCGACGCAGAGGCCGCGTTCTGCGTGATCTCGCCGGTGGTTTCGTTCTGCTCGGCGACCGCGCCGTTGACATGCGCGAACACCGGCTTGATGGCGTCGATGGCCGCGGAAATCCGATGCACCGCGTCGAACGATGTTGCGGCATCCTGCTGCAAGGCGTCGATCTTACGCTTGATTTCCTCGGTCGCGTTCTGGGTCTGGACCGCGAGCGCCTTGACCTCGGAGGCGACGACCGCAAACCCGCGGCCCGCAGAACCAGCCCGCGCCGCTTCAATGGTGGAATTCAGCGCGAGCAGCGTGGTCTGCTTGGCGATGGTTGCGATCAGGTTGACGACATTGCCGATCGCTGCAGAGGACTCGCGCAGTCGATCCACATTGAGACTGGCTTCGCGCGCCGCGGCGCTGGCTTCATCGGCGAGCTTGCTGGCGTCGCGCACCTGAGCGCCGATGCCGTGGGCCGACTGGGTGAATTTTTCCGCCGCCTGCGAAAACGTTTCTGCCGTGGCCTGCGCGCCGCTGGTGCGGTCGGTCAGGGCGTCGGCGCGATGCCGGATAGCGGACAGGGTGGTTGCGGTGGACTGCGCGCCGCTGGCGACCGAATTCGCCGCGCGCTCGAGCTGGCGGATCATCGCCACCAGTTCAAGTTCCAGAAGTTCGAGAATCTCGCGGGCCGAGTCGTGGTCGGCGACCGCGACAGGCTCAGGCGCCGTCACCGGCGCGTCGAGGGAAATATCCGGCTTGACCTGTTCTGGCAGCCGCTTCCGAAAAAGGCCGAACGCCATAAGGGGGCTCTAAAATATGTGCAATAGGTAGGCATTATCGCACCCCGGCATGAAGTCATGGTTAACTTTTGCCGCTGTCATGGCCGGCCGGGCGTATCGCCGTACCGAAAATCGGGCGTTCTGCCTTTAAATTTGACCGTTCCCGGAATATAACGCCGCCCCGCCGGGCCGTTGCGTTAACAATGCCCGGAATCATGCAACGCATCGCTGAACACCCGAAAGATTTCCGATGGCCGGTCATTCCCAATTCAAGAACATCATGCACCGCAAGGGCAAGCAGGACGCCATGCGGTCCAAGATGTTCGGCAAGCTCGCGCGTGAAATCACCGTCGCGGCGAAGCTGGGAACTCCGGACCCGGCGATGAACCCGCGCCTGCGGCTGGCGATCACAGCGGCGCGTGCGGAAAACGTGCCCAAGGACAACATCGAGCGCGCCATCAAGAAGGCTATCGGCAACGACGGCGAGAACTACGATGAGATCCGCTATGAGGGTTACGGCCCCGGCGGCGTCGCGGTGATCGTCGAGGCGCTGACCGACAACCGCAACCGCGCCGCCTCCGACATCCGGTCCTACTTCACCAAGTCCGGCGGCAATCTCGGCGAAACCGGCTCGGTGTCCTTCATGTTCGACCGTGTCGGCGTGATCGAATACGACGCCAAGGTTGGCTCCGATGACGCCATGCTGGAAGCCGCGATCGAGGCCGGTGCCGACGATGTGGCGTCGAGCGAAGACGGCCACGAAGTCTTCGCGTCGCAGGAGACATTCCGCGAAGTGGCCAAGGCGCTGGAGGCCAAGTTCGGCGAAGCGCGCAAGGCCGCGCTGGTGTGGAAGCCGCAGAACACCATCACGGTCGACGACGAGACCGGCGAGAAGCTGTTCAAGCTGCTCGATCTCCTCAACGAGCACGATGACGTTCAGAACGTCTATGCGAATTTCGAAGTGTCGGACGCGCTCGCCGCCAAGATGAGCGCGTAAGGCCAAACAGACCCCATCCCTGAAGATTTTTTCTTGACGCCGCCCTGCTGAAGGATCATGTCAGCCGCGGGGGTGCGATCGCTCGCGTTCGGCGCCCATCACTGGAAACCAATCAACTATGCCAAGCGACAGTCCACGTATTTCGCCGACAACGGTCCCAGTGGTCTAGAGCGCCTGCCAGCTCACCGACCCTGCCGTTGCCGGCAGAACCTGAAGGTGAGCTATGACCGATACCCATGCAGCGCATGAAGGCGCTTTCAACGCGGCTGTTCTGGCCGCGAGCCTGATCGGCGAGCACGCCGCCGACACCGTCGAAATTCTCAACACGCTCCCGCCGTCGGACGCCGCGGACGTTATGCGGCTGCTGCCGCGTGAGTTCGCGATTGAAATTCTCGACAAGCCCGAACTGGATTTCGGCGCGGAGATCATCGAGGCGCTGCCCCGTCATGTCGCCGCACCTTTGCTTGCAGGCATGTCCGCCGACATGGCGGCGGACATCGTGCAGCAGCTCGAGGAGCCCGCGAAGACGGAGTTGCTGGCCGGGCTCGATGAGGTATCCCGCAGGGCGATCGTTAGCCTGTTGGATTATCCGGAGAATACCGCCGGGGCGATGATGACGACCGAGTTCGTCAGCGTGCCCAGCAACTGGACTGTCGAGCAGACGCTTCAGCATATTCGCAAGGTCGAACGGACCCGCGAGACCGTCTATGCGATCTATCTGCTCGATCCTGTCACCCGGCGTCTTGTCGGCGCAGTCACCCTGCGCAGGCTGATCTCGGGTGAGCCATCGGCGAGCATTCTGACCCTCGCTCCGGCCCACGCGCCGATTACCACATTGCCCCTGATCGATCGTGAGGACGTTGCCCGCCTGATCACGCGGCACGATCTGCTGGCGGTCCCGGTGATCGACAAGGCCGGGCATCTGCTCGGCATCGTCACGGTGGATGACATCATCGACGCGATCATCGAGGAGAGCACCGAGGACGTGCAGAAGTTCGGCGGCATGTCCGCGACCGAAGAGCCCTACATGCAGATCGGGCTTCTCGGCATGCTCCGCAAACGCGGCGGCTGGCTGTCCATCCTTTTTGTCAGTGAGATGCTGACGGCGAGCGTCATGCAGCATTTCGAGGGCGAACTGGAAAAAGCCCTGGTGCTGACCCTCTTCATTCCCCTGATCATGAGCTCGGGCGGCAATTCGGGCTCTCAGGCGACCTCGCTGCTGATCCGGTCTCTGGCGCTGCGCGATGTGAAGCTGGCGGACTGGTGGCGGGTGATGCTGCGCGAACTGCCGACCGGCCTGATCCTCGGCGGATTGCTCGGCGTCATCGGCATGGCGCGGGTCGTGATGTGGCAGAAGCTCGGCATCTATGACTACGGCGAGCACTGGGTGCTGGTGGGGCTGACCGTGGCCGTAGCGCTTGTCGGCGTCGTCACATTCGGTTCGGTGGCGGGATCAATGCTGCCTTTTGCATTGCAGAGGGTTGGATTCGATCCGGCCAGTGCGTCGGCACCCTTTGTCGCCACTCTCGTCGATGTCACCGGGCTGATGATCTATTTCAGCGCGGCGTTGCTGATCCTGCGCGGCACCCTGTTGTGACCCGGACGCTTGAGCCGGATTCGGATAGAATGCCGGCATGACATCGCGCGCGATTCGCATTCTTGGGATTGATCCCGGTCTCCGCCGGACCGGCTGGGGCGTGATCGACATTGACGGCAACCGGCTGATCTATGTCGGTTGCGGCTCGGTGGAATCCCGCGAGACGTCGCCGCTGGCGGAGCGTTTGCTGGCGATTCATGAAGGGCTTGCCCGGGTGCTCGGCGACTTCAAGCCGCTGGAGGCCGCGGTGGAACAGACCTTCGTCAACAAGGACGGGGCATCGACCCTGAAACTCGGTCAGGCGCGCGGCGTCGCCATGCTGGCGCCCGCGATGTTCGGCATTTCGGTCGCGGAATACGCACCCAACCAGGTGAAGAAGACCGTGGTCGGGGCGGGGCACGCCGACAAGAACCAGATCCGCGTCATGCTCGGCGTGTTGCTGCCGAAGGCCGATCCGAAAACGCCGGACGCCGCCGACGCGCTCGCCATCGCCATCACCCATGCCCATCACCGCCAGAGCGCGATGTTGAAATTGAGAATGGCGGGCGCATGATTATCAAGCGTGACGTTACCTGTGATCTGCTCCCTCCCCCCTTGCGGGGGAGGGTTGGGGTGGGGGGTAACTCCGAGGTGTTGCCTGTGAGACCCCCACCCCCGACCCCTCCCCGCAAGGGGGAGGGGAGGTTTGCCGCCGTGCCCGTGTATCGAGTCGAGGCTTTCCGATGATCGGAAAACTCAAAGGCCTGATCGATTCCTACGGCGAGGATTATGTAATTCTCGACGTGCAGGGCGTCGGCTATCAGGTGCATTGCTCGGCGCGCACGCTGCAGGCGCTGCCGCAGCCGGGCGAAGCCGCAGTGCTCTCGATCGAAACCTATGTCCGCGAGGACCAGATCAAGCTGTTCGGCTTTCGCGGCGACATGGAGCGCGAATGGTTCCGCCTGCTGCAAACGGTTCAGGGCGTCGGAGCGAAGGTTGCGCTCGCGGTGCTCTCAACCTTGCCGCCGTCCGACCTCGCCAATGCGATTGCGCTGCGCGACAAGGCCGCGGTGGCGCGCACACCCGGCGTCGGCCCGAAAGTCGCGGAGCGCATCGTCACTGAACTGAAAGACAAGACACCCGCCTTCGCCAATGTCGATCCTGCCGTGGTGCATCTGTCCGGCGCGCTCGACGACAACCGTGCCCCGCGTCCCGTCACCGACGCGATCTCCGCGCTGGTCAATCTCGGCTACGGCCAGCCGCAGGCGGCAGCTGCGATTGCCGCAGCGTCCCGCAGCGCAGGCGAGAAGGCCGAGACGGCGCAGCTCATCCGGCTCGGGCTGAAGGAATTGTCGAAGTGACCGGCGCGGAGGACGCTGCCGCCGGGCGCGACAGTCTCAAGCGTGCCTTGCGGTTTATCGGCATCGTCGCGATCTTCACCATCATGGGGCCGCTGACGGTCGCCGCGATCGTGTCGCTGCTGGTCATCGCGCTGGGCGCGCCGCTGCTGCAACTGCTGCTCGCCATCGCCGATCTCGATGCATTGCGCACGGTCGCATCGTTCGCGGCATGGCTGCTGGCGGCGGTCGCCATTGTCGCATCGTTTCTGCCGTCGGTCGCCGCCGGAACCATCTTCGCGTGGAGCGCGGTTTATGCCGACATCAACGCGATCTGGATGGCGTGGCTTGCGGCGGGGATCGCCGCCGCAGGCTTCATTGTGTTCGGCATGTTCATCCACCCGAGCGAATCTTCCGCGCTGATCCTGCCAAGCGTACAGTCGCCGGCGCAGGCGCTTTCGCTGTTCTCTATGTTGGGCATGCTGGCATTTCTTGCGGCCAGCTTCTGCTGGTGGCTTGCCCGTCCGCTGCATCGGGTTAAACATACGCCATGACTTCGCCCCGCATCGTCACCCCCGAACGCCGCGCCGACGACATCGGCGATACCTCGCTGCGTCCGCAGAACCTGTCCGAATTCGTCGGCCAGCAGCAGGCGCGCGCCAATCTCCAGATCTTCATCGATGCCGCGCGCAAGCGCAGCGAGGCGCTTGATCACGTGCTGTTTGTCGGTCCGCCGGGTCTCGGAAAAACCACGCTGGCGCAGATCGTGGCGCGCGAACTCGGCGTCGGATTTCGCGCCACGTCCGGCCCCGTGATCGCCAAGGCCGGCGATCTTGCGGCGCTGCTCACCAACCTTGAAGAGCGCGACGTCCTGTTCATCGACGAAATCCATCGGCTCAGTCCTGCGGTGGAAGAAGTGCTCTATCCGGCGATGGAGGATTTCCAGCTCGATCTCATCATCGGCGAGGGGCCGGCGGCGCGGTCGGTGAAGATCGATCTGGCGAAGTTCACACTGGTCGGTGCGACCACGCGCGCCGGGCTTCTGACCAATCCGCTGCGCGATCGTTTCGGCATTCCGATCCGGCTGAATTTCTACACCGAAGAAGAACTGGAAAAGATCGTGACGCGCGGCGCGCGGGTGCTCAGCATCGGCATGACGCCCGACGGCGCCAACGAGATCGCCCGCCGTGCACGCGGCACCCCGCGCATCGCGGGCAGATTATTGCGACGGGTCCGCGATTTCGCGTCGGCTGCGGATGCCAACGCCATCGACCGCAAGATCGCGGACAATGCGCTCGGCGCGTTGGAGGTGGACAAAGCCGGTCTCGATGCGATGGACCGCCGTTATCTGACAACCATCGCGATGAACTACGGCGGCGGGCCGGTCGGCGTCGAGACCATGGCGGCGGCGCTGTCCGAGCCGCGCGACGCCATCGAGGACATCATCGAGCCATTCCTGATTCAATGCGGCTATCTGCAGCGCACGCCGCGTGGACGTCTCTTAACATCGCACGCCTTCCGGCATCTCGGTCTGGCCGAGCCGTCGCGCGATCCGTCGCAGTTCGGGCTGTTTGGGGGAGACTAGTGTCCTGTATCCGACGTTTGCTGCATTCTGCAGCGCTTTCTGAGCAAACGTCGGATACGAAAGGACACTAGCAAATTATAATTTTGGTGATCCTTTGGTTCTGACATTCGTAAAGTGCCCGCGAAGGATATGATACGAATGTCAGAACCGGATCACCAGAGCGACGGGGAACCGTAATTCCGCTCCAATTGATAGGCATGGATGGGACGCATCACGATTAACCATTCATGATTTCTCGCCGACATTTTCTCCGTTTCATCGCCGGGCTTGGCGCTTTTGGCGCTTCGACCACGGCCTATGGATTCGGTGTTGAACCAGCCCGTCTGCGGGTTACGCGCTACAACATCGCGCCGCCGCAATGGCCGGCAGACTTCAATCTCAAGATCGCCGTCATCACCGATCTTCATGCCTGCGATCCGTGGATGTCGCTGGATCGCATTCAGGGCATCGTCGATCGCACCAATCGTCTCAAAGCGGATGTCATCGTGCTGCTGGGCGACTACGTCGCCGGGCATCGTCAGGTGACGCGTTTCATTCCCGCTGATGAATGGGCCCCTGTGTTGGGCGGTCTAAAGGCTCCGCTCGGCGTGCATGCGATCCTCGGCAATCACGACTGGTGGGACGACAAGACGATCCAGCGCGCGGGCGAGGGCCATACGATTGCGCGGCGTGCACTCGAGGCTGCCGGTATCCCGGTTTACGAGAATGATGCGCAGCGCCTGACCAAGGACGGCCGTTCGTTCTGGCTGGCGGGTCTTGGGGATCAACTGGCGTATCTGCCGGCGCGGCGTTTCCGGCCGGTCAGCCGCATCGGCGTCGACGATCTCTCAGCGACGCTGGCGAAGGTCAAAGATGATGCGCCGGTGATCCTTCTTGCTCACGAGCCGGACGTTGCGGTGCGGGTGCCCGCGCGCGTGGCTTTGCAATTGAGCGGTCATACCCACGGCGGTCAGGTCAGGCTGTTCGGCTGGTCGCCGGTGGTGCCTACCCGTTACGCCAGCAAATTCGCGTATGGCCACAGCCGCGAGAAGTGCGACGTGATTGTCTCCGGCGGTCTTGGCTGCAGCATCCTGCCGTTCCGTCTGGGTGTTCCGCCGGAAATCGTGCTGGTGACGCTGGGCGGGTCTGTTTCCGGCACGGCATAGCGGCTTGCGCGGGCCGGGCATTTTGCGCAAAACGGTGGGTATGACAATTCATCTCGACGGATCGATCCGCGACGGCAAGCACGTCATGCAGGTGCGTGTCTATTACGAAGACACCGATTTCACCGGCATTGTCTATCACGCCAATTATCTGCGCTTCATGGAGCGCGGCCGCACCAACTATCTGCGGCTGCTCGGCGCCGACCAGCATGCGCTGTTCGCGGAAGCACAGAACGAGGCGCCCGGTTTCGCCTTCGTGGTGCGTTCGATGCAGATCGAATACCTCAAGCCCGCGCGCATGGATGATGTGCTTGATGTCGTCACAGTGCCCGCCGACATCCGGGGCGCATCGATCACGCTGGCGCAGGAAGTCCGCCGCGGCGACGACGTGCTGGTGGAGGCACGGGTCAAGGTCGCGTTCGTCTCGGGCGGCCGTGCGCGTCCGATCCCGAAGGCGCTGCGCATCGCCATGAAGGCGGATCAGGACGCGGCCTAGCGTCATTGCGAGCCAAACGGGTCGGCGCGAAGCGCCGCCCGATAACAGGCTCCGCGAAGCAATTCAGAGCAACGGAAAAGGCTGGATTGCTTCGTCGCAACTGCTCCTCGCAATGACGGCTTGTATCGGCTGATCAGCATGTCGCGCTTGACGCGTTGTACCGATTGGTACAAGTTTGTGCTTATCGGTACAAACTGGAGCCACCGTCATGTCGCGTCCGCCCTTGCCGCCGTTTACGAGAGAAACCGCCGCGCAGAAGGCGCGCATGGCGGAAGACGCCTGGAATTCGCGCGATCCCGTGAAGGTGTCGCTGGCGTATACCGAAGACAGCATCTGGCGAAACCGCGCGGAATTCTTTCAGGGCCGCGCCGCGATCGTCGAATTCCTCACCCGCAAGTGGGCCAAGGAGCACGAGTATCGCCTGATCAAGGATCTATGGGCATTCGATCAAAATTTTATCTCTGTGCGCTTCCAGTACGAGTGGCATGATGATGCCGGGCAATGGTTCCGTTCGTACGGCAACGAAAACTGGGAGTTCGACGAACACGGCTTGATGAAACGCCGTGAAGCCAGCATCAACGATGTCGCGATCAAGGATAGCGAGCGCCGGTTTCATTGGTCGGCACCCGGGCCGCGTCCCGCGGACACGCCGGGGCTGGCTCCGGTTCCGAAATAAGGACGTATCAGAAAGGCTGAGATGGCGAAGACGGTCACCGAGCGCGCGGATGTCCTGCCGTTGCTGGCGGAGGTTTTCCGCGCGCACGGTTATGAAGGGGCAACGCTCGCGCTGATCTCCGAAGCCACAGGGCTGGGCAAGGGCAGCCTCTACAACTTTTTTCCCGGCGGCAAAGAACAGATGGCGACCGAAGTGCTCGCCTCCGTCGATCGCTGGTTCGTCGACAAGATTTACACGCCGCTTCGCACTGCGTCCGATCCCGTGAAAGGCATCGCGGACATGTATGCCGCGACCGATGACTATTTTCGTTCAGGTCAGCGGGTCTGCCTTGTCGGGATGGTCGCACTCGGCGCGTCGCGCGATCTGTTCGGCGAAAAGGTGAAGCTCTACTTTGCCGGCTGGGTCGATGCGCTGGCGGCAGCGCTCCGGCGCTCCGGCGACGACAGGGCCGAGGCCCGCCGCAAGTCAGAACATGCGGTCTTGGAAATTCAGGGCGCGCTGGTGCTGGCGCGTGCCTTCAACGACGCGAAGGTATTTTCGCGGGCGCTGAAGGAATCCGAGCAGCGGTTGCTTGAACAATAGTTCGTCATTGCGAGCCAACGGGTCGGCGCAAAGCGCCGCCCGATGACAGGCTCCGCGAAGCAATCCAGTCCTTAGGAAAAAGCTGGATTGCTTCGTCGCTACGCTCCTCGCAATGACGGTATGAGCGATCCGCCGTCACGCCGCCGCCTTGTGACGCGCGATCTCGGCCTTGTAGAGTTCGAACTCCTCGGCGATGGCTTTCGCCACGCTCGGCCGGGTCTTGAAACGCGTCAGATAGTCGTTGATCGCAGGCCACTTCTTGAGGTCGATCGGCGGCGTCGCCATGGTCCAGTTCAGCACCGTGCCGAGATAGGCGTCGGCCACGCTGAAATGATCGAGCAGGAATTCGCGGCCTTCGAGATGGCTGTTGAGAATGTCGAGCCGCGAAAGTCCCTTGGCCAACGTATAGGCATGGACTTCGGCTGGCGCTTTCCGGTCGAGCAGGGGCACGAACAGACCCTTGTGCAGTTCGGTGCCGACGAAACACAGCCATTGCTGCAAGCGGCTGCGCGCGATGCCCGCGTCCGCGCCGATGCCGGCGTTCGGGAAACGTTCGGCGACATACTGAAGGATCGCGGCGTTCTCGGTGAGAACGAGGCCGTCATCGGTACGCATTGTCGGAACGAGGCCGAGCGGGTTCACGCTGCGGAAATCCGAATTGTCCTGCAGCACTTTCTTGGATTTCGGATCGACCTCGAGATAGCGGGCATCGGCGCCGGCTTCATAGAGCGCGATGCGGGTTGCCATCGAACAGGCGAGGGGAGAGAAATAGAGGTCCATGGTGCATCTCCTTGGTTGAAACCGGTCCGTCCTTGATTTTTATACCGTTCCGCATAAATTAAATGCGGTCAAGAGAATTAATTGCGATATGGTACAAAAAAAGCAGAATCCGCCAAAGCCTGTTGCCGACGCGCCGAAAAAGCGCGGGCGTCCGCGTGCGTTCGAGCCCGATGTGGCTCTGGCTAAGGCGATGGACACGTTCAGGGACGGCGGGTTCGCCGCGACCTCCCTCGACGATCTCAGCGAGGCGATGGGCATCAACCGGCCGAGCCTGTACGGGACGTTCGGCGACAAGCGTGAGCTGTTTCTGAAGGCCTATGAGCGCTATCGCGCCGAAATGGCGGCAACCTTTGCGCACGCCTTCGATCCCGCGCTGACGCTGCGGCAGATGCTGGAACAGATCTACGCGACGGCGCTCGATGTTTATCTCGCCGGCGAAAATGGCCCGCGTGGTTGCTTCACCGTGATGACCGCGACCTCGGAGGCGATGGCCGATCCGGAGATCCGCCCTCTGGTGCAGAAGGCGCTGGGTTCGACCCAGCGGACGCTTGCCAGGCGTTTTCAGGTTGCAGTCGAGGCCGGCGAATTGCCGCCTACGGCGAATGTGCAGATCCTGTCGCAGATCGCGGCATCGACCGTCGAGGCGCTGGCAATCCGTTCGCGCGCCCGTCTGCCGCGCACGGAACTTGAAGCGATCGCCAAGGGAACAATCGATCTGATCTGTGGGCCTTCGCCAGCGGGGACAAAGGCTTAGTGACGGCGTCACGCTACTCATGTAAAAGAGGTTTACATGAGTAGATGCACAAAATGAGCTGGAACAAGAACCGGAGCCGCCGCGAGGGCGGCTACCATCACGGTAATCTGAAAGAAGCGCTGGTTCAGGCAGCGCTCGATCTGATTGCGAACAAGGGGCCGGCTGGCTTCACCTTTGCTGAAGCCGCGCGCTCGGCCGGTGTCAGCCCGGCGGCACCGTATCGCCATTTCCGTGATCGCGACGAATTGCTCGCCAGTGTTGCGCAGCAGGGCTTCGAACAATTCGAAGCGCAGCTCGCCGCGGCGTGGGACGACGGCCGCCCCGATACACCGACGGCGTTTCAGCGGATCGGCAAGGCCTATCTCGCCTTTGCGCGCGAGAATCCCGCTTATTACTCGGCTATGTTCGAGTCCGGCGTTCCGATCGAGAGCAATCCGGCTTTGCTGCTCGCCGGCGAGCGGGCCTTCGCGGTCATCCGCGCGGCATCCGAACGGCTCGTGGCGATGGCGCCTCCGGGCGTGCCGCGTCCGCCCGCGATGATGATGGCGCTTCACATCTGGTCGATGTCGCATGGCATCGCGTCGCTGTTCGGACGTGGCGATGCGGCGCGCCGCAAGCTGCCGATGTCGCCGGAGGACCTCCTGGAAGCAGGCGTGCTGATCTATCTCAAGGGTCTCGGCTTCCCGACCGATCAGCACCGGCACGCCGAGCCCTCCAAATAATTTTCGGAACCCGGGGGAGGCCCCGCTTGACAAAACCCCCGGATGTTTTATCTATGTAAATGTTATTTACATTCACGGAAGCGTGAAACTCAGGGAGGACGTTTATGGCGAACCCCGCAAACGCCAACACCGCACACATCGACCGATGGGGCCGCCCAGCCTGGGCCGGACCGCGTCAGGACAACTACGAATCTCGCCCCGATTGGCGTCCGGGTTTTCATCCCGGCCGGATCATCCTGATCGTGGCTGGTTTCATCATCTGGTGGCCGCTCGGGTTGGCCGCTCTCGCTTACTCACTCTGGAGCAGAAACATGGGTTGCTGGTCTCACGATCGCCACGGCCGCTGGGCCGACAAGATGGAGCGCATGCAGGACAAGATGGAGCGGATGCGCAGCCGGATGGAAGGCCGCGGATACTACGCGCCGTCGAGCGGCAACCGCGCCTTCGATGACTACCGCGTGGAGACGTTGCGCCGTCTCGAGGAAGAGCAGACCGAGTTCAAGGATTTCCTCGATCGCCTGCGTCACGCCAAGGACAAGGAAGAGTTCGACGCCTTCATGGCGCAGCACAAGCAGCGCCCGACGCCGCCGAACGATCAGCCGCAGGGATAACCCCGTCTCCTGACTGGTTCACGAAGCCGCCCATCTCTCTCTCAGAGGTGGGCGGCTTTGTTTTTGAGCGCCATCAAGTTCACTTGTCGTCGCGCAGGCGGGGACGACGCCGGAGAGATAACGACGGGTCGCCAGCAAACGTCGTCTGGATGAAGATTTCTCCACCCGTCATTCCGGGATGCCTCTTGGCGCAGGCCCGGAATGACGACGGATGGTATCGAGCACGCGCAGGCCGCAACATTTCGTGATGGGGATACGAATCCCCGCGCTCCAGACCTCTCTTATGTTCGAGACGTCCTGTTCGTGAGGGGCGCTTCTCGAGGGCGCTTTGAAGCGGAGCAGGATGCGGCGCCTGCGCGCACGGTTCGCACCCGTTGCGTCCGGGAGGCTGGGGTCACCGTCCGGGCCAACTAC
>JAUSAX010000082.1 GCA_030652315.1 Afipia sp. | reverse complement strand
AAGGAAGACGGCTCGCGGCCGCTGCTGCGCACCCACACCTCGCCGGTGCAGGTCCGCACCATGTTGTCGCAGAAGCCGCCGATCCGCGTGATCTGTCCGGGCCGCACCTACCGCATCGACTCTGACGCGACCCACACGCCGCAGTTCCATCAGGTCGAAGGCCTTGTGATCGACAAGGGCTCGCATCTCGGCCACCTGAAATGGATTCTCGCGGAATTCTGCAAGGCGTTCTTCGAGGTCGACAACGTCAACATGAAATTCCGCCCGTCGTTCTTCCCGTTCACCGAGCCGTCGCTGGAAGTCGACATCCAGTGCCGCCGCGACAAGGGCGAGATTCGCTTTGGCGAGGGCAATGACTGGCTGGAGATTCTCGGCTGCGGCATGGTGCATCCGAACGTGCTGCGCGCCTGCGGCATCGATCCCGACGTCTATCAGGGCTTCGCCTGGGGCATGGGCATCGACCGCATCGCGATGCTGAAATACGGCATCAACGACCTGCGCCAGATGTTCGACAGCGATACGCGCTGGATCAATCATTACGGCTTCAAGCCGCTCGATGTCCCGACTCTGGCGGGAGGGTTGTCGTCGTGAAGTTCACTTTCTCCTGGCTGAAAGAGCATCTCGACACCGACGAGCCGCTCGACAAGATCGCCGACAAGCTCACCATGATCGGGCTCGAAGTCGAACACCTCGACGACAAGGCGAAGGCGCTGGCGCCTTTCACCATCGCGCGCGTGATCTCCGCCGAACAGCATCCCAATGCCGACCGCCTGCGGGTGTGCATGGTGGATACCGGTGATGGCGGAGCGCCTGTTCAAGTGGTCTGCGGCGCGCCCAATGCGCGCGCTGGTCTTGTCAGCGTGTTCTCGCCGCCCGGCACCTACATTCCGGGCAAGGACATCACGCTCGGCATCGGCACCATTCGCGGCGTCGAGAGCCGCGGCATGCTCTGCTCGGCGGCCGAACTGCAACTGTCGGAAGATCACGACGGCATCATGGAATTGCCGGCGGATGCGCCGCTCGGCGCGCCTTATGCGCAGTGGGCGAACCTCGGCGACGCGGTGATCGAGATCAATCTCACGCCCAATCGTCAGGATTGCACCGGCGTGCACGGCATCGCGCGCGATCTCGCCGCCGCCGACATGGGCAAGTTCAAGGATCCCGTGCCGAAGCAGATCAAGGGCGAATTCCCTTGTCCCGTGCAGGTGAAGATCGAAGACGAGAAGCTCTGTCCGGGCTTCGCGCTGCGCCTGGTGCGCGGCGTCAAGAACGGTCCTTCGCCTGAATGGTTGCAGAAGCGGCTGACATCGATCGGGCTGCGCCCGATCAACGCGCTGGTCGACATCACCAACTTCATGACCTTCGACCGCGCGCGGCCGCTGCATGTGTTCGACGCCAGGAAGGTGACGGGCAACCTCACCGTGCGCCGCGCCCGGAACGAGACGGTCGTCGCGCTTGACGGCAAGACCTACGCACTCGATGACACGATCTGCGTGATCGCCGACGAACGCGGCGTGGAATCGATCGCCGGCATCATGGGCGGCGAAGCCTCGGGCTGCGACGAGAATACGACCGACGTGCTGATCGAATCGGCGCTGTGGAACGAGATCAACATCGCCCAGACCGGGCGCAAGCTTGGCATCAATTCCGACGCACGCTATCGTTTCGAGCGCGGCGTCGATCCGGCCTTCATGGTGCCGGGACTTGAGATGGCGACCAGGCTGGTGATGGATCTTTGCGGCGGCTCGCCATCGGAGATCGTCGTCGCCGGCAAGAGCCATGGCGAAGACCGCATCATCGAGTTTCCGATCACGGAAGTGAAGCGGCTGGCCGGCATCGATGTGCCGCTGCCCGAAATCCGGCGGATCCTCGCGCATCTCGGCTTCATGGTCGCGGGCGCAGGCCCGGTCGTGAAGGTCGCGGTGCCGTCATGGCGCAGCGACGTGCACGGCAAGGCCGACATCGTCGAAGAAATCGTGCGCATCGTCGGCGTCGACAGCGTGCCGCTGACGCCGTTCGAGCGCGGCGACGCGCCGCGCAAGCCGGTGCTGACCCAGCTTCAGCTCCGCACCCGCCGCGCCAAGCGCGCGCTGGCTGCGCGTGGCATGCTTGAGGCGGTGACGTGGTCGTTCGTCTCCAAAACGCAGGCCGACCTGTTCGGCGGCGGCCAACCCGAACTGACATTGGCGAATCCCATCGCATCGGATCTCTCCGACATGCGGCCGTCGCTGATCGCGGGACTCGTGGCCGCGGCGCAAGCCAACGCGGATCGCGGCTTCGCCGACGTGGCGCTGTTCGAAGTCGGACAGATCTTCAAGGGCGACCGTCCTGAAGACCAGTTCATGGCGGCAAGCGGCGTGCGCCGCGCGCTGGCCTCCTCAAAGGGCACCGGCCGTCAATGGTCCGGCTCGGCGACTGTCGATGCGCTCGACGCCAAGGCCGATGCGCTCGCCGTGCTGGCCGCGGCCGGCGCGCCGATGCAGGGGCTTCAGGTTGTCTCCAGCAATGAGTCGAAGAACTTCCCGGCGTGGCTGCATCCCGGCCGCTCCGGCGCGATCCAGATCGGACCGCAGAACGTACTGGGCTATTTCGGCGAGTTGCATCCGCGCGCGCTGGAAGCGCTGAAAGCCGACGGCCCGCTGGTGGCGTTCGAAGTCATTCTTGAGCGGATTCCCGACGCCAAGGCCAAGCCGACCCGCGCCAAGCCGCTGCTGGAACTGTCACCGTTCCAGCCGGTGTCGCGCGATTTCGCCTTCATCGTCGATCGCAGCGTGAAGGCGGGCGACATCGTCCGCACCGCGCAGGCCGCCGACAAGAAGCTGATCGCGAATGTGACGGTGTTCGACGTCTATGAAGGCAAGGGCATCGACGAAGCCAAGAAATCGATCGCCATCGCGGTCACGTTGCAGCCGCGCGAAAAGACCCTGACCGATCAGGAGATCGACGCGGTGGCCTCAAAGATCGTCGCGGACGTCACCAAGAAAACCGGCGGCGTGTTGCGGGGTTAGGACACGCCGTATCTCGTCATGCGAGCGAAGCGAAGCAATCCAGAAGCCAAGCACTGGATTGCTTCGTCGCTTACGCTCCTCGCAATGACGATTGAGATTTCGAACTCAGCACCAGATCGCAGTACGCATAACCATCACGCTCGACGCACTCGCCCGGCGCGACGGACAGCGGATGGCTGAACATCGGCCCGTCCACCACGCAGGTGTGAAACTCGCCGTTCTCACCGCAGGGATCGACGCCTGAAGGCAAGTCCGCCAGCAGCGCGTCGTCGAATGCGCGGCCCGCGAACGAGGCGGGAAGCTTCGCGAGATCGACGGTTGCGATAAATGCCTTCAACCCGCTCGCGATCATGTCGCGCGCGAGTTGCGCGGTGGAGCGTCCCCACAGCGGAAACACCGGCGTGATGCCGGTGCCTGCGAGCTTTGCCTCGCGATAGGCGCGAATGTCTTCAAGAAACAGATCGCCGAAAATCATATGCGTGACGCCCTTCGTGCGCGCCTGCGCCAGCGCCTCCGTCATCCGCTGCTCGTAGACCTCGTTGGGACAGGGATACGGAATCGGCACGATCAGCGGCGGCAAGTCCGCCGCGTCCAGCTGGGCGCGCAAAACCTCTTCGCGCACGCCGTGGATCGAAACGCGGCTGAACGTATCCGTCACCGTGGTGAGCGCGCCGGCGACATCGAACTTGCCTTCGCGCCGCACCTCGTGAAGCGCAAACGCGCTGTCCTTGCCGCTGGACCACGAGATCAGAGCCGTCATCAGTTGCGCGGCCAGTTCGGGCTGCGCCCGCCGGAAGACGCAGGCTCCGCCGTCGTGCGCGATTGCGTGCGCTTCGGCTTCTTGCCGGATTTCTCAGCCACCGGCGCATCCTTCAACGCGCCGATCTTGCGCAACGCCGCCTCGGCCGCGCGCTCGCCGGATTCCCATGCGCCGCCGACAGTGCCCCACTGGGTTTCATGCGCGGCGTCGCCTGCGAAGAACACGCTGCCCAGCGGCTCCATCAGAACCTTGCGCGCCGGCTGACCACCGGGCGACGCCGCCGACATCGCGCCGAATACATAAGGCATGTCGTTCCAGCGCGTCGCGGTGGTGCGCTTGACGATATTCCTCACGTCCGCGCCGAACAGTCTGGTCAACCAGTCGGTGGCGAACGCCACCATGGCGGCTTCGCCGCGCGCTGACAGTTCCGCGCCGAACGAGCCGGCGACATCGACCTGGCACAACGACGAGCCGCCCAGATTGGCGAGCAGGAAGCCGGTGCTGCGGTCGGTGCTTTGTTCGATCACGATATCGTCGCGCGACAGGCCGAGCGGATTGCCGGGCAGTTCGAGCGCGATGTGATCGTAGCTGCCGAGCATGAGCTTCGACGCCGCATCCTGCTGACGCTTCGGAAGGTCAGGCGCGAACTTGATCTTGCCTGACAACAACGCGTTGGTGGACGCCGTCATGATGACGGCCTTCGCGGCGATGGTGCCACCTGATGTTTCGACCTGCGCGTCGCGCCCGCTCCAGACCACGCGCCTGACCGGCGTGGATAACACGATGGGAAGTCCATCGCCGAGCTTCGCGATCAGCGCGCCCAGGCCCTGACGGCAGGCTGATGGCCCGTCGCGTTGCGCCATCGCGACGAGATCGAGCGCGGAGAGATCCTTCAGGTCTCTGCCGGTGGCAGTGGCGCCGAGCAGGAAATCCGTCGTGCCGGCCCAGACGCCGAGATCCTTCGGTAATCCTGCGGCCGCCGGCATGTCGGCCTTGCCGCGCACGGCATCGCCCATCGCGCGGTTGGCGCGCACCAGCGTTGCGAGAAAATCCTCAGCTTCGCCGGCGCGCGCGTTGCGGCGGCCGATCCGGATGCGCTGACCGCGCGGCGCGGGAAGCATGTCCATACCGACACCGCGCGCCAGTTTCGCGATCGGACTGGTCTCGGTGTTGTAAAGCCAGCGCGCACCGCGGTCGAACGGCACATCGAACGCGGTCGCGTCGGTGACGCAGCGCCCGCCAATCGTGGAAGCTGCCTCGATCACCACCACCTTGCGGCCGGCGGCGGCAATGCGGCGCGCGGCAGCAATCCCGGCGGCACCTGCGCCGATCACGACAATGTCAGCATCGCGCGGCACGGGAGCGGCCCATGCGCGCGACACGATCGGCGACAGCGCCAATGCCGCCGAGCCGGCCAGAAGATCGCGCCGGGTAATTGTCATGTCATGGTTTCCGAAATTCGACCAAAAATGGGAACTTGATGCGAACTTGCCGCATCAAAGGCCTTGCGGCAACGGTCATGGTGAATGTTTGATTATTCCGCCGCTCTGTGCATGAACTAAATTGAAATCGCTTCCGACAACAATAGGGGAAGACAAAAGCGGCCAGAACGTGCCGCGACCTGGGGAGAGGACCATGGGCTTCGTGCTCGATACCGTCGGCAAGATCATCGCCGGATACCTTCAGAAGGAGGTTCCGGGCTATGAACCCTTTACGCCGAGCGATCCGGAGCGGCTGCGCGGGCTGGTCGAGCCCGGCGACGTGCTGCTGGTCGAAGGCAACAACCGCGTCTCCGGCATCATCAAGTATCTTACGCAATCGACGTGGTCTCACGCCGCGCTCTATGTCGGCCCGATCGACGGCGCGACCGAGCCCGATGGCGAACCGCATGTGCTGATCGAGGCCAATATCGGCGAAGGCGTCACCTCCGCGCCACTTTCGAAATATTACCCCTATCACACCCGGCTGTGCCGCCCGGTCGGACTGTCCTACGAAGACCGCACCACGGTGTGCCGCTATGCGATCAACCGCATCGGCTTCGGCTACGACACGAAAAATATTCTGGACCTGATGCGCTATCTCATTCCGCTGCCGGTCCCGCAGCGCTGGCGGCGGCGCATGATCTCGCTGGGTTCGGGCGATCCGACCAAGATCATCTGCTCGGCGCTGATCGCGCAGGCCTTCGGCGCAGTGCGCTATCCGATCCTGCCCAAGATCACACAGGCCGCCAGCCGTCAGGCGCGGCGCGAAATCCTGCACATCCGCGATTCCTCGCTCTACATGCCGCGCGACTTCGACATCTCGCCCTATTTCGAGATCGTCAAGCCGACCATCGTTCGCGGTTTCGATTACACGGCGCTGCACTGGGCCGATACGACAAAGCCGTCCCCGGAGGTGACGGACGAAGCTGATCCCTTTCCAGAGGGAATCTTCGAAACGCCAGAAGCGCCGCTCGCGCCTGTTGCGGCGCTTGAGCAGGCTTCGCCGAAACGGGAAAGGGCGCACGACCTCGCGGCCTGATCAGGACTCCGATCTCGAGCGAAGCGGGTAAACCCGCGCGTCGTCATTGCGAGGAGCACTTGCGACGAAGCAATCCAGTTCTTGCTGCCCAAGAGTGGATTGCTTCGCTTCGCTCGCAATGACGAGGTCACCACTTGCCGAACACCTTCTTCATATCTAACTCTCGCTAGGTTTTTTGGAGTTTTTTGGAGGAAGGCCCATGCTTAACGCCGCACTCAAGGCGTTGTCCCAGATCCTGTCGCCGCCGATGCGCTCCATCCTGTGGAAGTCGGTCGGCCTGGCATTGGTGATGATCGTCGCAGCCGCCGTCGGGCTGCAGCGGGTGCTGAGCTGGCTCGCCGGATCGGGAGAGGTCTGGGCGGAGACGATGGTCGGCTCCGACTATCACATGCTGATCAACATCCTCGCGTGGATCGTCTCAATCGCGGCCGGTCTCGGCATCGTGGTCGGCGCGGTGTTCCTGATGCCCGCGATCACCTCGCTGGTCGCCAGCGTGTTCGTCGACGACGTCGCCGACATTGTCGAGCGCCAGCATTATCCGGCCGAACGTCCGGGCACGGCGCTGCCGGTCGGGCGCGCCATCACCGAGGGCTCAAAGACCGCGCTGCTCACCATCCTGGTTTATGTGGTCGCGCTACCGTTCGTGCTGATCGCAGGCGCGGGCTTTATCGTGTTCTTCATCGCCACAGCATGGCTGCTTGGCCGCGAATATTTCGAACTCGCCGCGATGCGCTTCCGCACGCCGGAAGAAGCGAAGATCATGCGCAAGCAGAACAGCGCCACCGTGTTCGCGGCGGGATTGTTCATCGCCGCCTTCGTGTCGATCCCGATCGTGAATCTTGCCACGCCGCTGTTCGGCATGGCCTTCATGGTCCACATGCACAAGCGGCTGTCCGGCCCGCGCCCCGAGCTTATCGAGCCAGTGCGAAAGGCGAATGTGACGGCGGCTTGAGCGGCCTAGTCGTCATTCCGGGGCGCGAGCTCTGGCGAGCGAGCCCGGAATCTCAAAGTTGTTTCCGATGAACTCTTCGGGATTCCGGATCAGCCGCTGCACGGGCTGTCCGGAATCACATGTGGCTCAAGTCATCACCGTCTTCTCCGGCCACCGGCACAGATCACTGATGAGACACACCTCGCAGCGCGGCTTGCGCGCGACGCAGGTATAGCGGCCGTGCAGGATCAGCCAGTGATGGGCGTGACGCGCGAATTCCGGCGGCACGATCTTGAGCAATCCCAGTTCGACCGCGAGCGGCGTCTTGCCGGGCGCAAGGCCCGTGCGGTTGCCGACGCGAAACAGATGGGTGTCCACCGCGATGGTCGATTCGCCGAATGCGATGTTGAGCACCACGTTGGCGGTCTTGCGGCCGACGCCCGGCAACGCCTCCAGCGCCTCGCGATCGTGCGGCACTTTGCTCCCGTGCAGCGCGATCAACTGCTCCGACAGCGCGATGACGTTCCTGGCCTTGGTGCGATAGAGACCGATGGTCTTGATGTAGTCGCGCACCCGTTCCTCGCCGAGCGCCACCATTTTTTCCGGCGTGTCGGCGACCGGGAACAGATGCCGCGTCGCCTTGTTGACGCCGACGTCGGTTGCCTGCGCCGACAGCGCGACCGCCACCAGCAGCGTATACGGGTTGAGATGTTCCAGCTCGCCCTTCGGCTCGGGATTGGCCGCACGAAAGCGGCTGAAGACCTCGACCACTTCGGCATGGGTCCAGGGCTTGAACTTCGAAGGCTTGAACTTCGAAGGTTTCGGTTTCGCTGTTTTTGGAATCCGCCTCACCGGCACAGCCGCACGCGCCTTCGGCCGGGATTTTGAACGGGTCGTGATCGCCTTTTTCGCCATGATCCCGGTATAGGCATGATCCCGAAACGAGGGAACCGGTTTTCGGAAGCGATCATGCCGGGAATGCGCTAGAGTGACCTCATGGACGAGCGCAACAATTTTGATCCGGGGCATATCGCGGACACGCCGTTGTTCAGCGCGCGGGTGACGCCGCATCGCTCGCTCAGCCGCGGCGGATTTATCGCGCTGATGACGTTTGTTACCGTGGTCAGTTTCGCGGCGGGCGTCATGTTCCTGATGATGGGTGCGTGGCCGGTGTTCGCTTTTTTCGGACTCAACGCCCTGATCATCTACTGGGCGTTCAAGGTGAACTTCCGCCGCGCCGCCGCCACCGAGGACATCGTGGTGACGCCTTACGAAATCCGCGTCCGCCGCGTCAGCCATCGCGGTCACGTCGTCGAATGGACGCTCAATCCGATGTGGGTCCGGCTCGAGCAGAAAGCCCACGCCGAATTCGGCATCGAGAAGCTCTATCTGGTCTCCCGGGGCCGCCGCCTCTCCGTCGGAAACTTTCTCGGGCCGGACGAAAAAGCAAGTTTTTCCATCGCGTTACGGGAGGCCCTCCAGGCCGCCAAGCGCGGCCCGACCTACAATCCGGTGACCTGAACGCACATCGGGAAACGGGTGGTTGCGCGGGTACAGGCGGCCTACATCCGGATCATGATGGACACCGCATAACGGATGCCGCCATGATGAATACAGCCAATATGCCTGTGATGAAATCCATGCTCCCCGATCTGCACCTCGCAAAGCCGTCCAAGCAGGGCGCGGCGTTGCGCGACTACGATTCGGTGCGCCGCGCCATCGGATTCATCTCCGAGCAGTGGCGCACGCAGCCGACCATCGAGGCGATGGCCGACGCCGCGCATCTTACCCCCGACGAGTTGCATCATCTGTTCCGGCGTTGGGCCGGGCTGACGCCGAAAGACTTCATGCAGGCGCTAACGCTCGACCATGCCAAGCGTCTGCTGCGCGATTCCGCCAGCGTGCTCGACGCCGCCTATGACTCCGGCCTCTCCGGTCCGGGACGGCTGCATGATCTGTTTGTGACTCACGAAGCGATGTCGCCGGGCGAATGGAAGAAGGGCGGCGCGGGCATGACGCTGCGCTACGGCTTTCATCCCTCGCAGTTCGGCATGGCGGTGATCATCGCCAGCGAGCGCGGCCTTGCGGGTCTGGCGTTCGCCGACGAGGGCGAGGAGATGCCGGCGCTGGCCGACATGCAGCGGCGCTGGCCGCTCGCGACCTACATCGAGTCGTTTGCGGAGACCGCGCCGTTCGCGAAACGGATTTTCGATTCCTCGCAATGGCGCGCGGACCAGCCGCTGCGCGTGGTGCTGATCGGCACCGACTTCGAGGTCCGGGTCTGGGAAACGCTCTTGAGGATTCCGATGGGCCGCGCCACCACCTATTCGGATGTCGCCTGCAAGATTTCGTCGCCGAAGGCCTCGCGCGCCGTTGGTGCTGCGGTCGGCAGAAATCCGATTTCGTTCGTGGTGCCGTGCCACCGCGTGATCGGCAAGAGCGGCGCGCTCACCGGCTATCACTGGGGCATCACGCGCAAGCGCGCGATGCTCGGCTGGGAAAGCGGACAGGCGGCGGGGCAGTAATACCTGCAACATATACTGACGTCATGCGCGGGCTTGACCCGCGCATCCATCGCTCTTCAAAAAGATCTTCAAGAAAGATGGATTGCCGGGTCAAGCCCGGCAATGACATCTGAAATTTGCCTATCACGCCAGGTCGACCACCGACGCCACCGTGGCGTCGGCGTTGAGCCGGTAGACCACCGGCGCGCCGGTGCCGAGCTCGCGCTTCAGAATCTGATCCGGCGTCAGCTTTTCCAGCACCATGATCAGCGCGCGCAGCGAATTGCCATGCGCTGCCACCAGCGTGCGCTGGCCGCGCAGCACCGACGGCAGGATTTCCTGCACATAGTAGGGAAGCGTGCGCGCCAGCGTGTCCTTCAGGCTTTCGCCACCCGGAGGCGGTACGTCGTAGGAACGCCGCCAGATCAGCACCTGCTCCTCGCCCCACTTGGCGCGGGCGTCATCCTTGTTGAGGCCGGACAGCTCGCCGTAGTCGCGCTCGTTCAGCGCGAGATTGCGCGTGATCGGAATTCCGGTCTGGCCCATTTCCTCAAGCGCGAGATCAAGCGTGTGCTGCGCGCGCGTCAGCACCGACGTGAAGGCGACATCGAACGTCAGCCCCTGCTCCTTCAGCTTGCGGCCGGCGGCGACGGCTTCCTTGATACCAAGCTCAGTCAGGCCGGGGTCCTTCCAGCCGGTAAAAAGATTCTTCAGATTCCATTCGCTCTGGCCGTGACGCACGAGGACGAGAAGACGGTCGCTCATTCTTTCAGTTCCAACTCTCTAGAATGTCAGTTGCTGCTGAGACCGAGCACGTCGGTCATCGAATAATGTCCGGGCTTCTTGCCCTGCGCCCACATCGCCGCCTTCAGCGCGCCGCGCGCGAAGATCATGCGATCCTCCGACTTGTGCGCAAGCTCGATACGTTCATAGGGACCCGCAAAGATCACCGTATGATCGCCGGTGGCGGTGCCGCCGCGCAGTGTCGCGAAACCAATGTCTCCCGGATTGCGCGCGCCAGTGTATCCGTCGCGCGAGCGCACCGAGCGCTGTTCGAGATCGATGCCGCGGCCGTCCGCCGCCGCCTGCCCGAGCAGATAGGCGGTGCCTGACGGCGCGTCGATCTTCTGCCTGTGGTGCATTTCGAGAATCTCGATATCGAAATCCTCATCGAGCGACTTCGACACCTGCTTCACCAGTGCGGCCAGCAGATTGACGCCAAGACTCATATTGCCGGACTGCACGACGATGGCCTGCGAGGTCACGCTCTTGATGACCGCGTTGTCCGACGCCGTCAGGCCGGTGGTGCCGATGACGTGGACAATGCCGCGCTGGGCGGCAATGGCGACATTGGCGATGGTCGCGGCGGGCACGGTGAAATCGAGAATGCCGTCGGCGTTCTTCGACAGGGTCCAGAGGTCGCCGGAAAGTTCGATGCCGTTGGCGGGAAGCCCCGAGAGTACGCCCGCATCCTGGCCCAGGAGGTCAGAGCCCGGTGCTTCCAGCGCCCCGGCGAGCGTGACGCCCTCGGTCTCGGCAATGGCGCGGATCAGGGTCCGGCCCATCCGGCCCCCGGCTCCAGCAACGATCAGGCGCATATCGGCCATTTCCAGCCCTCAAAACCCGTTTCAGAACTCGCTTTGGCGGTATAGCGGCGCGGGGCCACGGCGGCAACCGCGACCGGGCAGTGCCTTTCGTGCCGCCGAGAACCGAATACGGGCGAGGCGCCTCAGGGCTGCGGGCCGTCGTAGCCTTCGATGATGACGATCTCGCCCTTGGAATGCGGGGCGCGTTTGGCGATCAGATCGGCGTATTCCGGCGAGCGATAACAAGCCAACGCGGTCTCGTAGTCCTTGAACTCGATCACGACGTTGCGCGAGCGGGCCGGACCTTCATGCGCTTCATGGATGCCGCCGCGCACCAGAAACTTCGCACCGTATTTCTTGAACACCGCGCCGTTGTGCGCGACGTAATCCTTTTTATAGGCTTCGAGGTCATGCACATCGATGCGCGCGATCCAGTAACCCTTGGGCATTTGCGTCTCCTTTTGGTTTAACCCCTATTCCTGTCATGGCCGGGCGTCGTCCCGGCCATCCACGTCTTGGACTGCATCAGGAAAGACGTGGATGCCCGGAACAAGTCCGGGCATGCCGACCGAATATGCCGGGCTGAAGTGCCACTGATCAGCCGCCAGCCTGAACGATTTCGGCGACGATGGCCTCCGCCGCCGCTTTCGGGTCAGTCGCTTCCACCACCGGCCGGCCGACGACGAGATAATCCGCGCCCGCCGTGATGGCGCGGCCCGGTGTCATGATGCGCTTCTGATCACCCACCGCACTGCCGGCGGGACGGATGCCCGGCGTCACCAGCGCCATCTGCGCGCCGACGATGCCGCGCACGGTGGCAGCCTCTTCGCCGGAACACACCAGACCATCGATGCCGAGCGCCTGCGCCTGCAGCGCGCGCGCCTCGACCAGATCGGAGACGCCGAACCGAAAACCCGCCGCGTGCAGGTCGTCGTCGTCGTAGGACGTGAGAACCGTGACCGCGAGAATTTTCAGCGATGAGCTGCGTGCCTCGACCGCCGCTTTCATGGTCTGCGGATAGGCGTGCACCGTCAGGAAAGTTCCGCCAAGTTTGGCGATGCTCTCGACACCCTTGGCAACCGTATTGCCGATATCGTGCAGCTTGAGATCGACGAAAACCTTCTTGCCGCGTTCCGCAAGTTTCGGCACCAGCGAAAGCCCGCCGGCGTAAGCAAGCTGGTAGCCGATCTTGTAGAACGTCACGCTGTCGCCGAGCCGAGCGATCAGCGCTTCGGCGGTCTCGACGCTGGAGAGATCGAGCGCGACGATCAGCCGGTCGCGGGACTCAACATGGGCTGGCTTCATAACGACTCACATCATCTGTTGGGAGGTGTCGATCAACTGACGCAGGGTCCCGCGCAGCAATTCGGCGTCGGCCGGATCTTTCAGGCGATCCATTTCGTCGAACGCCTGACCCGCAAACGACAGCGCCATCTGTTTCGGCACAACCGTCGCACCGCAGCCGAGCGCCAGAATCTGGCGCAGCGCCATCAGCACGCGCAGTCCGCCGAATTTTCCGTCGGACGCGGCACCGATCGCGAAGGCACGCTCGCGAAACACCTGGCCGAACGTCTCATTGCGGTCGCGCACCCGCGTCACCCAGTCGATGGCGTTCTTGAGCAGCGGCGGCACCGACGAATTGTACTCCGGGCTGACGATGAACACGCCGTGATGCGCGCTGATCATGCGCTTGAGATTGACGGCGTTGGCCGGCACGCCGGATTTCACCTCAAGGTCGCCGTCATAGATCGGCAGCGGATAATCGCTGAGCGAGATCAGCGTGACATCGACGTCGAGCAGCGCCAGTTCCTTGACCACCACGGCGGCCAGTCGCGCGTTGAACGAGCCAGTGCGCAGCGAGCCGGGAATGACGAGGATTTTCAGCGCGGCCATGATGTCCCTGTCACCTTCGGACAGGGCGAAGGCGCGACAGGTTTATAGCTTGGCGGATTTTGAGACGCAAAAGGCGGGACGAGGAAAGGCTGCTGACGAAATCCATGCCCGGTGTCATTCCGGGGCGCGAACCCTTGCGAGCGAACCCGGAATCTTGAAGCAATAAGGAATGAACTCTTCTGGATTCCGGATCAGTCCGCTCACGCGACCTGTCCGGAATGACGGCGTAAAGACCAGTCAGCCCTTGCGATAGACCCAGACGCGCGCGGGTGGCAGGTTCATCCAGACCCGCTCGGAAGCCTGGGTGCGGATTCCCGGCAGGGATTTCGGGATCGGCGGCGCCACCGAATAGGTAAACTGGATGAAGGGCGCACCCGCTTCCATTTTCAGGAATGCGTCGCGCATCAGCTTCAGGCGGACCAGCATCGGCTTGGTGACAAGCGGCAGGCCGGACACCATCGCGGCGGCCGGCTCTTTCAGCTCCGCCAGTGTCAGGTCGAGATTGTAGGCATCGCCCTGAACCACGGTCGCCTGCGGATAACGCTCACGCAGCAGCGCGCAGAAGCCCGGATCGAACTCCACCAGCACCAGGCGCTTCTCGGCAACGCCGTGCGCGATCAGCGCATCGGTGATGGCGCCGGTGCCGGGCCCAAGTTCGATGACAGGTCCGTCGGAATGCGGATCGACGTAACGCGCGACCGTGCGCGCCAGCGCCTTGCTGGAGGGCATCACCGCGCCCATGTGCAGGGGCTTTTCAATCCAGGAGCGGAGGAAGCGAACCTCGTCGAGACGAAGCGGCTTTTTCAACGCACGCACAGTGGACTGGGGAGCCATGATACTTCCAAAGGAGCCCGGGGACGGGCGAGGCGTCAAATTTCCTTCACAAATGGGTATAGACGCAAGCAAAAAGCGTCAAGGACGCATGCTGGTGTCCCAAATCCAAAGTTAGCTTGATTTTGCAATATGTTCCGTAGCGCATTTCGGTTTCAAAGAGACGCTAGCGGCTACGATTCGCGTGTGGTTTGGCGCCCAGCTTCGCATGGCGGGCAGGCCGCACTGATGATGCGAACCTTCGAGCCCGCACTATGGCGTATTGGCGCGGGTTCCGAAGAAGTCCTTGACCATCTTGAAGAATCCAGCCGCTTCGGGCTGCGTTTCGCCGGACGACAGCTTTTCGAACTCCGCCAGCAGCTCTTTCTGCTTCTTGGTGAGGTTCTGCGGCGTCTCGACCACGACCTGGACGTACATGTCGCCCATCTGCCGGGAGCGCAGCACAGGCATGCCCTTTGAGGCGACGCGGAAGCGGCGGCCGGACTGGGTGCCTGACGGCACTTTCACCTTGGTCTTGCCCTGATCGATGGTCGGCACTTCGAATTCGCCGCCCATCGCCGCGGTCACCATAGACACCGGCACGCGGCAATGCAGGTCCGCACCGTCGCGCTGGAAGAACTTGTGCGAAGCCAGCGACAGGAAAATGTAGAGATCGCCCGCAGGACCGCCCTGCACGCCCGCCTCGCCCTCGCCGGAGAGACGAATGCGGGTGCCGTCCTCGACGCCCGGCGGAATATTGACCGACAGCGTGCGCTCTTTCTGCACGCGGCCTTGCCCAGAACAGGAGCCGCACGGCGTCTCGATCATCTGGCCACGGCCCTGACAGCCGGGGCAGGTGCGCTCCAGCGTGAAAAACCCTTGCGCCTGGCGAACACGGCCTGCGCCGCCGCACGTCGAGCAGGTCTTCGGCTTGGTGCCCGCCTTGGCGCCGGTGCCGGAGCATGTCTCGCAGGTCACAGCGACCGGGATGTTGATCTGCGCGGTCTTGCCGGAGAAGGCTTCCTCCAGCGTGATTTCCATATTGTAGCGCAGGTCCGCGCCGCGCTCGCGGCCGCCACGGCCGCCGCGCTGTCCGGCCATGCCGAACAGGTCTTCGAAAATATCGGAGAAGGAGGACGCAAAGCCCGCGCCGAATCCCGGCCCGTGGCCGCCGCCGTTGCCCTGCTCAAACGCGGCATGGCCATAGCGATCGTAGGCGGCGCGCTTGTTGCCGTCCTTGAGGATTTCGTAGGCCTCGGAGATTTCCTTGAACTTGTGCTCGCACGACGGGTCGCCCGGATTCTTGTCCGGGTGCCATTTCATGGCGAGCTTGCGGAAGGCCGTTTTCAGTCCGGCTTCGTCGATGGAGCGTTCGACTTCCAGCGTCTCGTAATAGCAGGCCTTAGACATGGCTGATCTGGATCATGCGAGTCTGGATCTGTGGTTTGGTTCGCCGCGAAAAGCCTCCCCTTGAAGGGGAGGCTGATCGTGAGCTGGTTACGCGGACTTCTTGTTGGTCTTATCGTCGTCGACTTCGGTAAACTCGGCGTCAACGACGTCGTCCTTGGCAGCATCCTTCTTGGCGTCCGCCTCGGCCTGCTGCGTATACATCGCCTCGCCGAGCTTCATCGAAGCCTGCGCAAGCGTATTGGTCTTGGTCTTGATGGCTTCGGCATCGTCGCCCTTCAGGGCTTCCTTCAGATCCGCCAGCGCGTCTTCGATGGCCTTGCGCTCGGGCTCGCCGACCTTCGCGCCATGCTCGGCCAGTGCCTTCTCGGTGGAGTGCACCAGCGCGTCGGCATGGTTCTTGGCATCGACCGCCTCGCGGCGCTTCTTGTCCTCGGCCGCATTGGCCTCGGCGTCCTTGACCATCTTCTCGATGTCGCTGTCAGACAGTCCACCGGACGCCTGAATGCGAATCTGCTGTTCCTTGTTGGTCGCCTTGTCCTTCGCGGACACGTTGACGATGCCGTTGGCGTCGATGTCGAACGTGACCTCGATCTGCGGCATGCCGCGCGGCGCCGGAGGAATTCCCATCAAGTCGAATTGACCGAGAATCTTGTTGTCGGCCGCCATCTCGCGTTCACCCTGGAACACGCGAATGGTCACCGCGCCCTGATTATCCTCGGCGGTCGAGAATACCTGGCCCTTCTTGGTCGGGATCGTGGTGTTGCGCTCGATGATGCGCGTGAACACACCGCCCAGCGTTTCGATGCCGAGCGACAGCGGCGTAACGTCGAGCAGCAGCACGTCCTTGACGTCGCCCTGCAGCACACCGGCCTGAATGGCCGCGCCGATGGCGACGACTTCGTCCGAGTTGACGCCCTTGTGCGGCTCCTTGCCGAACAGCTGCTTGACGACTTCCTGCACCTTCGGCATGCGCGACATGCCGCCGACCAGAACAACCTCGTTGATCTCGGCAGCCGACAGACCTGCGTCCTTCAGCGCCTTGCGGCAAGGCTCGACCGTCTTCTGCACCAGATCGTCGACCAGCGCTTCGAACTTGGCGCGGGTGAGTTTCATTGTCAGATGCTTCGGACCGGACGCGTCCGCCGTGATGAACGGCAGATTGATTTCGGTCTGCGTCGTCGACGACAGTTCGATCTTGGCCTTTTCAGCGGCTTCCTTCAGACGCTGCAAGGCAAGCTTGTCGTTGCGCAGGTTGATGCCCTGCTCTTTCTGGAACTCGTCGGCCAGATAGCTGACCAGACGCATGTCGAAGTCTTCACCGCCGAGGAACGTGTCGCCGTTGGTCGACTTCACTTCGAACACGCCGTCGCCGATCTCCAGGATCGACACGTCGAAGGTGCCGCCGCCGAGATCGTACACCGCGATGGTGCCCTGCTTGGTCTTGTCGAGACCGTAGGCGAGCGCGGCCGCGGTCGGCTCGTTGATGATGCGCAGCACTTCAAGGCCGGCGATCTTGCCGGCGTCCTTGGTGGCCTGACGCTGTGCGTCGTTGAAATAGGCAGGAACGGTGATGACCGCCTGATCGACCTTCTGGCCGAGATGGGCTTCCGCGGTCTCTTTCATCTTCTGCAGAATGAAAGCGGAGACCTGCGAAGGCGAGTAGCTCTGGCCGTCGGCCTCGACCCACGCATCGCCGTTGCCGGCCTTCACGATTTTATAGGGGACGAGCTTCTTGTCCTTTTCGACCGTCGGATCGTCGTAACGGCGGCCGATAAGGCGCTTCACGGCGAAGATGGTCTTTTCCGGATTGGTCACAGCCTGACGCTTGGCCGGCTGGCCGACGAGGCGCTCACCATCGTCGGTGAGGGCGACGATGGACGGGGTCGTCCGCATGCCCTCGGCGTTCTCGATTACTTTCGGTGTTTTGCCGTCCATCACGGCGACGCACGAATTCGTGGTGCCGAGATCGATCCCGATGACCTTTCCCATGGTCTCCTAGTCCTTCTTTTTGCGGCAGGTTGGCTGGGCCCTGACGGCGCACCAATCCAAACCCCCAATATCAAATATTCGCGACGTCGCGACGCTCCGCCTCATATAGGAGGGGGGCATGGCCCCGCAAGGACCAGCCCTTGTAAACAGCAGGGAAAATGGAATTTCCGGAGCCCCCGTTTGCCTCCGGGAACGGCGGCGAATGCGTCAATTTGCAACGATTCGGGCCTTGATCTGTTGGCCCGGCGCAGAAACAGTTACGCCCCGAACGGACCGGACCGCCTCACGCCGTGTCCGACCATTGAACCGCCTCAATACGACATCAGTCAGGTCTCATGAAAACGATCGTCCGCGTTCTTGCCATCGTCTCCATTGTCACCGCATCGCCGGCTCTTGCCGCTGACCCCGTATTCCCCTCGGGCGCGCGCGTCGGGCTGGAGCCCGCCGAAGGGCTCGCCGTGGCCAAGGAATTCCTGGGGTTCGAATCCGCGGACCAGAAGATCAAGGTCGGGCTCGCCGAGATCCCGCCCGCAGCCTTCGCAACGGTCGAGGCCGCCGTGAAGGAGGGCAAGTCCCCCGCAACAGGCTCCAAGCCGGAGGCTTTTGAGACCGCGGCGGGCAAGGCGTTCATTACCTCCGATACCGGCAAGGACGGCGCAACCACGATCAAGATGTATTCGGTGATCATCTCCGGCGAGAAATTCACCGGCTACATCATCGCGCAGATACGCGAGGATGCGGAGAAACCGCTATCCGATGAGACCATGCGCAAGATGTTCGCCTCGGCGAAACTGCGCAATGACGTGCCGACCGAGGAACAGCTCAGCCTGATGCCGTTCAAGATCGGCGAACTCAGTGATTTCAAGACCGTCCGCACGCTCGCTCCGCGCTCGTCGATCCTTTTGACCGACGGCACCGAAGATACCACGCTGGACGGTGCACCTTACATGGTGATCGGCCTGACCGCGGCGGGGCCCGCGTCGCCGGACGATCGCGGACGCTTTGCGCAACAGACCGCCGCCGCCATTCCGGGCCTTCGCAATGCGCGCATCATCTCGAACGAGCCGCTGCGGATCGACGGCGGCGCCGGATACGAGACGCGAATCGAGGCTGTCACCGGCAAGAACGACACGCCGGTCACCGTCGTGCAGTGGCTGAGGTTCGGCGGCGGCACGTCGCTGCGCATTATCGCAAGCGCGACGCGCGACGATTGGCCGAAGGCGTTTCCACGCTTTCGCGCGGTGCGCGACGGCATCGATCCGCGGTAGATTGAAAAGTCGTCATTCCGGGGCGCGAGCGTTTGCGAGCGAACCCGGAATATCGAAGTTGAATCTGATAAACTCTGCGAGATTCCGGATCAGCCCGCTCCGCGGCCTGTCCGGAATGACGCTCTGAGGCAAGTCAGTCCTTCGGTCAATCCTGCGCGGCGGCGGGCGCAGCCTTCGCGCCGCCCTTGGCGACCGCGACCAGCGCCGGGCGCAACACGCGCTCGCCGATGGTGTAGCCGCCCTGCACGACCTGCACCACGGTGCCTGTCGGCACCGAGGAATCCGGAACCTCGTACATCGCCTGATGGAAGTTCGGATCGAACTTCTCGCCGAGCGGATCGAGCTTCTGCACGCCGTTTTTCTCCAGCGTCTTGTGCAGCGAACGCTCGGTCAGTTCGACGCCTTCGATCAGCGCCTTGAGACCAGGATCGGCGGCCTCACGTGCTTCCATCGGCACGGCATCCAACGCACGCTGCAGATTGTCGGCGATGTCGAGCACGTCGCGCGCGAACGCGGTGATGCCGTAGGTCCGTGCGTCGGCGACTTCGCGCTGGGTCCGCTTGCGCAGATTTTCCATATCCGCGAGCGTGCGCAACATACGATCTTTGGCCTCGGCGACTTCCTTGGTGAGCGCTTCGACCGAACCTTCTTCAGGATCGTCAGGCATCACGTAAGGCTTTGAGACCACAGGCTCCTTGTCGGTCACGGAACCGTTCGCGCTGTCCTGCGCGGCGGCGGCCTCCGATTGTTCCTTGCGCCCGTTGGAATTGGCCATAACTCACCTTTTCAGCAAATCGTCTAGATCATGTGGGATTGTTAGCCCGCATATCGTGCTTTAGGCGCGGAAAATCAAGCGCTAACGCGCTATTTGCCGATCAGCTGACTGACGATCCGGGCGGCATAATCGACCATCGGAATGACCCGCGCGTAGTTCAGCCGTGTCGGACCGATCACGCCGAGCACGCCGACGATATGACCCGCGCCGTCGCGATAGGGCGCGATGATGGTCGATGAGCCGGACAGCGAGAACAGCTTGTTCTCCGAGCCGATGAAAATCCGCACGCCATCGGCGCGCTCGGCGCGGCCCAGAAGATCGATCACGCCCTTCTTGGCTTCGAGATCGTCGAACAGCAGCCGCACCCGTTCGAGATCCTCCATCGCGTGAAGGTCTTCCAGCAGGTTGGCGTGACCGCGAACGATCAGCTGGCGCTCGTCACTGGCGCCGCCCGACCAGCTCGCGATGCCCGCCGCGATGACTTTCTGCGTGAGCTGATCCAGCTCGCCGCGGCCCGCCGTCAGCGCGGTTTCGAGTTCGCTGCGCGCTTCGGCCAGCGTGCGTCCGCGAATCCGCGCATTGAGAAAATTCGAGGCTTCGGTCAGCGCGGACGATGGCACGCCCGGCGGCAACGGCAGCACGCGATTCTCGACCTGGCCGTCTTCCGCAACCAGCACCACCAGCGCCTGCGTCGGCTCCAGCCGCACGAATTCGATATGCTTGAGGCGCACGTTCGCCTTCGCCGTCAGCACGACCGCGGCCGCACGCGTCAGACCCGACAATCGCGTCAGCGCTTCGCTCAGCGCGGCTTCGACCGACGACGCACCGCCGACGGATTTGAGTTGTGTCTCGATCGACTGCCGTTCCGGCTCGGTCAGATCGCCGACCTGCATCAGTGCATCAACGAAAAAGCGCAGCCCCAGTTCGGTCGGCAATCGGCCCGCCGACGTATGCGGCGCGTAGATCAGTCCGAGTTGCTCCAGATCCGACATCACGTTGCGCACGGAGGCCGGCGACAGCGGCATCGTGATCAGGCGCGAGATGTTGCGCGAGCCCACCGGCTCGCCGGTGGCCAGATAGTTCTCGACAATCTGACGGAAAATATCCCGCGACCGCTCGTTGAGCTGCGCCAGCCCCGCGTTCGGTGTGATCAGATGACCTGTCGGCTCGTGGTGGGCCAAATCGGGCTCCAAACGGGTTGTTCTTGCTACAATTGTCCATCGCGCGGCGTCATGACAAGCCGCATTCGCGCAACACCCTTATCGGCCCTTGCCGCTGCGGGCCCAAGCCCCTAAAAGCAGCGCCAAATCGACATTTCCCATGTTTTCGGAGGATTTTCTCATGCGGCCAAGCCGTCGCGCGCCCGACGAACTGCGCCCCGTCACGCTGGAACGGGGTGTGGTCAAATACGCCGAGGGTTCCTGCATGGTGAAGTTCGGCGACACCCACGTGCTGGTGACCGCCACGCTGGAAGACCGCCTGCCGCCATGGCTGAAGGGTCAGGGCCGCGGCTGGGTCACCGCCGAATACGGCATGCTGCCGCGCGCCACCCATGAGCGCATGCGCCGCGAATCCGCCGCCGGCAAACAAAGCGGCCGCACCGTCGAAATCCAGCGCCTGATCGGCCGCTCGCTGCGCACCACCGTGGACCTCGTGGCACTCGGCGAGCGCCAGATCACGGTGGACTGCGACGTCATTCAGGCCGATGGCGGCACCCGCACCGCCGCGATCACCGGTGCATGGGTTGCGCTGGCGGATTGCCTGCAGTGGATGAAGGCCCGCAACATGCTGAAGAACGAGAACGTGCTGCGCAACAACGTCGCCGCGATCTCCTGCGGAATCTACAACGGCACGCCGGTGCTCGATCTTGATTATGCGGAAGACTCCGAGGCCGAAACCGACGCGAACTTCGTCATGACCGGCGACGGCCGCATCATCGAGGTGCAGGGCACCGCCGAGAAGACTCCGTTCTCGCAGGAGGAATTTCTCAACCTGATGGCGCTGGCCCAAAAGGGTATCGCCCGGCTGGTCGACCTGCAAAAAATGGCGGTGGCGTAGGTGAAGGTTGTCATTCCGGGGCGCAGGCGGCTCTTGCCGCATGCGAACCCGGAATCTGTTCGAGATGAACATGATGGGATTCCGGGTTCGCGTCCGCCAAAAAGGCGGCCGCGCCCCGGAATGACGGATCGGTTATAAGTATTCATGATTCAACATCGCCGAATCACCGGCCGCCTTGTGATCGCGACCCACAATCCCGGCAAGCTCGTCGAGATGCGCGAACTGCTTGCGCCTTACGGCGTGGAAGCGGTGTCGGCGGCGGAACTCGGTCTCCCTGAGCCGGATGAGACCGGAACGACCTTTCAGGCCAATGCCCGCATCAAGGCTGTCGCAGCGGCGAAGGCGACGCAGCTTCCGGCCTTCGCGGACGATTCGGGACTGGCGGTCGGCGCCCTCGACGGACAACCCGGAATCTATTCGGCGCGCTGGGCCGGCGAGGACAAGAATTTTCTCGCCGCCATGACGCAGATCGAGCGCCTGCTGCAGGAGCGCGGCGCGAAGGAGCCTGCGCAACGCAAGGCGCACTTCGTCTCGGCGCTGTGCGTCGCATGGCCGGACGGTCATATCGAAGACGTCGAGGCCCGCGTCGAAGGCACGCTGGTGTGGCCGCCGCGCGGCACCGCGGGTTTCGGTTACGATCCGGCATTTCTGCCCGACGGTCACAGCCGCACCTTCGGCGAGATGACCAGCATCGAGAAGCATGGATTGCCGCCAATCGGCTTAGGCCTTTCACATCGCGCGAAAGCCTTCGTGAAGCTCGCGGAGATCTGCCTCACATGAGCACCGCTGCGAAACAGGCTTTCGGCGTTTACGTGCACTGGCCGTTCTGCCTGTCGAAGTGCCCGTATTGCGACTTCAACAGCCATGTGCGTCATGCGCCGATCGACGAGTTTCGTTTCGCGCGCGCGTTCGAGCGCGAGATCGAGACCACCGCCGCGCGTTCGCCGGGCCGTGAAGTCACATCGATCTTCCTCGGCGGCGGCACGCCGTCGCTGATGCAGCCGCAAACCGTCGGCGCGATTCTCAATTCCATCGCCCGGCACTGGAACGTCGCCAGCGATGTCGAGGTGACGCTGGAAGCCAATCCGACCAGCGTCGAGGCCACGCGCTTCAAGGGTTATCGTTCGGCCGGCGTGAACCGGGTGTCGCTTGGCGTACAGGCGCTGGACGATGCCTCGCTGAAAGCGCTGGGGCGCTTGCACACCGCGCGTGAGGCGCTCGATGCCGTCGCCATCGCGCGCTCGGCGTTCGACCGCTATTCGTTCGACCTGATCTATGCGCGGCCCGACCAGACGCCGCGGATGTGGGAAGATGAACTGAAGATCGCGGTGTCGGAAGCCGCCGAACATCTGTCGCTATACCAGCTCACCATCGAGCCGGAGACGCCGTTCTTCGGGCTGCATGCCGCCGGCAAGCTGAAGATCCCCGATGAGGCTGTGGCGCGCGCGCTTTACGATGTGACGCAGGATGTCTGCGCGAAGCTCGGCCTGCCATCCTACGAGATTTCCAATCACGCGCGGCCCGGCGCAGAGTGCAAGCACAACCTCGTCTACTGGCGCGGCCAGGAGTATGCCGGCATCGGTCCCGGTGCGCATGGCCGCCTCGACATCGACGGCATCCGCCACGCCATCGCCACCGAAAAGCGCCCGGAAACCTGGCTGATGCGCGTCGAGGCGCAGGGCCATGGCGTGATCACCGACGAGCTTCTCAACAGCGAAGAGCGCGCCGACGAATATCTCTTGATGGGACTGCGGCTGGTGGAGGGCATTGACCCGATGCGCTACCGGGCGCTGTCGGGACGTTCGCTCGACCCAAGGCGAATCGAGATCCTGTGCGACGAAGGCGCGATCACCGTCGATCCCGACGGCCGCGTTCGCGTGACGATGCAGGGTTTTCCGGTGCTGGACGCCGTGGTCGCGGATCTGGCGGCGTAATTACCGTCACCCTGAGGAGCCGTAGCGCAGCGAAGGCCTCGAAGGGCGTGTCCAGTCATCCTTCGAGGCTCGCAAGGATAACGAAATAAGTAACGTCGCGCGCTACGCCCCAAAGCTCTTCGGCGAGCCTGCTGCAATGGCACCGCCGCCCGAACCGACGCGCATCACCGCAAGGCCACGCTCGTTGGTGCCGTCGCTGCGAAACCGAAACAATCCGTCGATGCCCGCAAAGCCTGACGGGTTGGTGAGAACCTCGGGCGAGAAACGCTGGCCACCCTGCGTTCGCGCCAAGGCCGCGACCAGCGCGACGCTGTCATACGCCAACGTCGCGGTACGAACCGGATCGCCGCCGTATTTGGCACGATAGCGCGCGGAGAAACCGCGAAAGCCCGACGGATCCGGCGCGGCATAAAGTCCGCCCTGCAGATTGGCGCTGCCGAACACGCGCGGATTGTCCCACAGTCCCGTGCCGAGCAATTGCAGGCGCTTGAGATTCACACCGGCCGCCACAAGCGCGTCGGCGGCCATGGGCAAGGCATCTCCGTCATCGGCGAGCAGCAACGCGTCCGCACTCTGGAGGCCCTGAGAAATCGTTGTGGCGGTTGCGCCGATCTGTGAACGATCCGCGCCGTACTTTTCGAACGCCACCATGCGGCCGCCCTTGCGCGCGACCGCCTGCTTGAACGCCACTTCGACCACATTGCCGTAGGCGTTCTCGGGCAGGAAGGCCGCGAAGGATCGCTTTCCGGTGCCTGCGGCGTAGTCGACGATGCGGTTGACGTCGGACTCGGGCAGGAAGCTGAGGAGATATACGCCGCGTCCGGCGACGCTCGAATCGGTCGAGAACGCGATCAGCGGGATGCCGCGGTTACGCGCGATTTGCGCCGCGCCCGGCACAGATTGCGCGAACAACGGCCCAAGAATGATCTCGGCGCCCTCGTCGACGGCCTGTTGCGCCCCTTGCTGCGCGCCCTGCGCCGTGCCGTTGTCGTCCTTGATCAGAAGCTGGAGATTCGGATTCTGGAATTCCGCGAGCGCCAGTTCGGCGGCGTTGCGCATCGACTGCGCGGCCAGACCGGCGTTACCGGCCGCGGACAGCGGCAACAGCAGGCCGACCTTGACCTGGCCGCTTCCGACCGCCGACGGCTGTTGTTGCGGACCGGCAGGTTGCTCGCCGCCGGAGAACGAAGATGGCATGCCGGCGCAGCCGGCGACCAGCGGCGCGCCCAGAATCAGGCCGACCGCGCTGCGACGGGTGGTGCCGCTGCGTGAAGGCTTTGGAGTGAACGGCGCAACCATCATTTCTCTTCCGGGCATTGATCCTCGGACACATCTGGAAGAGGATTCAGGCATATTGTCGGCTATAAGTTAACCAGAACAAAAGCTTTTCCGCACCCCTCAGGCGCGAAGAACCCACCGGACTGTTTGCAGATGCGAACAAGACGAAGCGGTTCTTCGGCGCTAGATTGTCCGCCATGCGCACCAAGAATGTTCCCGTCTCATCGCCCGAACCCGACAGTCCCGCCCGCACCTTTGCGGTGGCTGGGCACCTCGTCAGCGCGCCGAAGGCCGCGCCGGGGCTCTATCTGGTCGCGACCCCGATCGGCAATCTCGGCGACATCACGCTGCGCGCGCTGGAGACGCTCGCGGGCGTCGATATCGTGGCCTGCGAGGATACACGCATCACCCGTCGGCTGATCGAACGATTTTCCATCGCCGCGACGCTCAAACAGTATCACGAACATAACGCCGAGCAGGCACGGCCGAAAATTCTGGAAGCGCTCGCGCGCGGATCGTCGATCGCGCTGGTGTCGGACGCCGGCACGCCGCTGATTTCCGATCCCGGTTTCAAGCTGGTGCGCGAGGTCAGCGCGGCGGGTTTTCCGGTCATCGCATTGCCCGGGCCGTCGTCCGTGCTGGCGGCGCTTTCGGTTGCCGCCTTGCCGACGGACCGGTTCTTTTTCGAAGGCTTCCTGCCGTCGAAACAGAATGCACGCCGCACGCGCATCGCCGAGCTTGCGCGCATCGACGCCACGCTGGTGATGTTCGAAAGCGGCGCGCGGGTGCAGGAGTGTCTACAGAATCTCGCAAGCGTCATGGGCAAACGCGACGCCGCGATCTGCCGTGAAATGACCAAGCTGCATGAGGAGGTCCGCCGCGCGACCGTGTCAGAACTGGCGGCAATCTCCGATACGCTGGAGACGCGCGGCGAATTCGTGCTGGTGATCGGGCCACCCGCCGCCGACGCAGGATTGATGAAGGACGACGCACTCGACGATCTGCTGCGGACAGCGCTGGCGCGCGGCAGCGTCAAGGATGCCGTCGCCCACGCCGTCGAAGTCTCCGGACGGCCGCGCCGCGAGATCTATGCCCGCGCGCTTGAGCTCTCAAAGGACGGCGATGACGGATAGCGATCCGCCGAAATTATCGAAGGCGCGCGCAAGAACTCCCTCGCCTGCGCGCGTCGCCGCGTTTCAGACCGGCCTGTCCGCCGAGAGCCGTGCCTGCGTTTACCTGATTGCCAAGGGCTATCGCATTCTGGCGCGGCGCTTCCGCACCCCTTACGGCGAGATCGACGTGGTTGCGCGCAGGCGGGGCCTGCTGGCTTTCGTCGAGGTCAAGGCGCGCGCGACGCTGGACGACGCGGCCTATTCGGTGACCCCGCAACAGCAGCAGCGCATCGTCGCGGCGGCCCAGGCATGGCTGATGACGCGCCCTGAACACGCGACTTTCGAGATGCGGTTCGACGTCGTCCTGATTGCGCCGAAACATCTGCCACGGCACCTGATGGCGGCGTTCGACGCCAGCGCCTGACCGCTGGTCGGATTCGGGACACTAGGGTTGCGCGGAATTGCGCTGGAAAGATTGCGCCAAATCGCACAGATTGCCGCCGCATGTTCAACAACCGGGTTTAAAGCATGAAGCTGAAAGTCGCCGTCCAGATGGACCCCATCGCGCGGATCAACATTCGCGGCGACTCGACCTTCGCCCTGTTGCTGGAGGCGCAGAAGCGCGGCCATGCGCTGGCCTATTATACCCCTGAGAAACTCTCCCTGAAGGGCGAGCAACTGGTCGCGACCGTTCAGCCGCTGAAGGTGCGCGATGAGGACGGCGATCATTTCACGCTGGGCGATGCTACGCGCGTCGATCTCGAATCCTTCGACGTGATTCTTCTTCGGCAGGACCCGCCGTTCGATCTTGCCTACATCACGACCACGCATTTCCTCGAGCGCATTCATCCGAAAACGCTGGTCGTCAACAACCCGGCCAGCGTGCGCAACGCGCCGGAAAAGATTTTCGTGATGGAGTTTCCGGACCTGATGCCGCCGACGCTGATCTCGCGCGACAAGGACGAGATCAACGCCTTCCGCGTCGAGCATGGCGATGTGGTGATGAAGCCGCTGTACGGACACGGCGGCGCTGCGGTGTTTCGCATTACGCCGAACGACATGAATTTCGGTTCGCTCTACGACATGTTCTCGGTGACATTCCGCGAGCCGTGGGTGATTCAGCGCTTCCTTCCCGAGGTCAAGCACGGCGACAAGCGCATCATCCTTGTGGACGGCGAATTTGCTGGCGCCGTGAACCGCGTGCCGGCGGCGGACGATCTGCGCTCCAACATGGTGCGCGGAGGCGCTGCGCAATCCACCGACCTGTCGCCGCGTGAGCGCGAAATCTGCGCGCGGCTCGGCCCGGCGCTGCGCGAGCGCGGGCTGCTGTTCGTCGGCATCGACGTGATCGACGGCCACCTGACGGAAATCAACGTCACCTCGCCGACCGGCATCCGGGCCATCGCCCGGCTCGGCGGCCCCGACGTTGCGGCCATGGTCTGGGACGCGATTTCAGCCAAACGCGCGTAACTGCCTGACGACAGTTTAATCAATTGCTGACCACCTTCTGCCAATCTGACGCCGGAGGCGTGCGCTGCTGCCGGATACGCGGTATGCGTGCACCGAACGGGCTGACTCATGGCAATTGAAGTTTTCAACGGCACCTCGATCCCGCGCGAACTGACCACGGCCGCGCTGGAATTCCTGTGGGTCAAATGGAAAACCCTCAACGATACCAATGATTTGACGCTGCAGCGGCTGACCGAGGAATGCAGCTACGAACTGCGCGCCAATTCCATTCACATGATCAGTGCCGGCGATGACTTCGCCTACGTCTATGTCGGCGAGGCCATCCAGGCTGCCGCACGCGAGAGGCTTGCAGGCTCCCTTCTCTCCCAGCTGACCAATCCCCTCAGGGATGAATTCAGGGACGTGTACCGACAAGTCGCCAAGCGCATGACCCCCGCCTTTATCCGCTACACCGGCGGCCGCTCGCAGAGCGGTCAGCTCTGGCAGCGGCTGGTGCTGCCGATCAAGGTCACCGACAACGTCGTCATGCTGGTGATCTATTCGGAATTGATCAGCTATCAGCTCGAGGTCTACGACCATCTGTTCCGCACCGCGCGGGACGCCATGGTCATCGCATCGCCGATCACCAATGACGCCGGGCATACGGTCGATGGCTGGATCGTCATGATGAACGATCGCGCGCGGCAGCTGCTGAATTTTGACGGCAACATCGGCAACATACGCCTGACCGAGCTTCCGCAATTCGCGGGCGTTGATATCTGGGGCCGGCTCTACGCGCCGAAATCCGCCGCCGCGGCAACGCCCGTGACCGTGGCGGACTTCGATGTCGAGATCATGCGTTTTCCGCATGTGTTCGGCCTTCGCATTTCGCCCAAGCTCGCCGGACTCGACGCCGATGCCGCAACACTCGTTCCCGGCATGAGCACGCAGGCCGACCAGCCCGCCTGATTTTCAGGACATCTGGATTCACATCCCTGGCAACGGTGGAGCGCGCCCGGCGCATTGCGGCGCGGTGTCATCTACGCCCGCTTGCCAGTGCGCTAAAACGAACCGCATAATCGCTCCCGCGACAACCAACAACGAACAACAAAATTCTACGGAGGAACGCATGACGATTGATGTTTCGCGACGATCTCTCCTTGCTCTTGGCGCAGGGCTTGGCGTCGGACTTAGCGCCGGACTCGGCACAACGATGATGAGCGGTAGCGCACTGGCGCGCGCACCGAAGCTCGGCACGCAGGCTCCGTATTTTCATCGCTTCACGCTCGGCAACGCGGAAGTCACCGTGGTGTCCGATGGTCCTCTGCCGCTCGGCGATCCTTCAGGCACATTCATCGGCGTGCCGAAGGAAGAGGTCCAGAAGATGCTGAGCGACAACTTTCTCAGCACAAGCAACGTCGTTCTTGAGCAGAACGCGCCGATCGTGAACTTCGGCGACCGCGTGGTTCTGTTCGATACCGGCATGGGCACCTCGAAGCTGTTCGGACCGACCACCGGACGTCTGCAAAAGAGCATCACCGAAGCCGGCCTCAAGCCGGAAGACGTCGATGCGATCGTTTGCTCGCACGCGCATATCGATCATATCGGCGGCATCGTCGATGCGGGCGGCAAACCGCTGTTTCCGAATGCGCAGGTCTATATCAGCCAGGCCGATCTGGAATTCTGGACCGACGAAAAGAAGCTGGACGGACCGCTCAAGGATTTCATCATCCACGCCCGCAAGAACCTGATGCCGGTGCGCGACCGGATCGTGTTCTTCAAGGACGGACAGGAATTCCTGCCCGGTATCACAGCGATCGCCGCACCCGGCCACACCTTCGGCCACCACATTTTCATGATCCAGTCGGATGGGAAGTCGTTCGCCTTCCTCGGCGATCTCACGCACCATCAGATCTTGCTGCTGGAGCGGCCGCGGATGGAATTCGCCTACGATTCCGATCCCAAGATGGCCGCCGCCACGCGCGTCAAACTGCTGGACATGATCGCGGCCAACAAGACCGCGGTGATGTCCTACCATTTCCCGTGGCCGGGCTACGGGCATGTGGTGAAGGCGGGTGACGGCTTCCGCTACATCGCCGAGCCGATGATCATGAATCTCTAGTGTCGTGATCCGAAAACCACGAGCCGATTTTCGGATCAGACCGACCCATCAAAATGGCGGCAGCGGGCACCACGCTCGCTGCCGCGCACCCGCCAGTTCCCACCGTCCGTTGCATCCGGCCCTCACCGCGACATCACGCGCGCACGGACAGGCCACATGCGGGCGTCATTGATCGGGCTTGCGCCAATCTCCCATCCCGCACCTCCCCAGACGGCATCGACGGCGCCGAGCACACCGGCGCTGTCGCGGACGTAAAAAATATTGGGGACGGCATCGACAAGGAGAATTCCGGACTCACCGTTGGCCTGGATATTCAGCAGGCACCACAAATCGACCAGACGGGTCTCATGCCCATCGTCAAGGTCGTCGATAATGTGGCGATCAAGCGATGGCCTGAGCAACGTGTGGGATTGCAGTGCTGTCTCGCCGCTCGCGTCTTCGATCTTGATGGCAAAGCGGCGCATGAAAGTTGCACCGAGCCATACGATCCTGACATTAGCCGACGACGCAGCGTTTTCCTTGAAGTGCTCGCCTGCCTGAAATTTCTTCGCGCCCGCAAGTGCGGCTGTCGTCGCGGGATCGAGCGCCTCGGCAGTGGCCGCAGGAAGCAGACAGTTTATCCTCTCGCCACGGATCAGCCTGTGAGGATCGCTCACCGCCTTGTCGGCTTGCGCGATCCGAAGATACTCCGTGCTGGCGGACCATGCCCGCGCGGTGAAAAGGCCGTGCTGGTGAATCACCATCGCCAGTAGCAACATCAAAACCAGACCAGGAAACGGGCGATACTGGCGCGGCATTTTCTTATTCCTTGATTCCCGGCGACAGGAACAAGGTAAATCGAAATCATCGTAAGTAAATTCATGCATTAATGTTTGGTTAAGGATAAAATCCTAGTTAAAATGCAATAAAACTTGCAAGAACTTTTGCATCAATACTTAAACAACCTAAATTATTACTTTACCTATACTTCGGAAGTGGGGATTTCGGCGTCAGACTGATCTCCAATCGAATGTTCCCTAAATGTTCTTGCGCTCGGGAAAGTTCCTGCTAGGGTTGCAGCGGGGGCGAGGGAGCAATGGTTCAGCGCGTTTCCACGGTGGCGTTTGAAGGCATCGAAGCCCGCGCGGTGGACGTGCAGGTTCAGGTCGCGCCGGGACTGCCCGCTTTCGCCATCGTCGGTCTCCCCGATAAAGCCGTTTCAGAAGCCCGCGAGCGGGTTCGCTCCGCCCTGATTGCCTCTGGTTTGGCGCTGCCTGCCCGGCGAATCACCGTCAATCTGGCGCCCGCCGACCTGCCCAAGGAAGGCAGCCACTACGATCTCCCCATCGCGCTCGGACTGATGGCCGCCATTGGCGCGATCCCGCCCGATGCACTGAACGGTTTCACGGTGCTGGGCGAACTCGGTCTCGACGGTTCGATCGCGCCGGTCGCCGGTGTGCTTCCCGCAGCCATCGGCGCCAATGCACGCGACGAAGGACTGATCTGTCCCGCCGCCTGTGGCCCCGAAGCAGCTTGGGCCAGCCCCGAGATTCAGATCGTCGCTGCGGCGTCGCTGATTCAGATCGCCAATCACTTCAAGGGCACGCAGGTTCTGTCGCGGCCCGAACCGAAGATTACCGAACGACAGATTGCGTTGCTCGATCTTCGCGACATCAAGGGCCAGGAAAGCGCCAAGCGTGCGCTGGAGATCGCCGCTGCCGGCGGACATCACCTGCTGATGATCGGAAGTCCGGGTTCTGGCAAATCCATGCTCGCGGCGCGGCTGCCCTCGATCCTGCCGCCGCTGTCGCCGTCCGAACTGCTCGAGATTTCGATGATCGCGTCCGTTGCAGGCGAGATCGAAGGCGGCGCACTCACCGCGCGGCGGCCGTTCCGCGCGCCACATCATTCCGCCAGCATGGCCGCGTTGACCGGCGGCGGCATGCGCGCGAAGCCCGGCGAGATTTCGCTGGCGCATCACGGCGTACTGTTCCTCGACGAGTTGCCGGAGTTCGATGCGCGCGTGCTGGATTCGCTGCGCCAGCCGCTGGAAAACGGCGAAGTCGCGGTGTCACGCGCCAATCATCGCGTGACTTATCCGGCGCGCTTCATGCTGATCGCGGCGATGAATCCGTGCCGCTGCGGACACGCCTACGAGCCCGGCTATTCCTGCAAGCGCGGACGAATCGACCGCTGCACGGCGGATTACCAGGGGCGCATTTCGGGTCCGCTGATGGACCGCATCGATCTGCGGATCGAAGTACCGGCTGTTACTGCCTCCGATCTGATCCTGCCCGCAGCGGCGGAAGGCTCTGCCGAAGTCGCCGCGCGCGTCGCCGCAGCACGCGCGGTTCAGATCGCGCGCTACACCGCGTTAGGTTTGCCGCACGTCCGCACCAACGCCGAAGCACCGGCTGCGGTGCTGGAAGAGATCGCAAAGCCCGACGCGCAAGGACAGAAGCTGTTGCGCGACGCCGCCGAAACCATGCGGCTGTCGGCGCGCGGTTATCACCGCGTGCTGCGGGTGGCGCGCACCCTCGCCGACCTCGACGGCGCGGACACCATCGGACGGCTTCATCTTGCCGAAGCACTGTCGTATCGCGCGCTGGCGGAAGATCTGCGCCGCGCTGCGTAACCGAAATCAGCACCCGACAACGGTTCCGTAACGATCTCTCTTTACACTTCAAAAACCATAAGCCGCCCTGTTGTGGCGGCTTTGGCGCATGATCCGGATCGCCGCTCCGGCCGTCCGCGAGACCATGCCGAGACCGTGTTGAGTGAGTGGCGTCCATGTTGCGTCTGAAGATTCTGGCTTCGGCTGTTCCGTTGTTGCTTGCCGGCGTCGTCGCCGGCGGCGAGTTGATCCCAAGCCCAAGTCCCTGCATCGCGCTTGGCCGCGCCTCGATGCAGATCGCCACCGCGCCCTGGCAGAACCCGCTGCACGTCAGCTTCACCGACGATCCGGAAACCGCGACGGTGCGGGTTCAGGTGGTCGATACCGCGGATCTGGCGGACTTCACCGTGATCGACGGCACCCAGACCGCCGAGACCGACAGTTGCGCAGTCACCCGTGATACATCGTTTGTCAGCATCGCCGCCCACGCCTCCGCGTCGGAGCCGGTGATCTACCTGTCGCAAGATCCCGGCGCGGATTATCGCATCTTCGTGCAGTCGCGCACGTTCAGCACCCGCGACGCTGCAGCACTCGTGGTCGGCGCCGGACGCCGCGTCCGCATGGCCGAACGATCAATGTGATTTCACATCAGACTCCCCGACAAGAATTGGCGTTAACGTCTCGTTAGCCACGTTCTTATCGCCGCCGACGATCCGCAGGCGCTTCAAACACTTCGAAACATCCCCAACACATTCTCGCGCAGACCTTCACCCAACCGCGGAGCGGCCCTTAATGTTGCGAGCCATGCGCATCAGATCGCGCCTTCGCCGCCTTGCCCGCCGTTACCCCTGGGTCAGTGTCACGATCCGCTCTGGGATGATCTTCTCCGCCACCTTCGGCGGGGCTTACGGCTTCATCTCGGGAAGCCGGACTGAAGCTTACGATCCGCACGCCTTTGCGCTGGGCGCGAGTTTTCTGTTCGCGGTAGCCTGTCTGGCGCTTGCGACGCTCAGCATGCGGATGCGCTGGCTGCGCAAGAAGATGCGCAAGATCGAGATGCACAACGAGTCGCTGGTCGATCGCAACTGGGAGCTGAAAAGCGCCGAGGAACACGCCCGCAGCCTGTTCGAATCCCAAAGCGACCTGATTGTGCTGCGCGACAGCGACGGCATCATCACCTCAGTCAACGACGCATACTGCACGCTCGCCCGTAAGCCGCGCGAGGCGTTGATCGGCACGCGTTTTACCCTGCCGGTGCTGGAACAGGGCGCGATCGCGATCGAGCCGAACGGCACCCGCGTCCACGATCAGAAAATCGACAGTGCGCTGGGTCCACGCTGGGTCGCCTGGCGCGAGGGCCTGATCCGCAGCGACGCTCATCAGCCAGCCGACCTGCAATGCGTCGGCCGCGACGTCACCGATCGCGCCGAAACCGAGCGCGCGCTGGCCGAAGCACGCGACCTCGCCAACTCCGCCAACCGCGCGAAATCGAAATTCCTCGCCATGGCGTCGCATGAAATCCGCACGCCGCTGAACGGCATCCTCGGCATGAGCAACCTCCTGCTCGACACCACGCTGACCGCCGAACAGGCCACCTACGCCAAGGCGGTGAAAACATCCGGCGACGCCCTGATGGCGCTGATCGACGAACTGCTCGATTTCTCCAAGATCGAAGCCGGCAAGATCGACCTCGAACAGCGCCCCTTTGCGCTCGCCGCAATGGTCGAGGACATCACCGAGTTGCTCGCGCCGCGCGCGCAGACGCGCAAGCTCGAGATCGCATCCTATGTCGATGAACGCCTGCCGCAGAGCGTGATTGGCGACGCAGCACGGCTGCGCCAGGTGCTGCTCAATCTCGCCGGTAACGCCATCAAGTTCACGCCGTCCGGCGGCGTCGCGCTGATTGTCGAGCCGGGCATCTGGCCGGGTGAAGTGTCGTTTCTTGTGCGTGACACCGGCATCGGGATCGCGCCGGAAGCACAGCAGCGAATCTTCCGCGAGTTCGAGCAGGCCTCAGAGGGCACCGCGCGCAACTACGGCGGCACGGGTCTCGGGCTCAGCATCAGCGAACGCATCGTCCGGCGCATGGGCGGGCGGATCACGCTGGAGAGCGCCGAAGGCGAAGGCGCAACATTCGCGTTCTCGATTCCGCTTGCCGCAGAAGATCGCAACGATGCCACGGCACCGCCTTTCATTGCACCCGACCTGACCGACAAGTCGATCATGCTGGTGGCGCCGCAGAGCATCGAAGCCTCGCTGATCGCACGGCGTCTGGAGCGCTGGGGCGCGCAGACCTGCACCGTGGCCGACACATCGATTGCACGCGCGCTGTTGCCCGAGCGATCATGGTATGCAGTGCTGGTCGATTGCGGCGGCGGCGACGCGCAGTTGCGCGATCTCGGCGAGGCGGCGCTGCGCCATACCACCCACCGGATCGCGATGTTCACGCCGGCGGAGCGCCGCGACATGACGCCTGCTATCACCGCATTGTATACGGCCTATCTGGTGAAGCCGTTGCGCGCCGCCTCGCTGGCCGCACGCCTGACCACCTCCGGCGCAGCGCTGGTGCCGGACCTGCCCGATGAAGATGCTCTCGCGATTGAAATGCCTGAAGTCGTCGTGGCAGGAAATGCTTCGTCGCGTGCCCTTTCGATTCTCGTGGCGGAAGACAACGAGATCAACGCGCTGCTGATCCGGTCGCTGCTGATACGGCTCGGTCATCGGCCGGTCATCACCACCGACGGTGAGCAGGCCCTAGAGTCATGGCTCGCGGCCGACAGCGCGGGCACGCCGTACGACGTTGTGCTGATGGATATCCAGATGCCGAAGCTCGACGGCATGACCGCGACGAGGCGCATCCGCGCCCATGAAGCAGGACGCAGCCCGCGGCGAACCACGATCCTCGCGCTGACGGCAAACACACTGGTGGACGATCGCTACGCCTGCTTTGAGGCCGGAATGGACGGTTTCCTGATCAAACCGCTCGATCGCGACAAGCTGACCGATGCGCTCGCTGCGATCCCGGCATCGCAAACGGTTATCGCCTAGGCAGGACTTCCCGCGCACGCGCGGTGTCATAAATCCGTATCGGGACCATGATTATTGAAGCCTCAGGGCTGCGCTTGGCGAATCAATGCGCGCAGCCGCGAGGAAGCCATGAGCGGCAACAAACCGGCGCCGGCGAAGCCGGACACAAATTCCATATTGCTTGAACGGCAGGCCGTTCGCAGCCCGCTTGAAGCGTTTCGCCAAAATCCGCTGGTCCAGATGCTCCGGCCCGCCCATGCGAAGTCGGCGGCGACGGCGGCGGCGACATGGCTGATGCCCGGCCTGCGCGGCGAGGCCGTTCCGGACATGTTGCAGCCCGCCTCGGCGCAACTCGGGAAAATCGGTTCGCTGGAAGTCCGCCTCGCCCAGACCAAGGGCGACGTGAAGCGCGCGCAGAAGCTGCGCTACAAGGTGTTCTACAAGAACGGATCAGCCATTGCCGACGCCGCGACCATGCTCGCGCAGCGCGACAAGGATTCGTTCGACAAGATCTGCGACCACCTGATGGTGATCGATCACGCCGCCAAGCCCACCATGAGCGGCAAGCAGCCGGTGGTCGGAACCTATCGTCTGCTGCGCCAGGACGTCGCCGAAAAGCATGGCGGCTTCTACACCGGCGACGAATTCGACATTTCAGGCCTGATGCAACGTCAGTCCGGCTTGAAGTTTCTCGAACTCGGCCGGTCCTGCGTGCTGCCGCCTTACCGCACCAAGCGCACCGTCGAACTGCTCTGGCATGGCGTCTGGAGCTACGTGCGCCGGCACAATCTCGATGTGATGATCGGCTGCGCAAGTTTCGAAGGCACCAACCCCGATCGTCTGGCCCTGCCGCTGTCGTTCCTGCACCACTTCGCCGCCGCCCCCGAGGGCTGGCGCGCCAGCGCGCATCCGTCGCGCCGAGTTGCGATGAATCGGATTGCGAAAGAGAACATCGATACCAAGGCGGCACTGCGCATGCTGCCGCCGCTGATCAAGGGCTATCTGCGGGTCGGTGCGTTCGTCGGCGACGGCGCGGTGGTCGATCACCAGTTCGGCACCACCGACGTCCTCATCGTCATGCCGGTGTCAGCGATCTCGGGTCGCTACCTCGATCACTTCGGGGCGGATGCCACACGGCACGCGGCGTAATCCGTCGTCGCCCTTCGAGGCTCGCGCAAGAGCGCTCGCACCTCAGGGTGACGGAAATGAGAACAGTCGCATGGGCAACAACGTCATCCTGAGGCGCAAGCCGGTCTTCCCGGCGAGCCTCGAAGGATGACTGCAATACCCCCTACAGCCGCCGCAACTGAACCGTCTCGATGACGTGGTCGCCGCCTTTTTTCAGGATCAGCGTCGCGCGCGGCCTGGTCGGCAGGATGTTCTCTTCAAGATTGACCAGGTTGATGCCGGTCCAGAGCGAAAGCGCCTGTTCGGTCGCCTCCTTGTCGGACAGCTTGGCATAGCGGCTGAAATAGGATCGCGGATCGCGGAACGCCGTGTCGCGCAGCGAGAGAAAGCGCTCGACGTACCACTCGCGCAGGATCGGTTCTTCCGCGTCGATATAGACCGAGAAATCGAAGAAGTCCGATACATAGGGAACAGCCTTGCCGTCGCGCGGCAGGCGTCCGGTCTGCAGCACGTTGACGCCTTCGACGATCAGAATGTCGGGGCGGTCGATTTCGACTCCCTCGTTCGGAATGACGTCATAGGTCAGATGCGAATAGACCGGCGCGCGCACCGGCCGCCGGCCCGCCTTGATGTCGGACAGGAAGCTGAGCAGCGCGGGAAGATCGTAGCTTTCGGGAAAGCCCTTCTTCTGCATCAGGCCTTCGCGCTCCAGAACCGTGTTCGGAAACAGGAAGCCGTCGGTGGTGACGAGATCGACCTTGGGCCGGGGCGACCAGCGCGCCAGCAGGGCCTGCAGCACGCGCGCCGTGGTGGACTTGCCCACCGCCACCGATCCGGCGACGCCGATGATGTAGGGCATCTTGCGATCCTCGATACCGAGGAAGTGCCGCTGCGCCACGAACAGCCGCTGGGCCGCCGCGACATAGAACGACAACAGGCGCGACAGCGGCAGGTAGATTTCCTCGACCTCCTTCATGTCGAGGCGGTCGTGCATCGAATGCATCCGCGCGATCTCGTCGGCGGTCAGGGTCATCGGCATATCATCGCGCAACGCAGCCCACTGCGCGCGCGAGAAAACGCGATAAGGATTGTACTGAACCTGGTCGGCCCTCACATCCATGAGCCATTCCTCCTGTCCGGTCTGCGCGTGTCCCCGCGCCTGCCGGAATTTGAACTAATCGCGCTTGCGCGCGGCTTTCTCTTCAAGCCCGGACATTTGCGTCCGCTGTGCCAGCGCATCCTCGACCTCCGCCAGGCCGATGCCGCGCGATTTCAGCAGCACCAGAAGATGGAAAATCAAATCGGCGCTTTCGGCGATCAGATGGCCGCGGTCGTTCTCGATGGCCGCGATGACAGTTTCCACCGCCTCCTCGCCGAGCTTCTTGGCGCAGTGATCGGGGCCCTTGTCCAGCAGCTTGCGGGTATAGGACGCCTCCCCTCCCGACGCCGCGCGGGCATCGATGGTGGCTGCAAGATCGTGGATCGTAAAACGGCTCATAAAGTGCCTTCTATCACTTCGCTACCCCGGTAGGGAGCGCAAAGAGTTGATCTGATTCAGGTATTTGGCATACGAATGAGCATGATCCTATCCGAAAACCGGTTTCCACTTTTCGGGATCATGCCTACGGATCGAGCCGCATCGGCAGACCGGCCCGTACCATGTGATCCTTCGCCTGACGGATGGTGAACTCGCCGAAATGGAAAATCGACGCCGCCAGCACAGCCGTGGCGTGTCCCTCGCGGATGCCCGCCACCAGATGGTCGAGATTGCCGACGCCGCCCGAGGCGATCACCGGCACCTTGACGCTGTCGGCGATGATGCGGGTCAGCGGAATGTCGAAGCCCTGACGGGTGCCGTCGCGATCCATCGAGGTCAGCAGGATTTCTCCCGCGCCCAATGAGACCACTTCCTGCGCGAACTCAACGGCGTCGATGCCGGTGGATTTGCGCCCGCCGTGGGTGAAGATTTCCCACCGATCCGAATTGCCCGCGCGCGGTACGCGCTTGGCGTCGATCGCAACCACGATGCACTGGTCGCCGAACTTTTCCGCGGCTTCCTTAACGAATTCACGCCGGGCGACGGCCGCCGAATTGATCGACACTTTGTCAGCGCCGTACGTCAGAAGTGTACGGATATCGTCCACGGTGCGGACGCCGCCGCCGACAGTGAGCGGCATGAAGCAGGCTTCCGCCGTCCGCCGCACCACATCGAGAATGGTGCCGCGATTCTCGTGGGTCGCAGTGATGTCGAGGAAACAAAGCTCGTCCGCGCCGGCCGCGTCATAGGCAATCGCGGCCTCGACCGGATCGCCGGCATCGCGCAGGTCAACGAAGTTGACGCCCTTGACGACACGGCCGTCCTTGACGTCGAGACAGGGAATGACACGGACCTTGAACATCGCTGCTGTTCCTATGCCGCCGCGCGCGCGTTGCGGATCAGCGTCAATGCCTCGGCCGGATCGACGCGGCCGTCGTAGAGCGCGCGGCCGGAAATTGCGCCTTCAAGTTTTTTGGCGCGTGGCTCCAGCATCGCCTTCACATCGGCGATGGACGCGAAACCGCCCGAAGCAATCACGGGAATCGAAATTGCGTCCGCGAGTGCAATGGTCGCGTCGAGGTTGAGGCCTTTCAGCAGCCCATCACGGGCGATGTCGGTGAAGATGATCGCGGCGACACCGGCGTCCTCGAAGCGTTGCGCGATGTCGAGTGCCGTGACTGTTGAGGTTTCCGCCCAGCCCTCAACCGCGACCTTGCCGTCGCGCGCATCGAGACCGACCGCAACCCGGCCCGGGAATTTCTTCGCGGCTTCCTTCACCAGCCCCGGATCGCGCACAGCGGCGGTGCCAATGATGACGCGGCGGATGCCCTTGGACAGCCAAGCCTCGATGGTGGCGAGATCGCGGATGCCGCCGCCGAGCTGGACCGGAAATTTCACGACCTTGAGCATGCTCTCGACAGCCTGCGCATTCACCGGCTTGCCAGCGAACGCACCATCGAGGTCAACGACGTGAAGGTATTCGAAGCCCTGAGTCTCGAAAGTTTTCGCCTGCGCGGCCGGATCGAGATTGAACACGGTCGCGCGCGCCATGTCGCCCTGCTCGAGGCGCACGCACTGACCGTTCTTGAGATCGATAGCGGGAAAGAGAATCACGGCTTCCACTTCAGAAAATTCGAGATCAGGGCGAGACCGAAACGCTGGCTTTTTTCGGGGTGAAACTGCGTGCCGATCGCGGTGTCCTTTGCCACGATCGCCGTCACCGGCCCGCCGTAGTCGGCGCGCGCGACGATATCGGCTTCATTGACCGCGTTCAGATGATAGGAGTGCACGAAATAGGCGTGGCGGCCCTTGTCGCCGAGCGGCAGTCGCTCCAGCACCGGATGCTCACGCACCAGATCGAGCGTGTTCCAGCCCATGTGCGGGATTTTCAGGTTCTCTTCGTTCGGCGAAATCTTCACGACATCGCCCGCGATCCAGTCGAGGCCCGGCGTGGTAACGTATTCCTTGCCCTGCGTCGCCATCAACTGCATGCCGACGCAGATGCCGAAGAACGGCCGCGCCTTGTCGCGCACCGCTTCGGTCATGGCGTCGACCATGCCGTCCAATCCGTCGAGGCCCTTGCGGCAATCCGCGAATGCGCCGACGCCCGGCAGCACGATGCGATCGGCACGAAACACAACTTCAGGATCGCGCGTCACGACGATCTTCTGCGGCTGCTCCATGCTGCGCGCGGCGCGCTCGAAAGCCTTTGCCGCCGAATGGAGGTTGCCGGAGCCGTAATCGATAATCGCAACGCTCAACGCGACGCTCCTGGTTCAGGAAATAATCCGATCACGCTCTCTGACTGTGTCAGCGATGCACGCGGCAGCGGCGGTGGTGAACTCGCGTTGCCACGATGGCCGTCGCGCGCCGTCTTGGCGTTCCAGCGTTCGAAGAAGCGGCGTTCGGCGGCTTCTTCCGAATCCGCCACCACGATATCGAGCTGACGCCATTTGCGGCGCGAGAGCTTCCAGCGACGCAACGACCCCGCCTCAAGACCGACCAGCAATGCGATGACGGCCATCACCAGAAAACGCGCGCCCGATCCGACGCCTGCGGCCGACATCGCGATCTCAGCAACGATCATCAGGGCGATATAGCCGATCAGCGCCAGCCACAGCCGATGCCAGATCAGCCACAGGATCGCGGCCACGAAGGCCCAGACATAAAATCCGTCCCGCACGAACACGAGCTGCTCCGGCGCCGTGCGCACATCGGTGCCGTAATAGCTCGCCGGCCCGTGAACTGTGTAAACCGCCATGATCGTTCTCCGGAACCCGGTTGCGCGCGATCCACGAAAGATCGTGCGCCGCTCGATGGTCCAAAAGTGAATTCCAGCGCATGACCGGCATGCGCTTCAGGTCAAATCAGCCGCCGAGCGTGCCCTTGGTCGAGGGAATTTCGCCCGCGGCGCGCGGATCGATCGCAACCGCGGCACGCAGCGCGCGCGCCAGGCCCTTGAAACACGACTCGGCGATATGGTGATTGTTCTCGCCGTACAGCGTCTCGACATGCAGCGTCACGCCGGCATTGATCGCGAAGGCGTTGAACCACTCGCGCACCAGCTCGGTGTCGAACTCGCCGATCTTGTCGCGCGGGAACTCGGCCTTGAACACCAGCACCGGCCGGCCGGAAATATCGATGACGACGCGCGACAGCGTCTCGTCCATCGGCATGTGGATGCTGGCATAGCGGGTGATGCCCTTCATGTCGCCGAGCGCCTGCTTCACAGCCTGCCCGAGCGCGATGCCGACATCTTCCGTGGTGTGGTGGTAATCGATATGGAGATCGCCGTCTGCCTGGACGGTGATGTCGATGCGCGAATGCCGCGCCAAGAGATCCAGCATATGATCGAAGAATCCGATGCCGGTCGCGACATTGGATATGCCGGTACCGTCCAGATTGACCGACACCATGATGTCGGTTTCCTTGGTCTTGCGCTTGATCGTGGCCGTGCGCATGAAAAGTGCTCTCCGAACGCCTCAGAACTCTGGAAAAGAGCGTCCTTTTAACAGGCACATGACGCCTTCGCTACTGCGGGATGAGGCGATTTTTGCCTGAGTTTTCAGATATGGTGACCGGAATTCGCCGCACCGGCGGCCCGATTGCAACCGACGACGCCAGTGCCTAGATCAGGCTCCTCAACGAGGTATTTATGCAAGCATCACAAGCTGAGATCTGGCACGGGACCACCATTCTCACGGTCCGCAAGGGCGGCAAGGTGGTCATCGGCGGCGATGGGCAGGTCTCCATCGGCCAGACCGTCATCAAGTCCAACGCCAAGAAGGTCCGCAAGCTCGGCAAGGGCGACGTCATCGGCGGCTTCGCCGGGGCCACCGCCGACGCCTTCACCCTGTTCGAGCGCCTCGAGGCCAAGCTCGAACAGTATCCCGGCCAACTGACCCGGGCCGCCGTCGAACTGGCCAAGGACTGGCGCACCGACCGTTACCTGCGCCGCCTCGAAGCGATGATGATCGTCGCCGACAAGGACGTCTCGCTGGTGCTGACCGGCACCGGCGACGTGCTGGAGCCGGAGCATGGCGTGATGGCGATCGGCTCCGGCGGCAACTACGCGCTGGCGGCGGCACGCGCGCTGGCGGACTCCGACAAGGATGCCGAGGCCATTGTGCGCCGCTCGCTCGATATCGCCGCCGACATCTGCGTCTACACCAACCGCAACGTCACCATCGAAACCCTCCCCGCATGAGCGCGGCGGACAATGCCGTGGCGCCAGCGACGCCGGGGCTGTCGTCGCGTCAGGGAATTTTGATCGCCGTAGCACTGCTCGTGCTGCAGGCTGCGATCCTCTACGGCATGGGCCGGGTGCCGATCTGCGCCTGCGGATATGTCAAGTTGTGGCACGGCGTGGTGCTGAGTTCAGAGAACTCGCAGCACATCGCCGACTGGTACACCTTCTCGCACATCATCCACGGCTTCCTGTTCTATGGCTTGACCTGGCTGCTGCTGCCGCGCGTGTCGTGGATCGCACGCCTTCTGATTGCGATGCTGATCGAGGGCGGCTGGGAGTTGCTGGAGAATTCGCCGCTTATCATCGAGCGTTACCGGGCCGGCACCATCTCGCTGGATTATTACGGCGACAGCATCGTCAATTCGGTGTCCGATACGCTGGCGATGATCGCGGGCTTTCTCGCTGCGCGGAAACTGCCGGTGATCGCGACGGTGATCCTGGCAATCGTGTTCGAGATCGCCGTCGGCCTTCACATCCGCGACAACCTGACGCTGAACATCATCATGCTGATCCATCCGTTCGATGCGATACGGCAATGGCAGAGCGGGCCGCCTATCATCTAGGAACGCTTTATCTAGGATACACTGAAGCAACCACCGCTTGCGATGCAGCCCATTCAACAATAGCTAAGAGCCATGACAGACTTCTCCCCCCGCGAAATCGTTTCCGAACTCGATCGCTTCATCGTCGGACAAGGCGACGCCAAGCGCGCGGTCTCCATCGCGCTGCGCAACCGCTGGCGGCGGCAGCAGTTGACCGGATCGCTGCGCGAGGAGGTGCTGCCGAAGAACATCCTGATGATCGGGCCGACCGGCGTCGGCAAGACCGAGATCGCGCGGCGGCTGGCGCGGCTCGCGGGCGCGCCGTTCATCAAGGTCGAAGCCACCAAGTTCACTGAAGTGGGCTATGTCGGCCGCGACGTCGAGCAGATCGTGCGCGATCTCGTCGAGGTCGCGATCCTGCAAACCCGCGAGCGTAAGCGGAAGGATGTGCAGGCGCGCGCGCAACAGGCCGCCGAGGACCGCGTGCTCGACGCACTGGTCGGCGCCAACGCCGGCGCAGCAACGCGCGATTCGTTCCGCAAGAAACTGCGGGCCGGTGAACTGAACGACAAGGAAATCGAGATCGAGACCCAGTCGTCCGGCGGCACGCCGATGTTCGAGATACCGGGCATGCCCGGCGCGCAGGTCGGCTCGATCTCGATTGGCGATATTTTCGGCAAGATGGGCGGCCGCACCAAGACTCGCCGCCTGAGCGTGGCCGACTCGCACGAAATCCTCGTCAACGAGGAAAGCGACAAGCTGCTCGACAGCGATCAGCTGACGCAGGAGGCCGTGCAGGCGGTAGAGAACAACGGCATCGTCTTCCTCGACGAAATCGACAAGATCTGCGTGCGTGACGGCGCGCGGGCCGGCGACGTGTCCCGCGAAGGCGTGCAGCGCGACCTGCTGCCGCTGATCGAAGGCACCACGGTGTCCACCAAGCACGGCGCAGTGAAAACCGACCACATTCTCTTCATTGCATCGGGCGCATTTCACATCGCCAAGCCCTCCGACCTGCTGCCCGAGTTGCAGGGCCGTCTGCCGATCCGTGTCGAGCTGCAGGCGCTGACGCGCGACGACATGCGCCGCATTCTCACCGAGCCGGAAGCCTCGCTGCTCAAGCAATATGTCGCGCTGATGCAGACCGAGGGCGTCACGCTCAACATCACCGACGACGGCATCGACGCGCTGGCCGACGTCGCCGTGGCGGTGAACTCGACCATCGAGAATATCGGTGCGCGCCGCCTGCAGACGGTGATGGAGCGGGTGCTGGACGAGACGTCGTTCCATGCACCCGACATGGGCGGCCAGACGGTCACGATCGACGCTGCCTATGTGCAGAAACATATCGGCGATCTGGCGAAGAACACCGATTTGAGCCGGTTTATTTTGTAGGCTGCGCAAGCGGCTATATTGTTCGTTGCACTATGCTCGCCACGTTTTCCGATGTCGTCCCCGCGCAGGCGGGGACCCATAACCACAATGCTAAAAATTCAGCGTTGATACATCCCCACCCACTTTCCCAGTTCAGAGAGTATGGGTCCCCGCTTGCGCGGGAACGACGTGGTGCCTGATTGCACCGATGTCGAGAGGCTTGTGTATCATCGCGCCCGTCGGACTCGCACATACAGCGCGCCCTCGCCGCCGTGACCGATGTGGGCTTCCTCGAAGCCGATCACAAAGCTCCGGAATTCCGGCAGGCCCAACCACTGCGGAACCTGACGGCGCAGCACGCCGCGTTCGGACTCCGCTCCCACGGAGCGGCCCTTGCCGGTGATGACGAGAACGAAGCTCATACCATCAGCCTGCGCGTGATGCAGAAAGTTCAGCAGCACACGATGGGCTTTCGTCTGTGTCATGCCGTGCAGGTCTAGCCGCGCGTCGATGTCTTTCCTGCCCCGCGACAGCTGCGACCGCTCACGTCGTCCCAGCGGCGCAAGCGGCGGCGGCACCGGAGGCGCGCTCGGGATTTTTCGGATCGCGGCTGGAAGTTTTGGCGACGGCGCGGAATTCGACGTCGCCGGAGTTTCCTCGGCGACTTCCAGCGAACCTTTCGCCGGACGCGACCTTCTGCGCAGCGGTTTGGCCTGCTTTGCCACGCTTTCCCATAGCTCGGCTTCTTCGCGGCTCAGCGCGCGCTTTCGCCGGGGCGACGGAGGCGGATCGAGATTGCGCGGGCGCTTCATTGGCGATGACGAGTGCGCCGGTGATGCCGCTTGCGACGCGGCGTATCGGGTTTGACGGTTGCCGCTGATGCAACATCCGGCGCGGTTTTGGGACGGGCCTCCGGCAGCGGCACGGCCTGCGCAACCGGCGCGGTTGCCGCAACGGCGGGCGCTGTTGCCGCAGCGGGCGTCTGGGCCGCGGCCGGCTGGTCCTTGGAGAGGCCGCCTTTCGCAGAATCCTTGGAAACTTCCTTGGCGGCTTCCTTGACCGGCTCCTTCGGAGCTTCCTTGGAAGGTTCGGTTTGTGGAAACAGTTTTGCGATGGTGGCCGACGGCCGGTCCTCCGGCAGCGGCATGGTCTTGCCCCGCGCCACTGGATCGAGGCTGTTTGGCAGCAGCATCACAAATCGCGCCGGATTTTTCAGACGTCCTGCGACGCGCCCTGCATCGGCGCCCGCCCCGAAGTAGATGTCCGCGCGCGCCGGACCGATAATCGCCGAGCCGGTATCCTGCGCGATCATCAGCTTGCGGAATGGCGTGTTCGACGTATCGGATTCAATCGGCAGATTGCCTTCGATAAAGAACGGCGTGCCATAGACATGCAGCGACCTGTCGACGGCGATCGATCGTCCGGCCGTCAGCGGCACGCCCTGCGCGCCGACAGCTTCGTCATCCGCCGCCAGCTTCACCTCGCGGAAGAACACATAGGAGCGGTTGAACCGGCGCAATTCCTTCGCGGCATCCGGACTCTGCTCCATATATTCGCGAATCTTCTGCATCGACATCTGGTCTTTGGGCACGATGTTGCGCTCGATCAACACACGGCCGACCGGTGTATAGGGGTAGCCATTATGCGCATCGTAATTGATGCGCACGATCGATCCGTCCTCAAGCTTGATCCGCGCCGAGCCCTGGATCTGGATGAACAGCAAGTCGGTCTGGCTCTTCAGCCAGACCACTTCGAGACCACGTCCTGCGATCGCGCCATCCTCGATCTCGGCGCGGTCATAATAAGGCACCAGCTTGCGCCGCCCAACCTTGCGGAACACCTGGCCCTTGTTGGGCATGCTGGCATTGGCCTGCGAATATCCGCGCACGAACAGATTCGACGGCCGCCGGTACACCGGCACGGAGTACACATCGGTCTGCACCCGCGAGCCATCGACGATGGGCTCGTAGTACCCGGTCACAAAGCCCGCATCCTCGCCGATCCGCGAAATCTGCAACGGCGTGAAATTTTTCTCGAAGAACTCGCGCGCCTTGGCGCTCTCGGAAATATCCTCGGCGCGGGCGGCGATGCAGGGATCGCGCAGCGATGTGCCAAGCGCCTTGCTGTCCGCGATCGGGGTTTTCTGCGCAGCGATCGGTTTGCAGCTTGTGCGAAACGTCTTGAAGGCCGGAAGCGGATCGTCGTCGGCCCAGCCGACGACCTCGCTCCATTTCAGCGGCGCATATTGGCCGCCCGGAACCTCCAGCGGCCAGACAACCGGCCCGCGCTTCGGAGCTTCATGATGATCGTGAGAGACATGACGGCCGGCCGTTCTGGCCTCAACGTCTGTGATTGCGAGGCCGGCTGCGACAAGCCCAGCGGCTCCAGCGCTCAGCCACGCGCCAAAGCGCCCGGCTCGCGCGCCGGGCGTGGCCGATTCTTTATTGTCCGCTTTCCGTCCCAACCAGCTTCCAGTTCGGGTCGCGCGAAGCGATGTCACGGGCAAACGTCCAGACATCTGTGACATCGGTGAGCTTTTCCGGGTTGCCATCGACGACGGCGCCAGCCTTGTCGCGCGTCACCGAGATCATCTGGGATACGAACCGGATGGTGATCTGGGCGGAGCGATCGCGCGTTTCGGCGTTGACGATCTCGGCCTTGTCGATCGACGCGAAACGCGTCTCGACTCGTTCACCGCGCTGTTCGCGCTCCTTGATGGCGGTCTCGAAGCCCTCGTAGACCTCGGGCGACAACAAATCCTTCAGCGCGCGGCGATCACCGTTGGCGAAAGCCAGCACGATCATCTCATAGGCGCTCTTCGCGCCGCTGAGGAAATGCTGCGCGTCGAAGGACGGGTCGGAGACGGCGATCTGATCGAGACCTTGCGCGAGCGCCGATCCGGATTCCGCGACTCCCTTCCAGCGATCGGGCACGACCGCAGGATCCCCGGACGGCGCCAGCGGCGCCTGATCGATGGTCTTGCCCGGCATCGGCACGACATTGTCCGGCGCTCCGCGCAGAACATCACGGGCCGCGCGATCGAACGGCGGCCGCTCGTCACCGGTCCGCTGTCCCAGCACATTGCGCAGGCGCAGAAAGATGAAGACGGCCAGGGCCAGAAAAATGATGGTGTAAATATCCACGTCGCATTCACTTTCTGATCGGTGCTGCACGCCGCCCACGCGGCTTCCCAGTTTGAAACGGGGTCACAGAGGCGTTCGTTCCGTCACATGTAGGCACGAAATCCGATCCAGCCAACATCGCTATATGCCGCGCTTTGAGGTGCCCTAAGACGAGATTCAGGGCATTCACAGCGTCGATTTAGCGCAATTCTACCCGATCCGGCGGTTACGGCCAACCGAAACACACAGAATGGGGCCCATCGTCCTTGTCGAATGAGGCAAGGCTATGATAGCCACTCGCCCCGACAAGGGCCTGTCCTGTCCGGACGCGGACTTTCGCCGCCAACGGATGCCTTTTCACAGGCAGTTCCCAACCGGATCGCTCCCTGGGCGATCTCGTTTCCACATTCTCGGAGCGAATATTCATGACCAACGGCAACGGTGCACCTCTCGAGAACGCGGCTCCGCCCCAGTTCAACGTTCTGGCGCAGTACATCAAGGATTTCTCGTTCGAGAATCCGAACTCCCCGGCGTCGCTGGCCAACCAGGACAAGCAGCCCACCATCAATATTCAGATCAACGTCACCGCCACTCCGGTTGCCGAGAATGACTTCGAGGTCGCGCTGTCCATCGAGGGCAAGGCCGAGAACGACAATTTCGTGCTGTTTGCGTTCGAACTGATTTATGCCGGCGTATTTCGCATTCAGAACGTGCCGCAGGACAGCATGCATCCGTTCATCATGATCGAATGCCCGCGGCTGTTGTTCCCGTTCGCCCGCGAGATCGTGGCGTCGTCGGTGCGTGCCGGCGGCTTCCCGCCGCTGATGCTCGATCCGGTGGATTTCGTCGGCCTCTATCGCCAGAACATGGCGCGTCAGGCCGAGCAGCAGCAGGGCAAGCCGAGCTGAGCTCGGTTATCGCTGCGCGAGGCGGAAATCGCTTCGCTTAATCTTCTTTCGAGAATTCGTTCCAGATCGGTGTGCCGCCAAGCGTCGCGACGAAGGCGGCATGCGCGGCCGTGTCCGCCCCGGTCACGCGCGGCGCAAGCGGCACCTCGCGCTGCCGGCGCGGTGCATCGACTTGTCCGGCGCCGAACGATTGACGCGTCTCGGACAGAATGAGCTGCGACTGCCGCGCGCCGATCAGATCGATATAGACTTCCGCAAGCAGCTCCGCGTCGAGCAGCGCGCCGTGCTTGGTGCGGCGGGAATTATCGATCGCGTAGCGCGAGCACAGATCGTCGAGCCGGTTCGACACGCCGGGATGCTTGCGCCGGGCCAGCGTCAGCGTATCGACCAGACGGTCGCGCGGGATTGCCGCTCGCGAGACCTTGGTCAGTTCGGCATTGATGAAGCCGATATCGAACGACGCATTGTGAATGACCAGCGGCGCGTCCGCGATGAAGGTCAGGAAATCTTCCGCCACCGCGGCGAACAGCGGCTTGTCGGCAAGGAACTCGCTCGACAGGCCGTGGACATTGAATGCTTCCTGCGGCATGTCGCGTTCGGGATTGAGGTAGACGTGAAACGTCTGCCCGGTCGGCATCCGGTTGACCATCTCGACGCAGCCGATCTCGACCAGGCGATCGCCGCGCAGCGGATCGAGGCCTGTGGTTTCGGTATCGAGAACGATTTCGCGCATAATGTGTGAGGCTCGATTAAAGTTTGTGCTTATCCTGACCGCAAAACCGGGATCCACTTTTGCGGGATAAGCGCCACGCGAATCAGTTGCGCCGCCTCGGCATTTTAACGACTTCGCGGAGGATTTCACCGATCCCCTGACGCACCGGGTCCAGACCGTGGGAGGTGTCCACCACAAAATCTGCGCGTTTGCGCTTTTCCGCGTCGGGCAACTGGCGCGCCAGAATGGCATCCAGCTTCTCAGGCGTCATGTTGTCCCGCGCCAGGATGCGTTCGCGCTGGATCTCCGGCGTTGTCGTTACCACCACCACCGCATCGACCCGGTTTTCGCCGCCGGTCTCGTACAGCAACGGCACATCAAGCACCGCTACCGGCACGCCGGATGCTTCCGCGTCGCTGAGAAACTTGAGCTGGTGGCTGCGCAGCATCGGATGCACGATGGTCTCGAGCCGCTTCATGGCGTCGGCATTGTTCACAACCATGGCCGACAGTTTCTGCCGGTCCACCTTGCCGTCCACGGTGCTGCCGGGAAACGCCGCTTCGACGGCCGCCACGGCCTCGCCTTCATAAACTTTATGAACGGTGGCATCGGCGTCATAGACCGGCACCCCGGCCTCCTGAAACAACTTCGCGGTGGTCGATTTCCCCATTCCGATCGAACCCGTCAAACCCAGCAACAGCATCGGCAAATCTTTCGTCATACAGCCAGCAGATTCCGGCTGCGCAGAAAAGCAAGCAACGGCAGCAGCGGCAATCCCAGAATCGTAAAATGATCGCCTTCGATGCGCTCGAACAAATGCACGCCTGCGCGCTCCAGTTGATAGGCGCCGACGCTTGCAGTGACGGCGTCGCCCGCCTCATCGACATAGGCGGCAATCTCGCTGCCGGTGAGCGCGCGCATCGTCATCCGCGCAACACTGACGTGGGAAAACAGGATCGCACCATCTTTCACGACGCTGACCCCGCTGTGCAATGCATGAGTCCGGCCGGACAATGCCGTGATTTGTGCTGCTGCGGCAGCGCGATTCGCAGGCTTGCTGAAAAGCTGCTCGCCGAGCGCCAGCGTCTGGTCGGCGCCGACGATGTAGCGGTCAGGGTATTTCGCAGAGATGAATGTCGCTTTCTCGCAAGCGAGAAGGGCTGCGATCTCGCCCGGATCTTTCAATCCGGAGGTCTGCTGGATCGTGCGTTCATCGATATCGGCAGGAACGGTCTCGACCGCGATCCCCGCATTCACGAGCAGGCTTTTTCTCACAGCGCTTTGCGATGCAAGAATCAAGGATTGCCGTTCGCGCCAGACAGTCACGTTTCCGGCGCCTTCTGGCGCTGACGATCGGCGTACAACTTCATGATAGCCGCCGCGGTTTCCTCAATCGACCGGCGCGTGACATCGAGCAGCGCCCAGTCGAACTTCACACTCAGCTTGCGCGCGAAAGCAACTTCCTCGGCCACCGTCTGCCGATCGATGTAGGAATCGTCGCCGGTCCTGCCGATGCCGAGCAGGCGATTCTGCCTGACCTGGATCAATCGCTCGGGCGTGGCATGAAGGCTGACCACCAGCGGCTTCTTCAATGTTTCCAGTTGATGCGGAATTGGAATTCCCGGCACCAGCGGTACGTTCGCGGTGCGGACCCCGCGATTGGCGAGATAGATCGAGGTCGGTGTCTTCGATGTCCGCGAAACGCCGACAAGAACCACATCGGCTTCTTCGAGGCCTTCGACGTGCTGGCCATCATCATGCATCATCGAATAGTTCAACGCATCGATGCGCTTGAAATACTCCGCGTTGAGTGTGTGCTGCGCACCGACGCGGCGCGAGGTCTCCGTGCCGAGGTAGGCCTGAAACAACTGCATCACCGGACCAATGATCGAGAGGCTCGGAATATTGATTTCCTGGCACTTCGCCTCGAGCCGCTCGACCAGATCTTTCTCCAGAAGCGTGAACAGCACAATCCCCGGCGCCTCCTCGATCTCCGCCAGCACGCGATCAAGCTGCTTCTGGCTGCGGACCAGCGGATAGACATGCTCCACCGGCGACACGTTGGAGTACTGCGCAGCCACTGCGCGCGCGACAGTGATCAGTGTTTCACCGGTCGAATCGGAAATCATGTGGAGGTGAAAATAACTGCCGGAGGTGGTCGCCATGGCGTCTCGAATCCGTTTCCGCTCAATCCGGCGACTGTGAATAGCTGTGAATCACTGTGGGCATCCTGGCCTCAATCCGGCGATGGACGGCACCGCCCGGGATAACCCGCTCTTTCATTCACAGCACTGATTTCGGGATGAAATCTAACCTTTGCCGGGATGGTAGCGGGGTTGTGTGGATTTGTCTTGGGATAATGCCATGTCCGTAGCACTCAAGCGCTTGAAACCATCCGCTTATTTCCTGCCGTACTCGTCTGATCGAACACCGGGCATAAACCGGCGGCATGTGGACGAGCATTGGATAAATGCGGGAGAGAAATGCGCGAGCGCTAATCACCGTTACACTGACTCAAACTAAGAATCTAAAAAGGATTCTTTAAGGAAGTCGTGCTTGCGGGAAGACCTCTTCTCGCGTCATCTAGCGATGTTGCTCAACACCCCGAGCAACGGTTAGTTCCTGTCTTCAAGCGCCAAGCGACAATCGCCAACCTTGAAACATCGATTGGCTTAGCAGTTCAAGAATTGGCAATTAAAGATTATTCCCATGTACGAATGGATCAAGGCGCTGCATGTGATCGCGGTCATCTCGTGGATGGCCGGCATGCTCTATCTGCCGCGATTGTTCGTCTACCACTGCGATGCCGAGGTTGGCTCGAAACAATCCGAGACCTTCAAGGTGATGGAACGCCGGCTGCTCAAGGCGATCATCGATCCGGCGATGATCGTGACCTGGCTGGCTGGTTTATGGCTGGCCTGGCAGGGCGGCTGGTACGTTTCCGGCTGGTTTCACGCGAAATTCGCGCTGGTGCTGATTCTGTCGGGGGTCCACGGCTTTTTCAGCGCCCGGGTGCGGGATTTCGCTAACGATGCGAACACCAGAAGTCAGAAATTCTATCGTATTATCAATGAGGTACCAACTGTCTTGATGATCGCTATCGTGATTTTGGTGATCGTCAAGCCGTTCTAGACCGGCAAACCCCAAGGCTCTGCGTCAATGATCGCCTTGCGTGGAGCCGGACGATTTTCTATATATCCGTGATCCCACCGAACGCAGGCGGATGTGGTTGAGTCCCGGTCTCATTGTTGGATCGGCCGCCACATCAGGTTCGAAGCCTCCCGGCACCTTCCTCGCTCAAGACCTGCGGACTTCTGATCACTTTTGTAGTCCGTATGTTGTCAGCAGACTGAACCTTCCGCTCCCCTCCCCTCTCTTTTCTCCACACGCTCCACAGGACAACCCCAATGCGGGAAATCAAACTACAAGACCTCAAAACCAAAACTCCGGCGGAGCTTGTCTCGTTCGCCGAAGAGCTTGGGGTCGAAAATGCCAGCACCATGCGCAAGCAGGAGTTGATGTTCGCTATTCTCAAGCAGCTTGCGATCCAGGAAACCGACATCATCGGTGAAGGCGTCGTCGAGGTTCTCTCCGACGGCTTCGGATTTTTGCGATCATGGGATGCCAACTATCTGCCTGGCCCCGACGACATCTATGTTTCGCCGTCGCAGATCCGACGCTTTGGTTTGCGCACCGGCGACACCATCGAAGGCCATATCCGCAGTCCGAAGGAAGGCGAACGCTACTTCGCGCTGCTGAAGGTCAACACGCTGAACTTCGAAGATCCGGAGAAGTCCAAGCACAAGGTCAATTTCGATAACTTGACGCCGCTGTTTCCGGACGAGCGCTTCCGTCTTGAGCTCGAAGATCCGACCCGCAAGGATCTCTCTGCGCGCGTCATCGATATCGTAGCCCCTATCGGCAAAGGCCAGCGCGCACTTATCGTGGCCCCTCCCCGCACCGGCAAAACCGTGCTGATGCAGAACATCGCGCATTCAATCACCGCCAATCATCCGGAATGCTATCTGATCGTTCTTCTGATCGACGAACGTCCGGAAGAAGTCACCGACATGCAGCGTTCGGTGAAGGGCGAGGTTGTGTCTTCGACCTTCGATGAACCGGCGGTGCGTCACGTGCAGGTTGCGGAAATGGTGATCGAGAAGGCCAAGCGCCTGGTCGAACACGGCCGCGACGTGGTCATCCTGCTCGATTCGATCACGCGCCTCGGCCGCGCCTACAACACCGTGGTGCCATCATCCGGCAAGGTGCTGACCGGCGGCGTCGACGCGAATGCGTTGCAGCGTCCGAAGCGTTTCTTCGGCGCCGCGCGTAACATTGAGGAAGGCGGATCGCTTACGATCATCGCGACAGCGCTGGTCGATACGGGCAGCCGCATGGACGAAGTGATCTTCGAAGAGTTCAAGGGCACCGGCAACTCGGAGCTCATTCTTGACCGCAAGGTCTCGGACAAGCGCACCTTCCCGGCGATCGACATCTCGCGCTCCGGTACGCGCAAGGAAGAGCTCATCACCGATCCGCAGCTGCTCAAGAAGATGTACGTCCTGCGCCGCATCCTCAATCCGATGGGTACCATGGACGCCATCGACTTCCTGCTCGACAAGCTCCGCAACACCAAGAACAACGCGGAATTCTTCGAATCGATGAACACCTGATGTGATCGTCTGACAGGCGTCAGCTCGTTTCAATGCCCGGCCTCGCGCCGGGCATTTTCTTTGGTGACTGCGAAATCAGTTGAGGTTTTTGTATTGTGCATCGCAATATAGCGGGTATTGCGCATCAAACCGTAGTATATTGCAACGCAACATAACGCGAGATCGCGATCTCCAGGAATTTTCATTGCCTGCCCTGCATGTGTCCGACAAATAGGCCATGCATTCACCCGATCAGACTATTTTCGCCTTGTCGTCCGGCCGCGCCCCGTCAGCCATTGCCATCATCCGGGTGTCCGGCCCGCAAACCCGGTTAGCGGTCGAGCGGCTTTGCGGAAAATTGCCCGCGCCTCGTCTCGCCCAATTTGCGACCCTGCGGGATCTCGACGGCAGTGCGCTCGACGAATCAGTGACGCTCTGGTTTCCGGCGCCGCACAGCGCCACCGGCGAAGACGTCGCGGAATTTCATGTTCATGGCGGCCGCGCGGTCATCGCAGCGATGTTCGATGCGCTCGGTGCGATCGACGGCTTGCGTCAGGCAGAGCCGGGTGAGTTCACGCGCCGCGCGTTCGAAAACGGCAAACTCGATCTCACCGAAGCCGAAGGTCTCGACGATCTGATTCATGCCGACACCGACCGTCAACGCCGCCAGGCGTTGCGGCATCTGAAAGGATTGCTCGGTGCCAAAGCCGAGAGTTGGCGGCAGCAGATCATCGAAGCATCAGCACTGATCGAAGCCGGCATCGATTTTTCGGACGAGGGCGATGTCTCGACAGAATTGGTTGCACCGGCGCTGCGCAAGATCGCGACGCTGAAATCTGAAATCGAAGAAACCCTTGGCTTATCGGCACAAAGTGAACGTTTGCGCGAAGGCCTCACGGTTGCGATTGCCGGTCCGCCGAATGCCGGCAAGTCGACGTTGCTCAATCGCCTGGCGCGGCGCGAGGCTGCGATTGTGTCGCCGCATGCGGGCACCACGCGCGACGTCATCGAAGTGCATCTCGATCTCGACGGTTATCCGGTGACGCTGATCGATACCGCGGGCGTGCGCGATACCCACGATCCGGTCGAGCAGGAAGGTGTGCGCCGCGCGCGCGACCGTGCGCGCACGTCCGACCTGGTGCTGTGGCTTGTCGATGCGAACGACAACAGCGCGCTGCCGCCTAAAAGCGAAGGCGATCACGCGCCGGTCTGGATCGTGCGCAACAAGGTCGATCTGGCCGGCGGCAATGGCGACGGCGCGGCGAGGGCGCAGTTCGATATCTCTGCGTCACGCGGTGACGGGGTCTCCGATCTGGTGGCAGCGCTGGTGACCTACGCCCGGGATTATTTCGGGTCGGGCGAAATGGCGCTGGTCAGCCGCGCCCGGCACCGGACCTTGTTGCGGGAGACCGTCGCGGCGCTGGAACGGGCAGGGCGCTCAGCTGACAAGGGCGATGAACTTCTGGCGGAAGAGCTACGAATCGCGATTCATTCATTAGGCCGGTTGACCGGCCGGGTGGATGTCGAAGACATTCTCGACGTCATTTTCCGCGAGTTCTGCATCGGCAAGTAGGCTGGAAAGTAGGCCATTGGCCTCCAGCAGGTTCCAGGTAGGCCAATGACCCTGTTTCACGTGAAACAAGTTCCATCTGGCGTTTGTTTCACGTGAAACATCCGGAACGCATTTCCGTCTTTCAGCTTTCGTACCAAAGCGATAGAAGTCTGCCGATGCAGACATTCGACGTCATTGTAATCGGGGGAGGCCACGCCGGCTGCGAAGCGGCGGCGGCGTCGGCGCGTATGGGCGCGAAAACAGCACTGGTCACCCATCAATTTGCAACCGTTGGCGCGATGTCCTGCAATCCAGCCATTGGGGGGCTCGGGAAGGGCCATCTGGTCCGCGAAATCGATGCTCTGGACGGCTTGATGGGCCGGATCGCCGATCGCGGCGGCATCCAGTTCCGTGTTCTGAACCGCCGCAAGGGCCCCGCAGTGCGGGGCCCCCGCGCCCAGATCGACCGCAAGCTCTATGCGGCCGCGATGCAGGCTGAAATCCGGGAAACCCCCAACCTGACCGTGATCGAGGGCGAGGCGGATGAGCTTTTGCTCTCTGACGGCCGGATTTGCGGGATTCGTCTGGGCGATGGCCGGGAATTCGCCGTTGGCGCCGTGGTTGTAACCACCGGGACCTTTTTGCGCGGCCTGATCCACCTTGGTGAAAAGAACTGGCCGGCGGGACGGGTCGGAGAGGCTCCAGCAATGGGTCTTTCGAAGTCTTTCGAGCGCGCCGGCTTTACGCTGGGCCGCCTCAAGACCGGGACACCGCCGCGGCTCGATGGGTCGACCATCGACTGGTCTGCGGTCGAAATGCAGCCCGGTGACGACCCGATCGAGCCATTTTCGGTGCTGACCGACCGGATCACGACCCCACAGATCGAATGCGGCATCACCCGGACCACCAACGCGACCCACGACGTCATCCGGGCCAATGTCCATCGCTCGCCGATGTATTCCGGCCAGATCAAAAGCTCCGGGCCGCGCTATTGCCCGTCGATTGAGGACAAGATCGTCCGGTTCGGCGACCGCGACGGCCATCAGATCTTTCTGGAGCCCGAAGGGCTCGACGACACCACGGTCTACCCCAACGGCATCTCCACTTCGCTGCCGGAGGAGGTCCAGCAGGCCATTCTGGCCAGCATTCCGGGCCTCGAACGCGTGAAAATGGTCCGTCCGGGCTATGCCATCGAATACGATCACGTTGATCCGCGCGAACTGGAGCCGACCCTGCAAACCCGCCGGGTGCCGGGACTTTTCCTGGCCGGGCAGATCAATGGCACCACCGGCTATGAAGAGGCCGGAGCGCAGGGACTGGTCGCGGGGTTGAATGCCGCGATTCTGGCCGGGGGCGGCGCGCCGGCCGTGTTCGACCGTGCCGACGGTTATCTCGGGGTGATGATCGACGATCTGACCTCGCGCGGCATTACCGAACCCTATCGGATGTTTACGTCACGGGCCGAGTATCGCCTGACCTTGCGTGCGGACAACGCCGATCAGCGCCTGACCGACCGGGGTATCGCGCTCGGCTGCGTTGGCGCGGAGCGGGCAGGGCGGCATGCCGCTAAGATGGATGCACTTAACGCCGCGAAATCATTG
>JAUSAX010000079.1 GCA_030652315.1 Afipia sp. | reverse complement strand
CCTAGGAGCCTGTCCGAATAATCGCTATTCAAGTGTCAGCGAGTCTGATTCAACCTTTGGCTATGAGCAAGTACTTTCGCCCCTGGAATATCGATCAGACGCTGCTGCTGCCGCCGAATGTTCAGGACTTTGTGCCGAGAGGCCATGTCTCGCGGTTTATCGTTGAGCTGGTGCGGGAGAGCCTCGATCTCAAGGAGATCACGGGCAGCTATGTGAGCGGGCTCGGGCAGCCGCCGTTTGACCCGCGAATGATGGTGGCGCTGCTGCTGCACGGCTATGCGAGCGGGCTGTATTCGTCGCGGCGGATTGCGAAGGCCTGCCGCGAACGGAACGATTTTGTGATGATTGTGGCGCTCGATCCGCCAGATTTTCGCACGATCAGCGACTTCCGCAAACGGCATTTGAAGGCGCTCGGCGCGCTGTTCCTGCAGGTTCTGAAGTTGTGCGAGACGGCAGGGCTGGTCAAACTCGGCCATGTCGCGCTTGATGGCACGAAGATCAAAGCGAACGCGTCGAAACATAAAGCGATGAGTTATGAGCGCATGAAGAAACGCGAGGTGGAATTGAAAGCCGAGGTGGCTCGCATGCTGGCGGCCGCCGAGGCGGCGGATGCCGAAGAGGACGAGACTTTCGGCAAAGACAAGCGCGGCGACGAGATGCCGGATTGGGCCTCTGACAAGCAGAAACGGCTGGCGAAGATCCAGCAGGCGATGGCGGCGCTGGAGGCCGACGCCAGGCTGGCGGCGGAGCAAGAGCGTCGCATCGAGGCCGAAAAGGAACAGCAGCGCCGAGCCGAAGGCCGCAAGAAGCCGGGCAAACCGGCGGCGCCGCCATCGGACCAGCCTGATCCCAAGTCGCAACGCAACTTCACCGATCCGGAAAGCCGCATCATGAAGTCGAAGGATGGCTTCGTTCAGGCCTATAATGCCCAGGCCGCCGTCGACGCAGGCGCCCAGATCATTGTCGCGCACGAACTGACGCGGTGCGGCAACGATCAGGGCCAGTTGGTGCCCCTGATCGAGGCCATCGAGAACAATCTCGGCCGCAAGCCGGAGCAGGCCTCAGCGGACTCCGGCTACTGCAGCGAATCCAATCTCGAAGCGCTCGAAGCACACGGCGTCGACGGCTATGTCGCGCCCGGACGCGCCAAGTACCCGACAGCAGCGAACGGAAAAACCGGCGGGCCGCTGACCCAACGGATGCGAAAGAAGATCGACGACGGCGGCTTCGAAACACCCTACCGATTGCGAAAGCAAGTAGTGGAACCGGTGTTCGGACAGATCAAACAGGCGCGCGGCTTCCGCCAGTTCCTGTTGCGGGGCATCGAAAAAGTGCGTGCCGAATGGGCCATGATCTGCACCGCCCACAACCTCCTGAAGCTGTTCACCCTCGCAACCGCAGCCTGAGCCGGCCAACCTGCAATAAATGCCCGGTCGCCAACCCTATCTGGACGGGCTCCTAGCGGGACCATCGAAATGACGGCGATCCAGATGCTCCGCCAGGTCAGTGCGATGGCGCGGCCGGCCAGCAGCGCACAGCCGCCGCCGAGCACCAGGGTGACGAACAGAACCTGGAAAATGGATTCGTTGGAATAGAAGGCCATCAGTGACGCCCTCCTTCAAGATAGGCTGCGCGGATCTCCGGCCGGGCCAGGAGTTCCTCACCGGTTCCGCTGAGCGTGATAAGGCCATTGACCATCACATAGCCGCGGTGCGCCAGCTTCAAGGCATGGTTGGCGTTCTGTTCGACGATCAGGACGGTGAGGCCATCCTGCCGGTTGAGTGTGCGGACGGCGTCGAAGATTTGCCGCGCGATTAACGGCGCGAGGCCAAGCGACGGTTCGTCCAGCATCAGCAGGCGAGGCCGGCTCATCAGTGCACGCCCAATCGCCAGCATCTGCTGTTCGCCGCCTGACAATGTACCGCCGCGCTGCGCGATGCGTTCCTTGAGGCGCGGAAACAGTGTGAAGACGCGTTCCAGATCTTGGTTGCGCTCGGCCTCGGTGCTTTCGGTGGCGGCGTCCGCACCCATCCGCAGGTTTTCCGCGACCGTCATGCGCGGGAAAATGCGCCGTCCCTCAGGTGACTGCGCGATCCGCAGCCGCGCGACATGATGGGTCGGCTCGTTCGTGATGTCCCGGCCATCGAAGGAGATGAGCCCCGCGCGGGCACGAGGTCGCCCGAATACCGACATCATCAGCGTGGATTTGCCGGCGCCGTTGGAGCCGATCAGCGCGACGATCTCGCCCGGATTGATGTCGAGATCGACGCCTTTCAAGGCTTCGATATTGCCGTAGGCCGCAACGAGGCCGCGGATGGAAAGGAGGGGCGCTGTGCTCACGTGCCACCCTCCATGACTTCGATGGCGGTTTGCTCGTCAGCCCCGAGATAGGCCGCGATGACTTTCGGGTCGTTGCGGATTTCCTGTGGCGTGCCCGCCGCGATCTTCACGCCATGGTCGAGCACGAAGATGCAGTCGGAAATTTCCATTACCACCGACATATCGTGTTCGATCAGCAGCACCGACGTGCCGTGATCCTTGCGGATCGCCAGCAGCAACTGGCTCAGTTCGTCGCTTTCCCGCGCGTTCAATCCGGCGGCGGGTTCGTCCAGGCACAGCAGGACAGGCTCGGAACACATCGCGCGCACGATCTCGAGCCTGCGCTGATCGCCGTAGGGCAGGTTGCCCGCCGCGTCGTCGGCGCGCGAGGTGAGGCCGATGCGGTCGAGCCAGTAGCGCGAACGCTCGATGGCATTCTTTTCGGCGCGGCGGAAACCGGGCGCGCCGATCAGGCCAAGAAATGTATAGCCCGACGCCAGCATCAGCGGATTGTGCTGCGCCACCATCAGGTTTTCCAGCGCCGTCATGCCCGCGAACAGCCGGATGTTCTGAAACGTGCGCGCGACCTTGGCGACCTTGGAGATGCGATAGTCGAACAATCGCTCCAGAAGAAACTCGCGGTGGTCCTCATGAATGAGGCGCATCATGCCGGTGGTCGGTTTGTAAAAGCCGGTGATGCAATTGAACACGGTGGTCTTGCCGGCGCCGTTGGGGCCGATCAGCGCGGTGATGTCGCCGCGCTTCGCCGTGAACGACAGATCGTTGACGGCGACGATGCCGCCGAAGCGCATCGACAGATGATCGACGTCGAGAATGTCGTTGCTGGTGTTGTTCGTCGTCATCCGTGGCCTTCCTTGACCATTGCGGATGAAATCTCCGTGGGTTTCTCCAGAAACACCGATGGCGCGCGGTGACCGATCAGGCCGCGCGGCCGCCAGATCATCAGCAGCACCATCGCCGAGCCGAACACCAGCATGCGGAACTGCTCAAGTCCTCTGAACAGTTCGAACCCGCCGATCATCGCAAGCGCGGCCAGCGCGACGCCAAGCTGTGATCCCATTCCTCCGAGCACGACGATGGCAAGCACAAGCGCGGATTCGTGGAACGTGAAGGACTCAGGGCTGATGAAGCCTTGACGGGTGGCGAAGAATGCACCGGCAAAGCCGCCGAACATCGCACCGGTCGCAAACGCCGTCAGCTTCGTCGTCGTGGTGTTGATGCCGAGCGAGCGGCAAGCGACTTCATCCTCGCGCAGCGCTTCCCATGCGCGGCCGATCGGTAAACGCCGCAGGCGGATGGTGACCCAGTTCGTCAGCAGCGCGAGCGCGAGGATCAGATAGAACAGGAACACCACGCGGTGCGTGGTGGAGAATTCGATGCCGAGCAGAGCGGCGAGCCCATCGTCGGTGTTGGTGAGCGGGATGCCGAAGAACGACGGCCGCGGAATTCCGGTGATGCCGTTCGGGCCGCCAGTGACGTGCTGCCAGTTGAGCAGAATGAGCCGGATGATTTCGCCGAAGGCCAGTGTGACGATGGCAAGATAGTCGCCACGTAATCGCAGCACGGGAAAGCCGAGCAAGACGCCCCAGAATGCGGCGAGGATTCCGGCCAGCGGCAAGCAAACCCAGAACGACAGGTCGAAGGTCGTCGCCAGTAGGGCGTAGGAATAGGCGCCGACCGCATAGAATGCGACGTAGCCGAGGTCGAGCAGACCGGCGAGACCGACGACGATGTTCAGTCCCCATCCCAGCATGACGTAAGTCAAAACGAGGATGCCAAGATCGAGAATGTAGCGCTGGTCGTAGAAGATCACCGGCACCAGCGCGGCAAAGACGAGCAGCGCCGGGGCGAAAAAACGACGCGTGGTCGCGATCGTGCCGCTGGCCGACTCGGGAATAAACGAGATGCCCTTCGACGGCCCGATCCATTGCCGTAACAGTTCGACAATGATGCTTCCGAAAAACACCGAGGCTACGATTGCGGCGAGATCGCCGAACCGGGTCCAGTAAATCAACTGGCCCTCCGGTCCGGCTTCGGTCCGGATGCCGATCATGAGTGAAAACAGAACCAGCGCCACAAGGGCGCTGATGAATGATTTCTTCAGAATGAAGGCGATGCCGTGCGGGGCTGCGGCGGCTTTTGGCGCGCGAATGGCGGGATCGGTAGAGCGCGCCACGCTGCCTCTCAGACTTTTTCGACTTCCGGACGGCCGAGCAGGCCGGTCGGAAGAAAAATAAGAACGACGATGAGAATCGAGAACGCTGCGACGTCCTTGTATTCGGAGGTGAAGTAGGCGGCCCAGAAGGTTTCGATCAGGCCGATCAGAAGTCCGCCCAGCATGGCGCCGGGAAGGGAGCCGATGCCGCCGAGCACGGCGGCGGTGAACGCCTTGATGCCGGCGACGAAGCCCATGAAGAAATCGACCACGCCGTAATAGAGCAGGTACATCATGCCGGCGACGGCTGCGAGCGCGGCACCGATCACGAACGTCATCGAGATGGTGCGGTCGACGTCCACGCCGAGCAGCGCGGCCATGGTCTGGTCCTGCTCGCAGGCGCGCATGTCGCGGCCGAGCCGGGTGCGTGCCACCAGCCATGAGAAGATCGCAAGAAGGATGATCGTGGTGACGACGACGATGATCTGGATGTTGGACAGCCGCACCACGAAGCCGTCGTTTTCGAACAGAGTGTAACCGCCGGTGATGACAGGGGGTACCGGCTTGACGCGCGCGCCCTGCGACACCTGCGCGTAGTTGGTCAGAACAAATGACATGCCGATGGCGGACAGCATCGGCGCCAGGCGGAACGATTGCCGCAGCGGACGATAGGCGATCCGTTCGACGGTCCAGCCATAGAGTGCTGTGATCGCCATTGCGACCAACAGCACAAGTAGCAGGATGACGGGAACGGTGGTGAGGCCGATCGAGACCAGGATGAGAAAAGTGATGAGGGCGATAAAGCCGCCGATCATGAAGATGTCGCCGTGGGCGAAATTGATCATGCCCACGATGCCGTACACCATCGTGTAACCGATCGCGATCAGGCCATAGATCGAGCCGAGCACCAATCCGTTGATGAGTTGCTGGGCGAAATAATCCATGGGCTGCCGTGTTTGAGCAAAGCGAACGACACGTCGAAGGCTCCGGCAGCCGGATCGTCGCGTCGTCCCATTTTCTAACAGCGGGAACTGAGGGCGGCAACCGTACCGGGTGCGGCTTCCGGTCGTCATCCCCCCAACATTTTGCTGCCGCAAGACCACGCCGGAACAGGAGTTCCTCTGCAACCTATGCGTTGGCTAGGTGTTCTCAACGATGGAGATGCCAGTATGGGCAACCAGAACAATCCGAACCAGAACCCGGGCCAGCGGAACCCGAGCCAGAAGCCAGGTCAGCAGCAGGGTGGCGGCCAGAAGCCTGGGGCCAGCAGCAACAGCAGGATCCCAGCCACAAGCCCGGCCAGCAGGGCGGACACTAGTTTGCAGGATGAGCTTGGTTCCCGGCCCGGGATCTGAGCTATCCGAAGAAGAGGAATCCCGTCGAAAGGCGGGATTTTCTTTGGGGCGCGCCAATCCGCTCTGGTTGTCCACAGTTCCGGCCGCGCCGTTAAGGTTAAGGAATGGTTTAAATTGCCGCTCGCGTTTGAGCGGAGTTAGCTCCGCCGATGCGGCGCCCGACGGCGCGGCTTTGGCCGGAGCATGACATCGAAGCCTTGGTTTCGGACGCCATGTTCCTCGAGTCAGGGGCAGGCGGCATGTCGAAGGATTGGCGGATCAGCACGTTCAACGGCGTGCTTCTGGCGTGTTACTTCATCCCGTCATGGACCATTTCGGCGATGAAGATCTGGATCTCGCCGATCCGCGGCTTCTACGACCGCACCAATATCGCCGCCGCGATGTATGTCAGCGATTATCTCAGCCTGTCCGCGATGGGCACCATCCGCCTCGCGTGGATGCTTGCGCTCTGCAAGGTGATGGTCGCCGCGTTCTTTTTCGTGTTTCTGCTGCTGGTCATCCGCGCTGCGATCCGCAACAAGGGTGGAGCCGATGAGGCGCTGGCCTTCGCGTTGGGGGGTGGTGCGTTCATCAGCATGGCGTGCCTGATCGCCGCCTCAAAGGTCGGCGAACTGGCGGCGTTGCGCCTTCACGCCAGCGAGTCTCTGCTGCTGATTGGCGCCGCGATCCTGCTGATCATCGATACCGATCCTGCGGCGGAGCGCACCAGCGAGACGCCTGTAACGTCGCTGGATGAGCCGCATCACGGCTATTTGTCGAGCAGCCCCAATTCCTGAACCACGCTGGCGGCTTCCTTGACCGCATGATTGGCGGCCGGGACACCACAATAGATCGCCTGCTGCAGCAGGATATCCTTGATATCGTCCGGCGTGAATCCGCCTTCGCTCAGGGCTGCGCGAACATGCAGGCGAAATTCATCCCATTGCCCGAGTGCCACCATGGTGCCGATCACAAGGACGCGGCGTGTCCGCTCGTCGAACTGCGGCCGCGTCCAGATCTCGCCCCACGCATAGCGCGTGATGAGATCGAGGAAGTCGGCGTTGAATGAATTCCTGCTCGCTGCGGACTTATCGACCCATGCATTACCGAGCACTTTGCGTCGTTGGGCGGTTCCCTGACCGCGGCGTTGATCGTCGTCCATGAGATTTCTCAGCGCTGGGTCAGGAAGCCAACCACGGCTTCGGTGAAGTTGTGCGACTGCTCGATGTTGGAGATATGTGCCGCATCGAGCAGGGTCATGCTCGCATTCGGGATGTGGCTGCGGATAAATACACTGGCCTCGACCGGCGTCGCCATATCGTGGCGGCCGGCGATCACCAGCGTCGGCGTCTTGATCTGCGGGAGCAGGTCGCGTTGATCGAGCCGGCTCAGGGCCTCGCAGCAGGCGACATAGCCCTGCACCGGCGTGGCCATCAGCATTGCCTTCATGCGCGCCGCGATCTGCGGTTCGCGATCACGATAATCCTCGGTCAGCCACGCCGCGATCACCGCGTCGGCGATTGCCGCGATACCACCATCGCTGACAGCCTTGATGCGGTTCAGCCAGTTGGTGGGATCGGGATAATAGCAGGACGTATTGGCGAGGATCATCCTGTCGATGCGCTCGGGCGCATTGGCTCCCAGCCACTGGCCTACCATGCCGCCCATCGACAGCCCGCACCAGTGCACCCGCTCGATGTTGAGGTCGTCGAGGATCGCCAGCACGTCCTTGCCGAAACGGTCCATCGAATAGGGCCCAGCCGGAGCGCCGGATTTGCCGTGGCCGCGGCGGTCATATCGGACGACACGATAGAGCTTCGTCAGCGCCGCCATTTGCGGCTCCCACATCTGTAGCGTCGCGCCGAGCGAGTTCGACAGCATGATCGTCGGTCCGCCGTCGCGCCCCTCCACGGTGACATTGAGCAGGCATCCGTCGGCGTCGATCATAGGCATGTGTATTCTCCGTGAATTCTTGTTGTTATTCGCTGTCCAGCGACGCCAGCAGCCGGTCGATCAGCGTTTGCGCGACGCCCTGATAGGCCATCGGGTCGAACAGGCGTTCGAGCGTATCGGTGTCGATGTGGGTGGTGACGCGGGCATCTTCCGCGAGGACGCTGCGCAGATGCCGCCGGGTCTCGATCGTCTTGCGGCTTGCTGCCTCGACGATGTGATGGGCTTCGCCTTTGCCGATCTTTTCCGCCAGCGCCATTGATACGGCCTCGGCCATGACGAGACCCTGGGTCATGTCGAGATTCGCGCGCATACGCGCGGCATCGACTTCGAGTCCTTCGGCGATCTCGGCGATAGCGGAGAGCGCTCCCGACGTCACCAGTTGCAGCGTCGGCAATGTCGGCCACTCGGCATGCCAGGGGCCGGCGCTGCGTTCATGATCCTGAACCTGAGCAGCAAGAATCGTCGCCGCCAGATTCGGCGCCATTGTCGCCGCCGCCAGCACACGTGCCGCGGCCACAGGGTTGCGCTTGTGCGGCATTGTCGATGATCCGCCGCGGCCTTCGCCCGCAGGCTCGAAGGCCTCCGCGACATCGGTCTGCATCATCAGCGACACGTCGCGGGCGATTTTGCCGCAGGTGCCTGTGAGAATGGCCAGGGTTGTTGCCACATCCGCGATTCGGTCGCGATGCGTATGCCACGGCGCATCCGGCAGCGGCAGCGACAATTCATTGGCCAATTGCTCAGCGACCTTGAGACCGTTGTCGCCCAAAGCGGCAAGCGTTCCGGCTGCACCGCCAAATTGCAGGGCCAGCGTTTCGCGGCGTAGGCGCTTCAGCCGTCCGCGCGAACGATGCAGCGCAGCTGCGTACTCAGCCAGCTTCAATCCGAAGGGCATCGGCAGGGCGTGCTGCAGCCATGTACGCGCGACCACCGCCGTCTCGCGATGCTGGACCGCCATCCGGGCAAACCCCGTAATAGCGCGGTCGAGGTCCGTGATCAGGGCGTTGATGGCGGCACGCAGGCCCAGCATTGTCGCAGTGTCGATCACGTCCTGGCTGGTCGCGCCCCAATGCACATAGCGCGCGGCGGAAGGATCCGCGCCGGCGACCTTCGCAGTCAGCATTTTCACCAGCGGAATGGCGAGATTTCCGGCGTGTACCGCCGCTTCGGCAAGCGCCGCGCGGTCGAACGATTCGGCATGACAGGCTTTCGCGATGCTGACGACGGCGCTGGCTGGAATAATGCCGACGGCTGCTTCAGCGCGCGCGAGGGCATGCTCAAAGTCCAGCATATGCTGCAGATACACTTCATCGTCGCACACAGTGCGCATGGCGGCGCTCGACAGCAAAGGTGCGAGCAGGGGAGGCAGGGAAGAACTCATGATGCGCGGACCCTATCCAAGGCTCCGACGCCTGCCAATAGCGCGATACGCTCGCCGAAAGCACTGCAACACGACGGGGGTTGCTGTTCGATGTTTTTGCAACGCTCCTTCCCGTACGGTACCCTTTCCTTTGCGGACGCTGTATCCTAATTGAGACCGGCAGGGCCGCGGGATGCGGCTATCGAATGAAGGAGGCTTGCACATGGCAATGACGATGACGGGTGAGGTGCAGCTTCCTGCTTCTCGTGAAGTGGTCTGGGAAAAGCTCAACGATCCGGCTGTTCTGAAAGCCTGTATTCCAGGCTGCGAGGAATTGGAGCGGGCCGGGGACAACCAGTTTCAGGCCGTCGCCAAGATGAAGGTCGGGCCGGTGTCCGCGCGCTTCAAGGGCAAGGTCACCCTGAGCGATTTTGATCCGCCGAACAGCTACAAGATCTCCGGCGAGGGCGAGGGCGGCGTCGCCGGATTCGCCAAGGGCGGAGCCACGGTAGCGCTGGCGGAAAAGGATGGCGGCACACTGCTGAGCTATAATGTCGAGGCCCAGATCGGCGGCAAGCTGGCACAGCTCGGTCAGCGACTGATTAACGGCTCGGCCAAGAAGCTGGCCGATGAATTCTTCGCGAAGTTCGCAGACGCGGTGAAAGCGGGCTGAGCCCGTTCGGCATATCAGCTCCCCGCACAAATCAAGCCTTCTTGTCCGGAAGCGCGGTGCGGTGAGGTTGCTCATTGCCGCAATGGCCCATATTATGAATTTGGAACCATTTTAAACGCGTTTTGCGTCGCGCCATGCGGCGCTGCGAAACTTGTGTCCAAAGCCTTCTGTCTAAGCCTTGGGCGCCAAGCCGAAAACAAGAGAGTGTTGATGGCCAAGATTTCACTGATCGTGAACGGCAATCCTGTGACGGGTAAGGTCGATTCGCGCACGCTGCTCGTCCAGTTCTTGCGTGAGCAGCTTCGTCTGACCGGGACCCACGTCGGCTGCGACACATCGCAGTGCGGGGCCTGTGTCGTTCATCTCGACGGCAAGGCCGTGAAGTCCTGCACAACCCTGGCGGTGATGGCGGACGGTCATAATGTGACAACCATTGAGGGCCTTGCTGCCGATGGCGCGCCGCTGCATCCGATGCAGGAGGCCTTCCGCGAACATCATGGGCTGCAGTGCGGCTTCTGTACTCCGGGCATGATCATGACTGCGGTCGATCTCGTGCACCGCAAGGGCCACGATCTCAGCGATCACGTCATCCGCGAAGAACTTGAAGGCAATCTGTGCCGCTGCACAGGTTATCAGAACATCGTGCTGTCGATTGCGGCCGGCGCCAAGGCGATGGCCAAATCCGATCTCGCGTAATCGACGACTTTCCCGAAGGACAGCTCATGTACGACTTCAAGTATCATCGTCCGGGGACTGTGCGGCAGGCCGCCAATCTTCTCGTCAAGAATGAAGACGCCAAGCTGATCGCCGGCGGCCACACGCTGGTGCCGGTGATGAAACAGCGGCTCGCCAACCCGCCGCATCTGGTCGACCTCAGTCACATCGAAGGCCTCAACGGCATCGAGATGAAGGGCCGCAATCTGGTGATCGGCGCGACCGCGACCCATGCTGAAGTTGCGAACTCCGCTGTTGTCGGCGAGGCGATCCCCGCGCTTGCGGAGCTTGCCGGCCTGATCGGCGATCCCGCTGTTCGCCACAAGGGCACCATCGGCGGTTCGCTCGCCAACAACGACCCGACCGCTGATTATCCCGCAGCAGTCATGGCGCTAGGCGCGACCATCGTCACCAACAAGCGCCGCCTGAAGCCGGAGGAATTCTTCCAGGGCCTGTTCACCACCGCACTGGAGCCGGACGAGATCATCACCCGCGTGATGTTTCCGCTGCCGAAGAAGGCCGCGTATCAGAAATTCCGCAATCAGGCCTCGCGCTACGCGCTGGTCGGCGTGTTCGTCGCACGGCGTCCGTCGGACGTCCGCGTCGCGGTGACCGGCGCGGGTGGCGACGGCGTGTTCCGCGCCACGGAATTCGAGGAAGCGCTGAAGAAGCGATTCTCGCCGAAATCGCTCGACGGTTTGGCGGTATCCGCCGACGGCCTCAACAGCGACATTCACGGCAGCGCCGAATATCGCGCGCATCTCATCGGTGTGCTCGCGCGCCGTGCCGTGGAAGCCGCGACCGCGAAGAGCTGAGTTTCAAGACCTGAGTTTGGAGTCCGTGTCAGCATGAGCAAGATTCCGGCGTCCGTCGATGCAACGCTAGATCTGCTTACCAGCCGTGGCTATCTTGCGGAGCGCTCGCTGGCGACGGTGGTCTATCTGTCGCTGCGAATGGGCCGGCCGCTGTTTCTCGAAGGCGAGGCTGGCGTCGGCAAGACCGAGATCGCCAAGGTTTTGAGCGCAGCCCTCGGGCGCAAGCTGATCCGTCTGCAATGCTATGAAGGTCTCGACGTCGCATCCGCAGTGTATGAGTGGAACAGCGCGGCGCAGATGATCGCCATTCGGCTGGCGGAAGCCAGCGGTGAAACCGACCGCGAGCAGTTGTCCGCGGACGTCTTCGCGGAAAAATATCTGATCAAGCGTCCGCTGCTTCAGGCTTTGGAACCGGATGTCGCCGGACCGCCCGTGCTGCTGATCGACGAACTCGACCGCGCGGATGAAGCCTTCGAGGCTTATTTGCTGGAAATTCTCAGCGACTTCCAGGTGACGATCCCGGAGTTCGGCACGGTGAAAGCGCCGCAGGCGCCCATCGTGATCGTGACCTCGAACCGCACCCGCGAAATCCATGACGCGCTCAAGCGCCGTTGCCTGTATCACTGGGTCGATTATCCCAACGCTGAGCGCGAACTGGCTATCGTCAAGTCGCGCGTGCCGAATATCAGCGCGAAGCTGTCGCAGCAGGTGGTCGGCTTCGTGCAGGCGCTGCGCGAACAGGATCTGTTCAAGGTGCCGGGTGTGGCCGAGACCATCGACTGGGCGACCGCGTTGACCGAACTCGATGCCCGCTCGCTGACGCCGCAGGTGGTGGGCGATACACTCGGCGCGCTGCTGAAGTATCAGGACGACATCGGACGCATGCAGGGGCCTGCGCTCGACAAGGTGATCAAGGAAGCCGTCAACGATCCGGCAGCGTGAACGCAATCCGGAAATCGTCATGATGAGTGACAGGATGCCTAATGACATCGAGACCCCAGCGGCCGGATTGATCGCGGACAACGTCATTGGATTTGCCCGCGCTCTGCGCGTGGCCGGTCTGCCGATTGGGCCGGGCGCGGTGATCGATGCGTTGAAAGCGATGCGGCTGATCGACATCGGCAACCGCGCGGATCTGTTCACGACGCTCGAATCCATTTTCGTCAAGCGGCGCGAGCACGCACTGGTGTTCGCGCAGGCGTTCGATCTGTTCTTTCGCCGCGCCGAAGGCACGGAAAGCATGCTCGACTCGGTCCCGCTGCCGCCCGAAGCGCATAAGCCTCCGCCACCGGCCTCGCGGCGGGTTCAGGAGGCCTTCTCCCAGAGCCGCAATATCGAGGGCCCAGAGATCGAGGAGAAGGACGTCCAACTCTCGGTCTCCGATCGCGAGGTCTTGCAGCGCAAGGACTTCGCGCAGATGAGCGCAGCCGAGATCGCCGAAGTGACACGCGCCATCGCGCAGATGAAATTGCCGCAGGCCGAGTTGCGTACGCGGCGTTTCAAGCCGGATGCGCGAGGCCAGCGGCTTGATCTGCGGCGCACTTTACGCGGGAGTCTCCGCACTGGCGGCGAGATCGTGAAACTCCAGCGGCTCGGCCGCATCGACAAGCCCGCGCCGATCGTCGCGCTGCTCGATATTTCCGGCTCGATGACGGACTATACCCGGCTGTTCCTGCAATTCCTCCATGCGATCACCGATGCGCGCAAGCGCGTCTCGGTGTTCCTGTTCGGCACACGGCTGACCAATGTGACGCGGGCCTTGCGCGCACGCGATCCCGACGAGGCGCTGGCGGCCTGCTCAAGCAGCGTCGAGGACTGGGCCGGTGGCACGCGCATTGCGACCTCGCTGCACAATTTCAACAACCTGTGGGGCCGCCGTGTGCTCGGGCAGGGTGCCATGGTGCTCCTGATCTCGGACGGGCTGGAGCGCGAGGCCGATTCCCGGCTGGAATTCGAGATGGACCGGTTGCATCGCTCCTGCCGCCGCCTGATCTGGCTCAACCCGCTGCTGCGCTTCGAGGGCTTCGAGGCGAAGGCGCAGGGCATCAAAATGATGTTGCCGCATGTTGATGAATTCCGTCCCGTGCATAACTTGAAGTCGATGGAGGGGCTGATCGCCGCGCTGTCGTCCAGTCAGCCGCCTCGGCGTATCGATTCCCGCTCCGCAGCTTGAGGATCACACCATGCTCAACCGCGACGAAGACATCCTGAAAGCCGCCGAGACCTGGACGAAGTCCGGCCATGGCGTCGCTATCGCCACTGTGGTTGAGACCTGGGGCTCGGCGCCGCGCCCGGCGGGATCGTGCCTCGTGATCAGCGATGACGGGACGTTTCTAGGCTCCGTGTCTGGCGGGTGTGTCGAGGGTGCGGTTGTCACCGAGGCGCTCGACGTCATCGCCAGCGGCAAGCCGAAGATGCTCGAGTTCGGTGTCGCCGATGAAACCGCCTGGAATGTCGGGCTGTCATGCGGCGGCACAATCAGGGTTTTCGTCGAGAAGGTGGGTAACTCTTGAAACAGAATACGCTGGCCGAACTGAACGCCGAGCGCGCCGCGCGCCGGGCGGTGGTCGTTGTGACCGATGTTGTCACTGGTGATCAGCGATTGATCAAGGCAGCGGATATTGCAAACGATCCGCTGCATGAAGAACTCGACAGGCACTTGCGCATGGGCAAAAGCGGCATGATCGAGAGCGATGGCAAGAAGCTGTTTCTCAATGTCTATGCTCCGACCGCGCGGCTCGTCATCATCGGCGCGGTTCATATCAGCCAGGCGCTGGCGCCGCTGGCGCAATCACTGGACTATGATGTGTACGTGGTCGATCCGCGCACGGCCTTTGCATCGCCGGAGCGTTTCCCGGATGTGCCCCTGTTTGCGGATTGGCCCGATGTCGCATTGCCGCCGCTCAACATCGACCGCTACACGGCGTTTGTCGCACTGACCCACGATCCCAAGATCGACGATCCGGCATTGCTGCATGCGCTTGAGCGGGATTGCTTCTACATCGGTGCGCTCGGCTCACGGAAAACCCATGCCAAGCGCGTGGATCGGCTGAAAGAGCAAGGCGCGAGCGATGATAGCCTTGCACGAATTCATGCACCCATCGGTCTCAACATCGGTGCAGTATCGCCGTCGGAGATCGCGGTAGCCATCATGGCCGAGATCACCGCGCGGTTGCGGCTTCCCGCCGATGCGCCGCTCAAGACGAAGTCAGCGGCATGAAGTTCGGTCCTGTTGCGCCAGAAGACAGCCTCGGCGGCGTCACTGTTCACGCCATCCGTCAGGGGCCGCTTGTCCTCAAGAAGGGCACCGTAATCGGCGCGCCGGAAATCGCCGCGCTGAAGCAGGCGGGCGTGAAGGAAATAGTCGTCGCGCGCCTCGACAAGGACGATGTGTCCGAGGACGAGGCGGCCGCGAGCATCGCCGCGGCTGTGGCAGGCGCGGGCGTCAACGTCGAGCGCGCCTTTACCGGCCGCGCCAACCTGTTCGCGGCGGAAGCCGGCGTGCTGGTGGTGGACCGCGACGCCGTCGATCGCATCAACCGGGTGGATGAAGCGATCACCTTCGCCACGCTTTCGGCGTTCAAGCCGGTGGTCGCCGGTGAAATGATTGCCACCGTCAAGATCATTCCCTTTGGCGTAGAAGCGAAGCTGCGCGACGCTGCGGTCGTCGCCGCCAAGGCGGGGCGGATGCGGGTCGCGCCGTTCACGATCAAGCGTGTCGGCATCGTCTCGACCATGCTGCCGGGGCTGGCCCCTAAGGTGATCGAAAAGACGCTGCGCGTCACCGAAGAACGTCTCGCGCCAACCGGCGCCCGCATTATCGGCGAGCGTCGCGTTCCGCACGACGAGAGCGCGCTAGCGCCGGCCATCGACGAACTGCTCGGGCTTGGCGCCGAACTGGTGCTGGTATTCGGTGCATCCGCGATTGCCGACCGGCGCGACGTGATTCCGGCCGCGATCGAACTGATCGGCGGCGCGGTCGAGCACTTCGGCATGCCGGTCGATCCCGGCAACCTCATGCTGATCGGCAAGGTCGGGAATTCGCCGGTGCTCGGCGCGCCGGGCTGCGCCCGCTCGCCGAAGGAAAATGGTTTCGACTGGATTCTGATGCGCCTGCTGGCCGGGCTTCCTGTCACCCGCGCGGATGTCACCGGCATGGGCGTCGGCGGCCTGCTGATGGAAATTGTGACGCGGCCGCAACCACGCGTGCCGATCGAGGCCGACGGCAATCGCAAGGTTGCGGCGGTAGTTCTTGCAGCGGGGCGTTCCACCCGCATGGGCGGACCGAACAAGCTGCTGGCCGAGTTGAATGGCAAGAAGCTGGTGCGGATCGTCGCTGAGCAGGCGCTGGCCTCAAAAGCGTCGCCGGTGATCGTTGTCACCGGCCATCAGAATCTCGAGATCGAGGCTGCGCTGAAGGGGCTGAAAGTCGAGTTCGCCCGTAATCCGGATTTCGCTGAAGGTCTCGCGACTTCTGTGAAGGCCGGCATCGGCGCGGTCCCTGAAACCGCTGATGGCGCGATGGTCTGCCTCGGCGACATGCCGCTGATCGATGCGAAGCTGATTGACCGGCTGGTCGATGCCTTTGCGCCCGATCGCGGCTCGCTGATCGTGGTGCCGGTAGCCGGCGGGCGGCGCGGTAATCCGGTGTTGTGGTCGCGGAGATTTTTCCCGGAGTTGATGACACTCGATGGCGACATCGGCGCGCGCCACCTGATTGCGCAGCACGCGGAAGCGGTGGCTGAGGTGGAGGTCGAAGGCAAAAGCGCGTTCCTCGACATCGACACGCCCGAAATGCTCGCCGACGCGCGGCGCGGGTAGAGTTTGGGACACGCCCTTTCCGTTTCGTTCACCAAGTTGAAACGCCCTCCTGCTTAAGGTGAGTCCGTTAGGCCTCGGGGGAGGGGATTTTGTTCGACCGTACCGTCGCGCAGGTTCGCGCGTTTTTTATTGTCGCTTTTGTTTCAGCATTTGCCGCCGATCTCGTCGCAACACCGGCTTCCGCAGCCGGCGCGCTGGCGATCGGCAAGTGCGGTGCTTATGGCCAGGCATTCGACTATCCGGCCGAGCAGAGCGCGCGGGCGGCTGCTCTCAAGCAATGCAAGGGCGATTGCACCGCCGTGACCATAAAACGTGCGTGTGCCGCGCTGTCCCTCGATATGACCAAGCCTTGCGGCCCGCACGGCTACGCCGTCGCGCCGCGCATTTCGAGCGCGCTCAATGAAGCGATGAAGAAGTGCTACGCCTTCGGCGGCAAGGAATGCGTCATTCGGGCCTGGGCCTGCGACGCCAAGGGTTGAGCTTCCGGCACCGCTACGGGCATCGCGGCGGCGGGAAACCCTCTGAACGTTTCTGAATAACATCAATAAATCAGTAGCTTAATAGGCGTCAAACTTTTCCATTGAATATGACTGACCAGTCAGTCATATTCAAGATATGACAAAGCGCCCGTTGATCGACACCCGTCCCGTCAAAGATAAGCCCGCGCGCGGAGCGAGAACGCGTTCGCCTGCTGATCGTGCCGCGCATCCGCGTCCATCGAAGCGCGCCGTCGGCGCGACGGAGCGCCGCGCGGCGATTGTGGCTGCCGGTCTCGACGAGTTCACGGCGAAAGGCTTTGCCGCGACCCGCCTCGACGATGTGGCCAAGCGCGCCGGCGTTGCCAAGGGCACGATCTATCTGCACTTCAAGGACAAGGAAGCGCTGTTTCAGGAACTGGTGCGCACAGCGCTCGGGCCGCTGATTGTGCGGATTTCGAATCCGCCGATCGGCGTGGGCGGGGGATCGGCACGCGCGGCAATGGAAGCATTGGCCGAGACGTTCGCCCGCGAAGTCATCGGTACGAAACGCGCCGACATCGTGCGGATGATCATTTCCGAAGGCACGCGGTTTCCGCAACTCGCCGAGTTCTATTACCGCGAGGTGATCGCGCGCGGCGTCGTCGGCATGCGCAAGCTGATCGAGTACGGAATCGCGCGCGGGGAAATCCGCAATCCTGGACTGGCGGACTTCCCGCAGCTTGTTGTCGGGCCGATGATTGTTTCCGTGATCTGGCAAGGTCTTTTCGGCAAGCATGCGCCGCTCGATGTTGCCGCGATGCTGCGTGTTCATCTCGATTTGATTTTTGATGAAGGGAGAGCGACATGATTGCGTCGCGAAACGTTGCGCGGACTGTCGCGCTGTTGCTCGTCGCTGCATCGCTCGCCGGATGCTGGGATTCCAAAAATCCCGGCTATCAGGGATGGGTCGAGGCCGACATGATTTTCGTCAGCCCGGATGAGCAGGGGCGCGTCGTCAAGCTCAACGTCCGCGAGGGCGATCATGTCGAGGCTGGTGCGGCGCTTTATGCGGTGGATGACGATCTCCAGCAGGCCGATCTGAACCAGAGCAATGCGACGCTCGCCAACGCAAAGCAGGCCTATGAGCGTGCGGCGGCCCTGAGCAAGACCGGCTCCGGCACGCAGGCGAATTACGATTCGGCGCTGGCGAATCTTCGTGTCGCCGAAGCGCGCGTGAACACATCGCAGACCAAGCTGGAACGCCGGCGCATGAAGGCCCCCATCGCCGGCACCATTCAGCAGATTTACTTCCGCGAGGGTGAAACCGTCGCGGCGCAGCGTCCTGTGATTTCGATCCTGCCGCCGGGGAACATGAAGGTGCGTTTCTTCGTGCCGGAACCCGAACTGCCAAAGATCAAGGTCGGCGAGGACGTGCGGGTGACATGTGACGGCTGCCCCGGCGATATCACGGCGAAGGTCTACTTCATCGCCACCATGGCGGAATACACGCCGCCGGTGATCTACAGCCTCGATGAACGATCCAAGCTGGTCTATCTGATCCAGGCGCGGCCGAACAAGCCGGACAGCCTGCGTGTCGGTCAGCCAGTCAGCATCTTTACCAATGGCAAGACGCCGTGAGCAGCGACATCGCACAGTCAGACATCGCGATTGAGGTCAACGGCCTGTCGAAGTCGTTCAATGGCCGCGAGGTGGTGCATGACCTGTCGATGCAGGTGAAGCGTGGATCGATCTACGGCTTTCTCGGCCCCAACGGCTCAGGCAAGACAACAACCATCCGCATGCTGTGCGGGCTGCTCACTCCAGACAGCGGCGAGGGGACGTGCCTCGGCTACGACATTCGGCGCGAGGCGGACAAGATCAAGCGGCGCGTCGGCTACATGACGCAGCGTTTCAGCCTGTATCAGGATCTGTCGGTGCGCGAGAATTTGGAATTTGTCGCGCGGCTTTACGGCGTGCGCGATCCGCGAGAAGCTGCGCGCGAGATGATCAAGCGCATCGGGCTGACGGGACGCGAGGAGCAGCTTGCCGGCGAACTGTCAGGCGGCTGGAAACAGCGCCTTGCGCTGGGCGCCTGCACATTGCCGAGCCCGCAACTGCTGTTGCTCGACGAGCCGACGGCGGGCGTCGATCCCAAGGCGCGGCGCGAGTTCTGGAACGAGATCCATGCGCTCGCGGCGGAGGGGCTGACCGTGCTCGTTTCGACCCACTACATGGATGAAGCAGAGCGCTGTCACGAGATCGCGTATATCGCCTACGGCAATCTGCTGGTGCATGGCACCGTCGAGGAAGTCATCGCCAAATCGGCGTTGACGACCTACACCGTGACGGGCGAGGGACTGAACAGGCTTACTGCCGAGCTGACCGGCAAACCCGGCGTCGATATGGTCGCGCCGTTCGGCACCAGTCTGCATGTTTCCGGTCGCGACGCTGCCGCGCTCGACGACGCGGTCGCGCCGTACAAGTCCAGCGGTGATACCGTGTGGCAGAAGTCCGAACCGTCGCTCGAAGATGTATTCATCGAACTGATGGGCCGCGCGAAGGACAATTTCCAATGAGCGCAACCGAAACAAACAATGGCGGCGCACGCGGCTTCTGGCGGCGCATCTACGCGATGCTGGTCAAGGAGTTTCTGCAACTGGGCCGCGACCGCGTCTCGTTCGCAATGATCGTTATGCTGCCGATCATGCAACTCCTGTTGTTCGGCTATGCCATCAACACCACGCCGCGCCATCTGCCGACGGCTGTCCTGTTGCAGGAGGACAGCGACCTCGGGCGCTCGATCCTCAAGGCGCTTCAGAATACCGCGTACTTCCACTTTACCCGCGAGGTTCATACCGTTGCCGAATTCGATAACCTGCTGGAATCCGGTAAGGTGTTGTTCGGCGTTGAAATCCCGCGCGGCTTCGAGCGCGGCGTTCGCCGCGGCGACAAGCCGGCGCTGCTGGTGGCGGCGGATGCGACCGATCCGGTGGCGTCCGGATCAGCGCTTGGCGCGCTGGGACAAGTCGTGCAATCGGCGCTCAAGCACGACCTGCAAGTCGGCGATCCGCCGGAGATGCCGTTCGAGATCCGCGCCCATGCCCGCTACAATCCGGCAGCGGAATCGCGGCTCAACATTGTGCCGGGGCTGGTCGGGACGATCCTGACCATGACCATGCTGATCTTCACCGCGCTGTCCGTCACCCGCGAGATCGAGCGGGGCACGATGGAAAATCTGCTGGCGATGCCGATCACCCCGGTGGAGGTGATGCTCGGCAAGATCATTCCCTACGTGCTGGTAGGCTTTCTGCAGGCGACGATCATCATCGGCATCGGCTTCTTCCTGTTTCAGGTGCCGATTCTTGGCAGCCTGACCATGCTCGCAGTGCTGTCGACGCTGTTCATCGCGGCCAATCTGTCGATCGGCTACACGTTCTCGACCATCGCGCAGAACCAGCTTCAGGCCATGCAGATGTCGATGATGTTTTTCCTGCCGAACATTCTCCTGTCCGGCTTCATGTTCCCCTTCGCCGGCATGCCGGTGTGGGCGCAGTGGATTGGCGAGGCGCTGCCGCTCACCCATTACATCCGAATCGTCCGTGCGATCATGCTCAAGGGCGCCTCGCTGGAAAACCTTCAGTACGATGCGATTGCGCTGTGTGTACTGGTGCTGGTTGCGATGACCATCGCAGTGACGCGATTCCGGCGGACGCTGGATTAAGCACGACCTGCAATTTTGTATCGTGTATCAGGAATGGCGGATTCTGTGGGGCGATTTATGCGTTGGCTAAAGAGTTGGGGAGGGAAGGCCGATAGCGCTGCGGTTTCGGATGATTTCCGGCGCGTGCTGACGCTGGAGATCCTGAAGACCGAACTGGTGCGGATCAAGGCGCTGATCGTGACGACATCCGTCCTCACCTTGGCTCTCTGGTCGTTTTACATCTTCGCACCGGAGCAATTGAACGAACTCTGGCACGGCAAATTCAAGCCGGCCTATCTCTATATTACTCTGGTGCCGTTTATCCTGTTCGAGTTGTTTGTCCATGCCATGGTCAGGCGGCAGCTTAAGCTCGATCGCGATCTGCCGGTTTTCCGACGATATCTCAGCGCCTTTATCGAGACGAGCACGCCAACGATCGCATTGGCTCTTCACATCGACAATATGGGATCGGTTCAGGCGCTTGGTTACATCGTGCCGTTGAGCTACTTCATCTTCATTATTCTCTCGACCCTTCGGCTCGATTTCTGGCTGTCCACCTTCACTGGGTTTGTGGCCGCCGTTCAATTGCTGGGTATGGCGCTGTTCTATCATCCGGATGCAGCGCCTGACGTGGATTATCATGTCATACGGAGTCTGATCGTCTTCATATGCGGGGTGCTCGCAGGCGCTGTCGGCGTACTGTTGCGGCGTCAATTCGAGAAAAGCATCGTAGCAGCGACCGCGCGCGACCGGGTGACCAACCTGTTCGGTCAACACGTTTCGCCGCAGGTTGTCGAGCGGTTGCTCGCCGAGGGAACGAGCACGGCGAGCGATACCCGCCGTGTCGCGGTCATGTTTGTGGATTTTCGCAGCTTCACAGCGGCGGCGCGATCGCGCAGCCCGCAGGAGGTCGTCGATCGGCTGGACGGAGCGTTCGCCGTGCTGGTCGAGATTGTCGATCGCCACGGCGGTATTGTGAACAAGTTTATGGGCGATGGATTTCTTGCGCTGTTCGGGGCGCCTTTCGAGGCGCCGGATGCCACGCAAAATGCGGTCGCGGCCGGGCGCGAAATGCTGGTGGCCATGTCACGCAGCAACGAAGCCAGCAGTTGGCCGCTTCGCATCGGGATCGGGGTTCACTTCGGCGATGTCGTTGCCGGCAATATCGGCTCAACGCGGCGCAAGGAATATACCGTCATCGGCGACACGGTGAACTTTGCGTCGCGGCTTGAATCTCTCAACAAGGAGTTCAATTCCCAGTTGCTGATCTCGGCGGTCGTCCGCGATACACTTGGCGAAGCATGCGCCGACGCCGTATCGCTCGGAGAGGTCGCGGTCAAAGGTTACGAGCAGCCGATGGCGGTTTGGCGCCTCGGCTGACCGTTTCACGCCGTTGCCGTTTTCGGACCGGTCTGGAGCAGCATCATTACCGCCGCTGCAATCAGGCAGAGGATGCCTGCCACGAAGAACGCCGGCAGATAGCTTTCGTACAGCGTTCGGGTCAGCCCGGCACCAAACGCGGCTGTTGCCGATCCAAGCTGATGGCCGACGAAAATCCAGCCGAACACCATTGCTGCACGCTCCGGTCCGAAATGCTTGGCCGTCAGCTTGACGGTGGGCGGCACCGTGGCGATCCAGTCGAGGCCGTAAAAGACCGCGAACAGCGACAGCCCGTAGAAGGAGAAGTCCGTGAACGGCAGGAACACCAGCGAAAGACCACGCAGGCCGTAATACCAGAACAGCAGCCAGCGATTGTTGTAGCGGTCCGACAGCCAGCCGGAGGCGATGGTTCCGACGAAATCGAAGACACCCATGGCGGCGAGCAGGCTCGCGGACATGGTCGTGGAGATTCCGAAGTCCGCACACATCGGAATGAAATGGGTTTGGACCAGCCCATTGGTACTCGCGCCGCAGACGAAGAAGGTGCCGAACAGAATCCAGAACACACGGGTCTTCGACGCATCGCGCAAGGCTGCGAAAGCCGTCGAGATGATCGAGGTAGCCGGAGGCGCTGCAGGAACGGGCCCGGTGCCGTCATCGCCGACAGGCCGCAGCCCGAGGTCCGATGGCCTGTCACTCATGAATAACAGCACCATCACAGCAGCGACGGCGAGCATCACGCACATCGTGCCCATGGCGGTGCGCCAGCCGAATGTTTCAGTGAGATAAGCCATGACGGGAAGAAAGATGAGCTGCCCGGTGGCAACGCTGGCCGCCAGGATTCCGACGACCAGCCCCCGATGCGCGGTGAACCAGCGCGTCGCGACCGTTGCGCCGAGAACCATCGCCGTCATGCCGGTGCCGAATCCGACGACGAAGCCCCACAGCGCGATCAGGTGCCACGCCTGCGTCATGGCCAGCGATGCCAGCAGGCCTACCGCAATGATCGTCAGCGCCGAGATCACCACGTTGCGCAATCCAAAGCGCACCATCAATGCAGCGGCGAAGGGGGCCATCAGCCCGAACAGCAGCAGGCGGATCGACAGCGCGGACGAGATTTGCGTGGTGCTCCAGCCGAATTCCTTCTCCAGCGGCAGGATGAAGACGCCAGGCGCGCCCACGGAAGCCGAACTGATGAGGGCGGTGAAGAACGTCACGGCCACCATGACCCAGCCGTAATGAATGCCTCGATCGGCGAGGCGCGCAGAAACCCATGCGGAAATCATTGCTTATCCTGGCGTAAAGTCGGGAGCAGGCTTTTATAGTATGATGGAAATCATACCATTCACTCTTTCGTGTTTTTGTTCCGAGGCCGCCAAGGTCTGGTTTGCTATCGGCGCGTGAGCAAACTGATGCGCCCATAGAGCCCGGAGCGATGGCTGTTATCCTCAACATAGCCTGCGCCGAGCGACCATTCAAACTTTGCAAACTTCAGTGACGTCAGGTGCGCGCCGATCCGGTACTGGCGATAGACTTCGTCCCCCGATGTCTCGACCTCCGGACCGGCCCAGAAGCGATCCATGACGCGCCAGCCCGCGGCTCCACGGATGCCGAAGCTGTTGCCGATGGTCGAACCCGAGATTGACGACGCCAGCATGAGCGAGGCCGTCGGCTCCCACCACAGATCGGCGGCGACGCGCAGGCCTGCATGATTGCCGCGCAGGCTGTTGCCGGGATCGTCCGGGGACAGGCGGTGGTGCTGAAGATCGAGACCGGCGAAGAGCTTGATTTCGAAGTTGCCACGCTTGATCCGCCAGCCGGGGAGGACCGATGCGAGCAGGCCGGTGCCGCGAATGCTGGTGCTGCCGGCAAGATAGCGATAGGTGCCTTCAGCCAGCAGCAGCTTGAGTGTGAAACCGTCCTCATTCAGGCCGCGGGGCGCCCATTGAACGCCGCCGTAGGCCGAGCCGCCGCTGCGCCAGAGATCGAATCCGCTGAAATAGAGAAACGTCTCGGGATATGCGCCCCCACTCAGTTGGCTCGATGAGGGTATGGGATCGGTCAGAGGATCGGCAACAGCTGGAGAGCCTCCGCAAAACAGAGCGGCGGCGGTGACGCAAAACGCGTACACCCATCCAACGCAACGCATGGAGCCCCCGAGCCCCGGACAACTGAAATTCTTACGTAAAAATACCTAGAGATTAGAGCCCTGAAGCGGGGGGGCGTCTAGCGAACGGGTCGGGAACGCGGGGCGAACAGGCCCAGAAGACTTGAGACCTCCCTGTGGATAACTCAGATCTGTGGGGCAACGAGGTCTTCGATTTTCACGGCTTCACGATCTTCGATGATCTCGGCGATGAACTTGCGGTGGCAGGCGTTGTGATCGCGTTCATAGCACAGGATGCAGACCGGCCCGGCCTTCATCACGAGTGCCGCCAATTCGTCCATTTCCCCACGCGCTTGCGGCGTTTTCAGGTGGGCATGATAGATTTTCGACAGTGCCTTCATGTCGCCGCTGCGTGCAGCCAGGCGGCCATCCTTCGGCGTGCCGAGCCCCCGAAGATGGATGTACGAGATGCCGCGCTCATCGAGGCCTGCTGCAAGTTGGCTTTTGGAAAAGCCCGGCCGGCGCGACGATGCGACGGCGCGCACGTCGACCAGCAGTTTCACGCCGGCACGCTGAAGTTCGTCGAGCACGGCCTTCGCGGGCGTCTGTTCGTAGCCGATGGTGAAAAGCTTCTTGGCCCTGGCCATGCTGTCTCCGGCGCTTGTTGACTAACTCGACTCTGAGTTCACTTCACCCGTTCGATCAATTCCATCGCCCCGGCGGGTGCCCGGATTTTTCCTTCGTGGATTACGTAGGCGAACACATCACGGGGCTCTTTCTTCGCAGGCGTCTTGTCGGCGCGGGCGAGGTCGGTGGGTTCGCCGCCCTGCGCCCACAGCGTCAGCCGTTTCGCCCACTCGTCCAATTTCTTCGGCGGGTAGGCGGTCTTGACCGTATCCTCGCCGGTCTGAAGCCGGACGTAAGCGAAATCGGAGGTTATGTCGGAGATTGCCGGATACTTCGCGTGATCGGCATAAACCACCGCGACGTTATGCTTGCGCAGCAGCGCGATGAATGACGGCGTGCAGAAACTGTCGTTGCGGACTTCGACCACATGGCGCAAGGCAACGCCGTCGAACTTGCGCGGCAGCAGTTCGAGAAAGGCGCCGAAGTCGGCTTCGTCGAATTTCTTGGTCGGCGCGAACTGCCACAGCACCGGCCCGAGCCGGTCGCCCATCTCCGTGACGCCGGAATCGTAGAAGCGCTTGATGGAATCGCCGGCCTCGGCCAGCACACGGCGGTTCGTCGCGAATCGAGGTCCCTTGACCGAGAACACAAAGCCGTCCGGCACCTCGCTGGCCCACTTGCGGAAGCTCTCGGGTTTTTGCGACCCGTAATAAGTGCCGTTGATCTCGATCGAGGTCAGCTTGGAGGCGGCGTAGGAGAGTTCTTTCGCCTGGGTCAGCTTCTCCGGATAGAACACGCCCCGCCACGGCGCGAAGGTCCAGCCGCCGATCCCGATGTGAATTTGACCTGATTTTTTTGCCATTTCTCGTTTCCCCTGAGGCCCTTGCGGAACGCCGGTTGCGTACCTATCTAGTTTCTATCGGCGATGTTGCAGCAACGCTCCGTCGCCGGGACGACCACGAGAAGACACCGTGAGAGGTTGAGCGCGCCGGATGTACGCGCGGCCTTGATTCTCTCACCGGTTTCCCTCCGTGGTCGTTGGCATTTCTGGCCCCATCAAAACCTGCCGCCACCCGGTTTCCCGGTATTATCGCATCGAAATCGCGCTCCGGCAGGGCGTCTTGGCATCGTCCTGCACCCCGGATATACGCTGGGTCCATGACTGAGGCCATCTCACCCGGGGCGGCACCTGCGCGTCAACTATGCGTCGTGGTGCCAACTTTCAAAGAGCGCGACAACGTCCCCAAGCTTTTCGCAAAGCTGGACGCCGCGCTTGCCGGCATCGCGTGGGAAGTCATCTTCGTCGATGACAACTCGCCCGACGGAACCTGGGAGGTCGCCCGCCAGTTGGCTCAGGCCGACCCCCGGGTTCGGTGTATTCGCCGTATCGGCCGGCGCGGGCTGTCCGGCGCCTGCATCGAGGGCATCCTGGCCTCGAGCGCGCCTTATGTCGCCGTCATCGACGCCGACCTTCAGCACGACGAAACCCAATTGCCGAAGATGCTCGCGCTGCTGCAATCGGGCGAAGCCGAACTCGCCGTCGGCAGTCGCTATATCAGCGGCGGCGACACCGGAAGTTTCGGCAGCGCGCGCCTCGGCGGCAGTGTGTTTGCGACCAACATCGCGAAGAAGCTGCTGCATATCGAGATCGCCGATCCGATGAGCGGTTTCTTCATGCTTCGCCGCGACCGCTTCGAGCAGCTCGCGCCATCGCTCTCGGTGCAGGGCTTCAAGATTTTGCTGGATATCGTGGCGACCGCGGGCGGAAAACTTCGTGTTGTCGAGGTGCCGTATTCCTTCGGGGCGCGGCTGCATGGCGAGAGCAAACTGGATTCGATGGTCGTGCTGGATTTCCTTGGCCTCGTTCTTGCCAAGCTGACCGGTGATCTGGTGTCGCTGCGCTTTCTGCTGTTCGCGCTGGTCGGTGGGATCGGCCTCGGCGTACACCTCGTCACGCTCTATTCCGCGCTCGGACTGAATGTTCCTTTCGCCGAGGCGCAGGGCCTCGCTGCGTTCGTCGCGATGACCGGAAATTTCCTGCTCAATAACCGGCTGACCTATCGGGACCAGCGCCTGAAGGGCTTCGCTCTCGTTCGCGGCCTGCTGCTGTTCTATCTGGTCTGCAGTGTCGGCCTGCTCGCCAATGTTGGCGTCGCGGCGACTGTCTTCGATCAGGAACCGATCTGGTGGCTGGCGGGCGCAGCCGGCGCGCTGATGGGTGTGGTCTGGAATTACGGCGTCTCCAGTCTCTTTGTCTGGCGCGCAAAATGACTTCCTCCGAGACGAGGCTGGTACGTGTGACCGCTGTCACCGTGGCCGCGCTTGTTGTGCTTCGTCTAGTTGCGGCGGCATTCACGCCGCTGACGTTCGACGAGGCTTATTACTGGACGTGGGCGCAGCATCTCGCGGGCGGCTATTATGATCATCCGCCGATGGTCGCGGTGGTGATCCGTCTCGGTACGATGGTCGCGGGGGACACCGCATTCGGTGTGCGGCTGGTCTCGATCCTGCTGGCGCTGCCGATGAGCTGGGCGATATATCGCTCTGCCAAAATCTTGTTTGACGACGCCCGCATCGCCGCGGCAGCAACGATCTTTCTCAACGCAACGCTGATGGCTTCGGTCGGGACCACCATCGTGACGCCGGACGCGCCATTGATGGTGGCCGCGAGCGTCGTCCTCTATTTCCTTGCCAAGGTCTGGCAGACCGACCGAGGCGTCTGGTGGCTCGCGGTTGGAGCGGCGGTGGGGGCGGGACTGCTGTCGAAATACACCGCGTTGTTCTTCGGCGCGCAGATTCTGCTGTGGCTCGTGCTGGTCAAGGATCAGCGCCGCTGGCTGGCGGCGCCATGGCCTTATCTCGGCGGCATTGTTGCGTTCGCGATCTTCTCGCCGGTGATCTTGTGGAATGCCGATCATCAATGGGTGTCGTTCATCAAGCAGCTCGGCCGCGCGCGCGTCGAGGGCATGACACTCAAATATCTCGGCGAGATGATCCCGACGCAGTTCGCTTTCGCGACTCCGTCCGTGTTCATTCTCGGCGTCTTCGGTCTTTATGCGCTGGCGCGGGCGAGGGCGGCCCATGCCGCAGGCGCAGCGCTCATCAATATCAGCGTCTGGATGATCTTCCTCTACTTCGTCTGGCATTCACTGCACGCCCGCGTCGAAGCCAACTGGCTCGGGCCGGTCTATCCGGCGTTCGCCATCGCCGCCGCATATGCCGCGTGGGGCACGGCGTGGAATCCGCGTGAGCAGCGAACGATGAACTGGTCGCGCCGTCTCGCGTTGCCGGTGGGCGTCGCGCTGTTCGTCGCGCTGATCGTGCAGACCAACACCGGCGTGTTCACCGGCTTCCGCCGCGACGCCACCGTGCGCAGCGTCGGCGTCGGCTGGCCGGCGCTTGCGGACGAAATCGAGGCGATGCGTGTCGCGCAAAACGCAAACTGCGTGCTGGCGGCGGACTACGGCACCACCTCGTGGCTGATGTTCTATCTACCCAAGGGCACCTGCGTCGCCCAGTTTCAGCAGCGCTATCGCTGGACTTTCATGAACGAGCCGGATGCAAGTCTGCTCAAGGGCAAGGCGCTCCTGATCGGCCCGGCAGGCGCAAGTTTTTCATATCGTGCCCGGTATGAGCGCGTCGAAAACCTAACTGAGCTGACCCGCAAGCGCAGCGGAGTTGCGATCGAAACCTACGCGGTCGATCTGCTGGACAGCGCGAAGGGCGAGGTCCTCGACCGTGCCCTGCCGCCTGAGCTTGGCGGCCCGCGATAACGGCCTGATGGAACCCGGCTGCCCGCCTGCCTTACATCTGCCCGCACTTAATCCGCATTTAACTAAATGCCGCCTTAATGCCGCTCCGCACCTTTGCGAGATGTCGCGTGGGGAACTCCAAGCTCCGCACGGCAACTGACGCTGGCCCGCTTTCGCATGCGCCGTTCGCGCATGAACCGCCGAATGCAGCCGGAAGGACAAGGTGGGATTGTTCTGGATGCAAGGCGTATGAGTACCAGTTCTGTTGCGCGTACCGGCTACACGGCCCACCACGGACGTTCCTCGCGGACCTCCAGCCCTTTGAGTATCGTCGGCGGCGCAGCGATCGCATTCGTGACGCTGGCGTGCGGCTGGACGCTCTACAGCAACGTGTTCGGCAGCAGCCCGTTTGGCGCGGGTGTCGATGCGCCGGCAACCGAGCGGCGCGTCGTGTTCGTTGCCGCAAGCCCTGGTCTCGACCATCAGACATTCACTGATCGCTTCACCGCGCTTACCGTCGCCGACGCCGAGCCGCCCGCACTTACTGTCGAGCAGAAGAATTACGCCGCATTGCTCGACGTAACCCATTCGCTCGGCGCACCGCCGGTGATGTTCAAGCCGACTGTTGTCGCGGCACCCGACACTCCGAAGCCCGCGCCGTCGCGGGCCGAGATCGCCAGCGCGCCAGACGTCGCGCTTCCGCCGACGCCGCCTGCGCGCGTTGCCAGCGTGCCGCTTCCATCGGCGCGACCGTCCGATTTCAAATTCTCGCAAAGCCGCGTCAAGCCTGGCCACTCCGAGATGGTGGAGCGGGCCAAGAACGCCGCGCTCGCGGCGATGGCCAGCAAGACCCCGAGCCTGTTTGACAAGCTGTTCGGCCGCACAACACCCGGTCCCGTTCTCGCCTACGCCGGCTCCGACGGCGGTGTGATGAGCGACGGCACATCCACGACGCCCGCTGGATCGAGCGAAGACGACAAGCTGACCGCGATCTACGATATTTCCGCGCGCGTCGTCTACATGCCGAACGGCTCGAAGCTCGAAGCGCATTCCGGCCTCGGAGCCAAGATGGACGACCCGCGTTACGTCCATGTCCGCATGCACGGCGCGACGCCGCCGCACATCTACACGCTGAAGCCGCGCGAGGCGCTGTTTCACGGCGTTGCGGCGCTGCGGCTGACGCCGGTGGGCGGGGAGGGCGCGATCCACGGCCGCACCGGACTGCTCGCGCATACTTACATGCTGGGCCCGAACGGCGATTCCAACGGCTGCGTGTCGTTCAAGGACTACAACGCGTTCCTGAAGGCCTACCATAACGGCGAAGTGAGACGCCTGGTCGTCGTCGCAAGTATGAACTGACGCGCCAGACCTCCGTCATCGCGACAGCGCGGGCGCTGCCGCTGCGCCATCCTGCGCCGGGGTAACCGCGGGCGCGTTGCTCATCCCGACCAGCCACCGCATCGGCCGCCACGGCCGGATCAGCCAGTGATACACAGCGAGCGATACGGCGATGGTTGCGAGCCAGATCGCCGCGACCTTGCCCCACACCGGCAGCGGCAGATCCATCACCTCCAGGCCGATCAGCAGCAGCGCCGCGTGGTGGATGATGTAGACCGGCAGCGTTGCCTCGGTCAGATAAGTCAGCGCCGTCGTCGCGGCGGGCTTGTACCGCGTGGCGAAGCCCAACGCAGTGCAGACCGCGAACCACGCCGTCAGTCCGACGAACACGCGTCCCGCAGCGGAGACGCCGAAATACGCCACGCCCGCGAACGCCGTCACCATCAGCACCGCGAAGCGCGGCGCCTGCGCGCGCATCTGCGCCTCGATGCCGGGCCACGCCGCGATCGCCGCGCCGAACGCCATGTACAACGCGAAGTAGATGAAGTTCGCCCAGTCGGCGATCAGGTTCGGCAGGTAAGGCCAGTAGGCGTGAAACGACGCGACATACAGGCCGAGCGGCAGCGCGGGCAGATACAGCACCACGGCGCTCAGCTTCGCGGTGTCCGGCGCGCGCCGCGCAAGCCACAACAGCAGCGGCAGCAGCACCAGCGAAATCAGGAACAGATAGGCCAGGAACCAGAGGTGCGACCACGTCAGCAGGTTCAGGATGCCGAGATTGCGCGGGAAGAAATCGAAAAAGCCGAGCGGCACGTCGGGCTCGACGTCGAGCATCGCCTGCAGCGTGCGCGCCTTGCGCAGGCCGTGGAGGCCGAGATCGCGGCCATGCATCATCTCGACGTACTTGATGATCGTGCCCGAGGTCCAGATCCCGACGACGAGCGGAACGAGCAGCCGCAGCGCGCGTTCTTTCATGAACTGCAGCGGGCTGCGCCGGCGCAGCGAAGTCACTGCCGCATAGCCCGCGATGGTGAAGAACGTCACCATGGCGGTGACGCGCAGAAACTCGGCCACCACGCTGGCGAACGGCGAGGGCTGCGCGCTCTTGATGTGATAGTAGGGGTCCGCCGAGAAGATCATGAAGGCGTGCAGCAGGATGACCGCCGCACACAGCACGATACGCAGAGCATCAAGATCGGTCCGGCGCATCATGCTCAAAAGTTCCCAAAAAATCCGCTGAATACAAAATTTGTGAAATGCCGTGCATCTTATGCGGCGGGCTCCATGCGGGGCAAGGCGCGCGCCTCATCTCTCTCCGGTCGTCCGGCCCTCATTACGTCGTCTCCGCGATCTTTCCCCAGTCGTCCCCGCGAAAGCGGGGACCCATAACCACCGACTGGAGTGATGACGAAGGGAAGAGTTGCTCCGTACTCGCGACAACATCGATGGTCCAGGGAGTATGGGTCCCCGCTTTCGCGGGGACGACATTGAATGTGTGATGCGCATTGTGCTTCATCTCCACTTTCTGTTTCCATGAGATGCGCGCCATCGCCCCTGTTGTTATGACGGCGCGGGGGCGCCCGGTATTCGTATACGCCTTGCGCCAGCGCGCTTGGGGTTTACCCCATTCGCGCCTCGCCCCATGAGGGCGCGCGGAACGCCGGATGCACGACGCATCCGCAGCCTCGTGTGCAAAGGTGGAAAGCACACGAGCGTAGTCACCACGGTCGCGCCGGAGGCATCCGGCGTTCCGCACGCAATGGTTGGAACGGCTTGTTGCGTGAGACACCCCCGGTGGCCGGTGCTGGGTACACCACCGTTGTGTGGACTGACGGACTCTTCCATCGCCCTCTGTACGAGAGCGACGGCGTCGTCCTGCCCCTTGGCGCGAAGCCGATGCGCCGGGATGACACGCCTTGGGCCGTCCGCGAACGGTGTGGTCGTCATCTCCGTGCCGCGCGCGAGATCGCCCGGCAAGCCGGGAAACACCACACGCGCCACGGCCTTCGAACACCGCCGCGGCCACCGCATCCCGCCCCGCGTATCGTGACGATCGCGAGCCGCCCCTCAATGGTGAGGCGGGATAAGAAGGAATATAGTCCTATTGACTTGCATGTCAACCAATTTTGTGAGCCAAGTGGTTTTACAAATCTCAAACACGCTCAAATTCGCGATGCTGAATTGAGTTTTGACCCAAATTTCTTGAGCATGAGCCTTTATGCCCAAGTACGAATCAATGCATTGTTCGCTCACTTATAAGGAAATCAAAGATGCTTGCGCGGACGGAACACGCAGATCCTTGCGCAGATCTTTTAGAGTTTGCGAAGAAGCGCCGCTTTTCAACGATCCTTGCGGATCCTCCTTGGCAATTTATAAATCGCACAGGAAAGATAGCCCCGGAACATCGTCGGCTGGCTCGTTACGCTACGATGACTCGGAACGAGATTTGTGCTCTTCCAGTCTCGGAGATTTCTGCGCCGACCGCTCATTTGTATTTATGGGTGCCAAACGCTCTATTGCCTGAAGGTCTTGAGGTAATGAAAGCGTGGGGATTTTCTTACAAGTCAAATGTCGTTTGGCACAAAATAAGAAAAGATGGAGGCCCAGATGGCAGGGGCGTGGGTTTTTATTTTCGGAACGTCACTGAGCTAATCTTATTTGGCGTTCGAGGTAAAAACGCGAGAACGTTGAAGCCCGGTCGGACCCAGGTGAATTTTATGGCTACTCGTAAACGTGAACACTCTCGTAAGCCAGATGAGCAGTATGAATTGATAGAATCTTGTTCACCGGGGCCTTATCTTGAGCTCTTTTCCAGAGGTACAAGGCGCAATTGGGCTGTTTGGGGAAATCAAGCTAGTGACGACTATCGTCCCACTTGGGAAACATATGCTCATCACTCGCAGTCCGCCAAAAAAGGGGCCGTCTAATTTATGGTACAAGGGATCCACCGAAGGTAGGCAATGGTAGATCAAGCAAAATGGCATCCGGGGAGTTTCACTAAAAACTTTAGCTGGGGAGCGAACCAGGGATTACTGGAGCTTCACGAGATAATTCGAATCGGTTTTGCTGGAGAGCTTTCTAATGTTCCGCGGCATGTTTTTCGGGAACGAATTAAACGGTCCGGACGGCCTGATTTTATTCCGATAAATTTCTTTCTCTTTAATCAAATTCGAAACGGCACAGATTTTCTTTTAGTTGATGAGTTGGTTTTTCAGGCACTTAAATTCGACCATTCAGAGCGATTTGATCATCTCGCCCTTTATACATTCATGCTCAGCTTAGTGGGAACTTGGCGCGGAGCTGAAGTGTATCAAGAGCGCCCTGCGTTATGGGCCCACCACTATGTCGGTGAACGAATCAATCGATCGTTAAACTGGGATATGACGAAAGTTTCAGCGGACGATATAGAGAAATTCGTATTGGGCGATAGTCGATATGTCGGACAGACTGGTCGAAAGCTCGCAACAAATCTAAATTTTTTATTTCGAATTGGCGGGCTATCGAAAATGATGTCTCGCCGTGTTGATAGGTGGTGGACAGATGCAATCTTTCTAACGTTGGATAGATCAATAGAAACTCGGCGGTTCCAGAATCAAGAAATTAGCCAGTCAAAGTATGAAAGCTATCTCTTTACATCTGGATTCTCCGAAATTAGCGGCCCGCGCAGTACTGAAAAAGATCTAGCTGTTCATCACGTGGTCCGGCTTTTTGCCGCATGTGGAGCGAGGGATCGGTTCAATGATGAAAGCGTTCAAGATTTGGCAAAAACGCAACTGCTAGATATTGAAAATTGGCTCGCGAATTCGCAAGACCCTGTAGCGGCGCTTCATCCGACTAATTTTAGAATTATAAAAACGATTCCAAGAGCGTGCGCTATACTTGCGCATTATGCAGGATTTGCTCTTTTAGATTTAGACCAATTAGCCGAAGCTAATTTACCAGATCTGGTGCGTGAAAATCTAGAAAAGGCACTTTTAAGTTTGAAGGGGCGTGGAATAAAACCCACAATTTCTGCTGAAGAATTGATGAAACTTATGAGGGGAGAATGACGACGTTCGTTGATACAAACATTCTTATCTATTTGCTCAACGATCAGGAGGCTTTCCATGGTTGGGCAAAGGAAGCGGTAGCAGAACGAAGAAATTACGGCCCTCTCGTCGTTTGTGATATTGTTTACTCGGAGTTTTCCGTAAGCATGGAAGACCTTGAGAAAACCAACTCAGCAATCGCCCAGCTAGCAATGGAACGATTGCAATTTACTGACGAGGTACTTTTTCGAGCGGGAAAGGCATATCAACAGCATAGGCAAAATGGAGGATCTAAATCAAACGTGTTGCCTGATTTTCTCATTGGCGCGCAGGCTGAATTGGAAGATGCACCGTTGGTAACAAATGATCAAAAAAACTATAAGACGTACTTTCCCAAACTAACGATAATTCAGCCGCCTCAAGCCTAACAAAAACCCCGGCGTCTCCGCCGGGGTTTTGCATTTCATAACTGCGAGAAAGGCGTGGATCAGAAATCCATGCCGCCCATGCCGCCGCCCGGAGGCATGCCGCCGCCTGCGCCGCCCTTCTTGGGCAGCTCGGCGATCATGGCTTCGGTGGTGATCAGCAGCGCCGCAACCGAAGCTGCGTTCTGGATCGCCGCACGAACGACCTTGGTCGGGTCGATGATGCCCTTGGAGACGAGGTTGCCGTATTCGCCGGTCTGCGAGTCGAAGCCGTACGAATACTGATCCTTCTCGAGGATCTTGCCGACGATGACCGAGCCGTCTTCGCCTGCGTTGATGGCGATCTGGCGGGCCGGAGCGGAGAGCGCCTTGCGGACGATCTCGACGCCGGTCTTCTGGTCGTCGTTCTGGGTCTTGATCTTCTTGAGCTGCTCGGAAGCGCGCAGCAGGGCGACGCCGCCGCCTGGCACGATGCCTTCTTCAACAGCCGCACGGGTCGCATGCATCGCGTCATCAACGCGATCCTTGCGCTCCTTGACTTCGACTTCGGTCGCGCCGCCGACGCGGATCACCGCGACGCCGCCTGCGAGCTTGGCCAGACGCTCCTGAAGCTTCTCGCGGTCGTAGTCCGAGGTGGTTTCCTCGATCTGCGCCTTGATCTGCGCCACCCGCGCCTCGATGTCGGCCTTCTTGCCGGCGCCGTTGACGATGGTGGTGTTTTCCTTGTCGATCATCACCTTCTTGGCGCGGCCCAGCATCTGCAGGGTCACGTTCTCAAGCTTGATGCCGAGGTCTTCCGAGATCGCCTGGCCGCCGGTCAGGATCGCGATGTCCTGCAGCATGGCCTTGCGGCGATCGCCGAAGCCAGGAGCCTTCACAGCGGCAACCTTGAGGCCGCCACGGAGACGGTTGACGACGAGGGTGGCGAGAGCTTCGCCTTCGACGTCTTCAGCAACGATCACCAGCGGCTTGCCGGTCTGCACGACGGCTTCCAAGAGCGGGAGCAGTTCGTTCAGCGAGGAGAGCTTCTTCTCGTTGATCAGGATGTAGGCGTCGTCGAATTCAACGCGCATTTTGTCGGCGTTGGTGACGAAGTAGGGGGAGATGTAGCCGCGGTCGAACTGCATGCCTTCGACGACGTCCAGTTCGGTCTCGAGCGACTTGGCTTCTTCAACCGTGATGACGCCCTCGTTGCCGACCTTCTTCATGGCGTCGGCGAGGAACTTGCCGATTTCGCTGTCGCCGTTGGCGGAGATGGTGCCGACCTGGGCGATTTCCTCGTTCGAGGTGACCTTCTTGGAGTTCTTCACGAGGTCCGCGACCACGGCTTCCACAGCCAGATCGATGCCGCGCTTCAGATCCATCGGGTTCATGCCGGCGGCAACCGACTTGGCGCCTTCCTTGACGATGGCCTGAGCCAGAACGGTCGCGGTGGTGGTGCCGTCGCCGGCAGCGTCTGCCGACTTCGAGGCCACTTCCTTGACCATCTGCGCGCCCATGTTCTCGAACTTGTCTTCAAGTTCGATTTCCTTGGCGACGGTGACGCCGTCCTTGGTGATGCGGGGTGCGCCGAACGACTTGTCGAGGACGACGTTGCGGCCCTTCGGACCGAGCGTTACCTTGACGGCGTTGGCGAGAATGTCGACGCCGCGCAGCATCTTGTCGCGCGCTTCGACACCAAATTTCACTTCTTTAGCTGACATGTGTTTCTCCGATAAATTTTGTGATTGTCATCACCGGGCTTGTCCCGGTGATCCCGATTGATGAGGCAGTGTGCTCTGTCTGTCGGGATGGCCGGATCAAGTCCGGCCATGACAAACGAAAGGGTTCTGGCTTAAGCGGCCTTCTTCTTGGCGGCGGGCAGCCCGGTGATGACGCCCATGATGTCGCTTTCCTTCATGATCAGCACTTCGTTGCCGTCAATCTTGACCTCGGTGCCGGACCACTTGCCGAACAGGACGATGTCGCCGACCTTCAGGTCGATCGGGATCAGCTTGCCGGCCTCGTCGCGGCCACCTGGGCCGACCGAAAGGATCTCGCCCTGCGAGGGCTTCTCTTTGGCGCTATCCGGAATGATGATGCCGCCAGCGGACTTCTCTTCGGCGTCGATACGCTTGACCACGACGCGGTCGTGAAGCGGACGGAATTTCATGCAGTCCTCCTAATGTATTGATAAGTCTTGGTTTTGCGATTTGGCAGTCTTGGTGAGCGAGTGCTACCAAGGACTGCATCGGACATAGGCCCATGGCGAGCGCCGGGCAAGGGTCTGTAGCAGAAAAATTGGCAGTCCGACGGGGCGGCTGCCAATTTTTGCGGGATCGTTAATGCGCGGGCGGCTCGCTTCCGGGTGGCTGGGGCGGAGGCGGGGGTGTCTCGGCCTTCTGCTTGCGCACAATGTCCAGCTCCGGCCGGGGCGCGACCTCCACCGGCATCGGCTTGTCGTTCTTCCAGGCCACCGCGCGGGCGGCTTGCAACGCCATGAACCCGAAGGTGCGCACCGCCGCCCACATGATCCATCGGGTCACGAGTCCGACGCCGCACACTTCCATCGCTTCAAGAAAGATCGCGTCGGCGCGCTGCCGGGTAGGGGCTTCCGGGTGCGGCTCGGTGCCGGGTCGCAACTCGTTATAGAGATAGTCGTGGATCACGGCGGCGCGGCTGTAGCGTCCCCAGGTCGGCAGGATCGCCCAGAAGATGCGCGGGACCGATGCGCCGTCGGTCTTGAACAGCTTGTACACCTCGATGAGGCGGCCGGAGTTCTCATCGCCGACCTCATAGACCAGCGGCTGTTCGAGCCGCCACGTCCGGTAATCGACATCGAGCTGCGTGATGGTGAGTTCGCCTGTGAAACGGCTCATGGCCCCCCGCTCCGTAGTGACGACGAGCGAGACTCGCACGCACAGGGCGCGCTGTCAGCAGCGCTTTGTCAGCAGTCTCGGTGGCATGCTGCTACTGCCTTGAAAGGCAACACTTTATTTAACATTTAAGCTTGTGATGAAGCTTCGTATTGCGTCAGATTCTTAGACAGCGCGTTTGTTCGCGACGTGGAATCCGGTTCGCGACTTTCGCGCTCAACTGAGCCTTTTCCGGCGAAGTGGACGTCCGGTTCGCCGCCAGAAAATGCTCCCTGAAAGTGGGTGCGAGCGCGTTCGACAAAACCGGTTGCCACGATATTTGCCGATCGCCTCCGAACATCTTTGTTAGTCGCGTTTTCCACGACGGACCGGAAGGCCACTTCGTCGGAAAACGCTCTAAGGAGGTTCTGATGATCTCGAAAGCGATGGTCCCGCAGGACACTGCCTGTCACGGCGCTGTCTCGGAGGACTTCAAGCGGCAACTCGCCGGTTACGGATTGACGACGGCCGAAATTCTTTACCGGCGTCCCGATCACCGCTGGCTGCTGCAATCCTACGTCTGGCAGAACTACGACCTGTTCCCGAAATTTCCGGCGCTGCAGGATTTCCTGACCTTCTGGCAGAACAAGCTCGAAGGGCCGCTGGTCTCGGTCACCGTCGCGCATTCAAAACTGATCAAGCCGGCGGAGATCAAGGCGATCGACGGCATGTTCAGGCTGCACTGACGGCGCGTCATTCCGGGATACACCGAAGGTGCAGACCCGGAATCTCGATGTGATGACCGAGAGATTCCGGGCTCGCTCGCAATGCTCGCGCCCCGGAATGACGATTAGCCCCGCCAGCCGATCGCGTTGCCGGTGCGGCGGGCAATGGCTAGTCTTCCGTGGCCGCGCGGCATCGACGGATGCGGCGGGCCAAAAGGGAGGCACGCACATGGTCAAAACAAGATCGGCCACAACAAAATCCGCCAAAACAAAATCGGCGAAAGCGAAGTCTGCAAAGGCGATATCAGCGACACCCCGCAAACCGCCGAAAGCTGCGGCACGCTCCGTCGCCCTGAAAAAATCCGCGCCGCGCAAGAAGGCCGCCGCATCCACATCCCGCGCCAAAGCCAAATCGGGCAAGCCGCGTGCATCGGCCGCGCGGAGCGCAGCAAAGCCGACGCGCCCGAAGCAGCGCTTCGTGGTCAGTCATCATCGCGAGGAAGATTTTCGTGCCGACGGTTTGCGCGCCTATGCGCAATATCGCGATCTCGGCATTGCGGAGGGCACCCATGGGCTTGCGCGTGCGCATGTCATCCGCCTGATCGGGCCGTGCGATCCGAAGGAAGTCTCGAAGCTGCATTTCCACGGCGTCGAGTTTCAGATGGTCTACGTCCTGAAAGGCTGGGTGAAGACCTATCTCGAAGGCCAGGGCGAGATCATGATGCGCGAAGGCAGCAGCTGGACGCAGCCGCCACGCATCAAGCATCTGATCCGCGATTACTCGGACGATTGCGAGTTGCTGGAGGTGATCCTGCCGGCGGATTTCGAGACGGTGGAACTGACCGCGTAGCACGCGGGACGTCCGATTGCCGCAGGGGCGTGCGAACCGGCATTCCATGTCGTACACATCGGCGATGTTCGATGAATACCTTCACGCGTGGGATCTGATCCCGGACGGTGCCCCCATCATAACGCGCGCGTCTCGCCTGTTGCCGGTCCGGCAGAACGGCGCGGCAGCGATGCTGAAGGTTGCTGATCACGACGACGAGCGGATCGGCGGTTCGGTGATGCAATGGTGGAACGGCGAGGGCGCGGCGCGCGTGTTGGCCCGCGACGACATTGCAATTCTGCTTGAACGCGCGGAGGGGCCGGCGTCGCTCGCCGTGATGTCCCGCACGGGGCGCGACGACGAAGCCTGCGCAATTCTTTGCAACGTCGCCGCGCGGCTGCATGAGCATCGGTCAGTCCCGCCGCCGGGTTTGGTGCCGTTGGTGCAATGGTTTCGCGATCTCGAACCCGCCGTGGCAAAGCACGGAGGCATTCTCGCGAAATGCGCCGAAGCCGCGCGAATGTTGCTGGCGGAGCCGCGCGATGTCCGCGTTCTGCATGGCGACCTGCACCATAACAATGTGCTGGATTTCGGCACACGCGGATGGCTTGCAATTGATCCCAAGCACATCATCGGAGAACGCGGCTTCGATTACGCGAACATCTTCACCAATCCGGACCTCGATCATCCGCAATGGCCGGTGGCGACAAACCCTGAGCGGTTTGCGCGGCGGCTGGAGATCGTGACGATGGCTGCGAAGATCGAGCGGACGCGGATGCTGCGGTGGATTCTGGCATGGGCCGGATTGTCCGCCGCCTGGTTCCTGGACGATGGCGATCCGGCTGACGTTGACCTGCGTGTCGCGGAATTTGCAGCAGCGGAATTGAATCGCTGAATTTGCGACCACACGCGCCGGCAACATCCTTCGAGGTTCGCCGCAAGTGCGGCCACGCTTCAGGACGACGCTCCGTCCCATCTTGCTTGCCTGATCTGCTCCTTATCCGTTCGAACGGCTCGCACACCCCTGGTTTAAAATGCGGTAACCATGCTACCATAAGTTGTATATCGTTAGCAGGAAAGCAAACATCGTCGGGTATTCGTCAGGCGGACAAACTTGGGCAGAAAGCCATGTTCCGTACCCTTACGTGCCTGACCGCCGAGCACGACTGGCGGCTTGTTCTGCTCGCCGGGCTTGTGTGCTTCGTTGCAAGCATCGTCGCCGTCAGCATTTTCCATCGTGCTATCGCGTCGCAAACCAGGGCGCGCTTGATCTGGATTGCAATTGCCGGAGCCGTGTTCGGATACGGGGTCTGGGCGACGCACTTCATTGCCATGCTCGCCTATGAGCCGGGCGTTTCATCCGGATACGGCATCGCCCTGACGGCGTTGTCGCTTGCTGTCGCGATGATATTGATGTCGTGCGGTTTGGCCTTTGCCGCAAACGACCCGAGCCGGTGGCGTGCACCCATCGGCGGCGGGATCATGGGCGCCGGCATTGCCAGCATGCACTATCTTGGCATGTGGGCGCTCGAAGTGCCGGGGCGCGTGGTGTGGTCGCTGGACCTTGTCGCCGTATCCATCGTGCTCGGTTTGCTCTTCGGCTATCTCGCGTTGCTGATCGCGATACGCCGGAGCGACAGGTGGGGAACGCTTTACGCCGCACTCTTTCTGACACTGGCGATTGTCGCTCATCATTTCACGGCCATGGGCGCGGTCGAGATCATTCCCGATCCGACGCTGACCCCTGGCACGCTATCGCTTTCTCCAGCAGTGCTTGCCCTGGCAATTGCAGGTGTCGCCCTGTCGGTGCTCGGGATGAGTTTTGTCGGTGTGCTGGCAGATCGTCGCCTTGCGCTGCGCACCCACAGGTTCGAGGAAATCATCGACCAGCTTTCGCTCGCCCGGCAGCAGAATGAAAGTTCACAAAAGGAACTGCAGGATCAGAAATTCAGGCTGGACACCGCCATCAACAACATGGGCGAAGGCTTGTGCATGTTCGATGCGGAAAAGCGGCTGGTCATTTGCAACGATCGTTATGCCGAGATGTATCGGCTGCCGCCGGAGCTGTTGAAGACGGGCACGCCCCACCATGACATCATCAAGCATCGCATCACCAATGGCATCCTCAAGGGCGAAACCAGCGAGAGCGCCGCGACGTTGGTGATTTCGAGGCTGGGTGCGCTGCCTCGCAATGAAACGTCGAGCCGGATTGAAGAACTCGCGGATGGCCGTTCGATCTGCGTCACGCGGCAGCCAATGGCCGGTGGTGGCTGGGTCGCGACCCACCTCGACGTCACCGAGCAACGGCGCTCTGAAGCCAGGGTCGCCCATATGGCGCAGCATGACGCGCTCACCGATCTGCCGAATCGCGTGCTGCTTCGGGACCGGCTGGAGCAGGCCCTTTCCATTACACGCAGGGGAGGGCCGCATCTGGCAGTGCTGATGCTGGATCTCGATCGCTTCAAGGAGATCAACGACACGCTGGGACATCCAACGGGCGACGCTTTGCTGCAGGCTGTTGCCGCACGCCTGCGCACGTGTATCAGAGACACGGCATTGATCGCCCGTCTGGGAGGCGACGAATTCGCCGTCATCGAGCACATGCCAAAGCCGGTTGCCGAAGCTGCTGCTCTTGCCGAGAGGATCAATCGGGCACTCTCCGAGCCCTTCGATCTTGGTGATCATCAGGTGATCACCGGAACAAGTATTGGTATCGCCGTCGCGCCAACTGACGGCATTAACTCAGATCAGATTCTGAAAGCGGCGGATCTTGCCCTCTATCGTGCGAAAAGCAGCGGGCGCGGCACGTTCCATTTCTTCGAGCCCGAGCTGGACCGGCTCATGCATGCCCGGAGAAATCTCGAGCGCGACATGCGTCATGCACTCGTCAGTGGTGAGTTCGAACTCCACTATCAGCCATTCGTCGATCTGAAGAGCGGCGACATCAGCGGTTTGGAGGCGCTGTTGCGTTGGCATCACCCCCAGCGCGGGTTGGTCTCGCCCGTGGAGTTTATCCCGCTTGCGGAAGAAACCGGCCTCATCGTGCCCATCGGGGAGTGGGTCCTGAGGACGGCGTGCGCCGAAGCCGCAAAATGGCCCGCCGATCTCAAGATCGCAGTCAACCTGTCGCCCGCTCAATTCAGAAGCAAGGAACTGGTCCCGGTCGTTCTTGGTGCGCTCGCGACTTCGGGAATCGCGCCGCAACGGCTTGAACTCGAGGTGACCGAGACGGCCATCATGCATGACAGCGAAGCTGTGTTCGCAGCGCTCGGTCAGTTGCATAAGCTCGGCGTGCGAATTGCCCTGGATGATTTTGGAACGGGCTATTCATCCTTGAGCTTTCTGCAAAAATTTCCGTTCGACAAAATCAAGATCGATCGCAGCTTCGTCAACGAGCTCCTGAGTGCGAAGGAAGATTCGCGTTTGATCGCGCGGGCCGTGGTGCGATTTGCCGTCAGCCTTGGCAAAACGACTACTGCGGAAGGAGTCGAGACGAAGGAACAGCTGGACATCCTTCGCGAAGAAGCCTGCACCGAGATGCAGGGCTATTACTTCAGCCGGCCGAAGTGTTCGGCCGAAATCGCGAAAATGGTGGGGGCGGAGGCGGTATCAACACCCGTCGCGCCCCGCGACTGGCCCGCCGAAGATCGACGCAAGATTCAATCGGCAGCGGGTTGAGACGGGACGCCTCGGATGTTCGTCAGCCCCGCCCGACGAACGGCATCTTCGTCGCCATGATGTTGAGGAACAGTGCGTTGGCGTCGAGCGAGCGCGTCGCCATGAACACGATGGCGTCGGCGACGTTCTGCACATCCATGCGCGGCTCGACCATGGTGTCGCCGCGTGGCTGAAGCACGCCGCCGGTCATGCGCTCGGTCATCTCGGTCGCGGCGTTGCCAATGTCGATCTGGCCGCAGGCGATGTCGTAAGCGCGGCCGTCGAGCGCGGTGGCGCGTGTGAGGCCGCTGATGGCGTGCTTGGTCGAAGTATAGGGTGAGGAGAACGGCCGCGGCGCATAGGCCGAGATCGATCCGTTGTTGATGATGCGTCCGCCGCGCGGCGTCTGGTCCTTCATGATGCGGAACGCGTGCTGCGTGCAGAGGAACGGCGCGGTGAGGTTGGTCGCCACCGTGGTCTGCCACTGCTGCAGGCTGATGTCCTCAAGCGGCACCGGCGGCGTGCCGACGCCTGCATTGTTGAACAGCACATCAAGGCGGCCGAATGCGTCCATGGTCTTGGCGAACAATGCGGCGATCGAGGCCGGATCGGTCATGTCGCTCGACACAACAAGGCTCTTGCCGAGATCCTTGCCGGCCTTCGCGGTTTCTTCCAGAGCGTCCTTGCGGCGCCCCGCAAGAACCACGGAGAAGCCGGCCTTCATCAGCGCCAGCGAGGATGCGCGTCCAATTCCAGAACCGGCGCCGGTGACGATCGCGACTTTCATCTGTTTCTCCCTTTGTTGTTTTTGTGGGTCGTCCTGAATAATTGCTACGTCGTCCCCGCTTTCGCGGGGACGATATCATTTCTTGACAGGCAACCCATCCGTGCTTTCTCTATTTGACGTTGCCGTAAGGCGGGCGCGGAATGCTCTGGTGCGCGGCGCGCAGCGCAGCCGACCAGCGCGAACGCAGATCGTGGAAATACGGCTCGCCCGCCTCGATGCGATAGTTCAGGTCGGCGTCGAGGGCGTCGGGACGGACCAGCAGAATGTCGATCGGCATGCCGACGCCGAGATTGGAGCGCATCGTCGAATCCATCGACACCAGCCCGACCTTGAGCGCGTCATACAGATCGACGTCATAGGAGATCGCGCGGTCGAGCACGGGCTTGCCGTACTTGTGCTCGCCGATCTGCAGGTAGGGCGTGTCGGTGGTGCATTCGATGAAGTTGCCGGCGGTGTAGACCATGAACAGCCGCATTCGCGCGCCCTTGATCTGGCCGCCGAACAAGAACGACACGTCGAAGGAAATATCCTCGGCGCGCAGCGCGCTGCCTTCGAGCGCATGAACGCTCCGGATGGCGCGGCCGATGCGCTGCGCCGCCTGGAACATGGTCGGCGCGTTCATCAGCGTTTCACGTTCGCCGGTCTCGGGATTTTCAAACCCCTCGTTGAGCGTCGAGATGACAGATTGGGTGAGGGCCAGATTGCCGGCGGTGGCGATCGCCATGATCCGCTCGCCGGGGTCCTTGAAGATATGCAGCTTGCGGAATGTCGAGATGTTGTCGAGGCCCGCATTGGTGCGGGTGTCGGCCATCATCATCAGGCCGTCACGTACGAGGATTCCGCAGCAATAGGTCATTCCAAGTCTCCAGACCGCGCATTTCTACGCGGCGGAGGCGGATGGGGCAACTACGGGGATCCAACTTTAAAGGGACCTGCGTTTTCAAAGGCCGTCATTGCGAGGAGCGTAAGCGACGAAGCAATCCAGCTTTTTTCGCGTTCCAGACTAGGTTGGATTGCTTCGCTTCGCTCGCAATGACGCTAATTTGCGATCAGCTCTGGCTCTGCCGTCCGGCCTGATCGACCCTGACGGCGACTTCCAGCGTCTCCGTGCCGCCGCCGTAGCGGGTACCGCGCGCTGGAGCGGCGCTCAGATAGTCGAGACCGACCGCGATCCTGACATGGCCCTCGGTGGTGCAGATGGCATTGGCCGCGTCGAAACCGACCCAGCCGAGTTTCTCGACAAAGGCTTCCGCCCAGGCGTGCCCCGCCTGCTGCGCGACCATGCCGTCGGAGCGCAGCAGATGTCCCGAAACGTAACGGGCGGGGACGCCGGCGCTGCGGGCGCAGGCAATGAAGATGTGCGCATAGTCCTGACAGACGCCGCGCTTGAGCGCGAAGGCTTCCGTCGCGGATGTTCCGGCGTGGGTCGGATCGGTATCGAACGTCATGTGATCGTTGATCTGAAGCATCAGCGCATGAAGAAAGCCCAGCGTGTCGCCGGCTGCTTCGGTATGCAGTTCGCTGGCGAACTTCGCCATCGCCGCATCGACTGCGGTCAGCGGTGTCGCGCGCAGGAAAAGACTTGGCGGAAACCGCTCGTCGGTGCCGCGCAACACGCCGCCGGTGTCGTGGGTTTCGATCAGACCTTCGACATGAATGGTGAGGTCCGACAGCGCGCCGTGGGTCAGCACGTGCGTGACGTTGCCGAAGGCATCCTGATGCACGTCGAGGCGTGTATCGGTGGAGACGTCGATCTGCCAGTCGGCGACGTACTGGCCGTCATGGCTGCCCGGCGTCATGCGCAGAATCTGGATCACGCCGGTCGCCGGCGGCTCGTAGCGGTATGTGGTCGTGTGGGCGATTTTCAGGCGCATGGCGATAGTCGGATAAAGCTAGAGTTCAGGTCATAGCGAGAGGCCAAGATCGTCATGCCCGGCCTTGTGCCGGGCATCCACGTCTTTCCTGTTTACGGCTCTGTAAGCAAGACGTGGATGGCCGGGACAGGCCCGGCCATGACGGCATTCGATGATGTTTTTCCAAGTCGTCAGATCAAATATTGCTTCGAGATGGTATCGCCCAGCCGGGCATTGTCCGCAATGAATTCTTGGATGAATTCGTGCAGGCCGCGCTGGAACAGGTCGTCCATGTGCGCATGTTCCAGCCGGTTGCGGACGCCGCGCGCGTGGCGTTGCGCCGCGCCTTGCCGCCCGTAGGCGACGCCGATCTGGTCGAGATTGCGCACGAGATTGCCGTAGCAACTCGCCAGCGAGCGCGGCAGCGATTCATTAAGGATCAGAAGATCGGCGATTAGCCACGGCTTCAACGTCTCGCGATACACCCAGTGATAGGCGGTGAGCGCCGACACCGAACGCAGGATCGAGGTCCACTGATAGTAGTCGAGCGGGCCGCCGACATGTTCTTCCTCCGGCAGCAGCACGTGATACTTTACGTCGAGGATGCGCGCGGTGTTGTCGGCGCGTTCCAGATGCAGGCCGAGCCGCGAGAACCAGTAGGCATCGTTGCGCAGCATGGTCCGGTAGGCCGAGCCGTCGAACCGCAGTGACGTTTCCTGCACAAAGCGGAGAAATTTGGTCAGGTCCTCGCGCGTCTTCGCGCCTTTGGGCCATGCTGCGTGCAACTCGATCCACGCGCCGTTGATGGTATCCCACATCTCAGAGGTCAGCGCGGTGCGCACCGAGCGTGAATTCAGCCGCGCGTTCTCGATGCAGTTGCGGATCGAGGAGGGATTGTCGAGTGAGAACGACAGGAAGTCGACGACGGTGCGCTCGTTGGCCTCTTCGTGAAACTTGTAGAAGATATCGTCGATGCCCGCCGTGAGCAGCGCGGATTCCCATTCGTTGCTCTTGCCGACATAGGCGTCCGGCAGCGCGGTGGCGCGCAAGGTCGCCTCGATGGTGCGCGCGAGATACTCCGCGCGTTCGACGTAGCGGGCCAGCCAGTAGAGACTTTCTGCGGTGCGCGACAGCATGCGTCAGTTTCTTCTCCCTCCCCCCTTGCGGGGGAGGGTTGGGGAGGGGGGATAAAGCGAGAGTTCTGTCCGCATCATACCCCCCCCCCGACCCTCCCCCGCAAGGGGGAGGGGAGGAAGGGGCGGAGCGCGCAGCGGGCGAACTCACGCATGTGAAAAGTGAAGGTGCCACTCATTCGAGTATCCACGTATCTTTGGTGCCGCCGCCCTGGCTGGAATTGACCACGAGCGAACCTTCCTTCAGCGCCACACGGGTGAGACCGCCGGGCACAACGGTGACGTGATCCTTGCCCGTCAGCACGAACGGCCGCAGGTCGACGTGACGCGGGGCGAGGCCCGATGCGGTGCAGGTCGGGCAGGTCGACAGCGCCAGCGTCGGCTGGGCGATGAAGCCTTCCGGCTCCTTCAGCAGTTTGGCGCGGAAGGATTCGATCATTTCGCTGGTGGATGCGGGGCCGATCAGCATGCCGTAGCCGCCGGAGCCATGCACTTCCTTGACGACCAGATCCTTCAGGTTGTCGAGCACGTAGGAGAGATCCTTCGGCTCGCGGCAGCGGTAGGTCGGGACGTTCTTCAGGATAGGCTCTTCGCCGAGATAGAACTTTACGATGTCCGGCATGTAGCTGTAGACCGCCTTGTCATCGGCGATGCCGGTGCCGACCGCGTTGGCCAGCGTCACGTTGCCGGCGACATAAGCCGACATCAGGCCGGGCACGCCGAGGACGGAGTCGGGGCGGAAGGTGAGGGGATCGAGGAAATCATCGTCGACGCGGCGATAGATCACATCGACGCGTTTCATTCCCTCAGTGGTGCGCATGAACACTTCGTCGTTCTTGACGATGAGGTCGCGGCCCTCGACCAGCTCGACGCCGAGCTTGTCGGCCAGAAAGGAATGCTCGTAATAGGCTGAGTTGTAGATGCCGGGAGTCAGCAGTGCGATGGTCGGTTCGGCCTTCGAGGTGAGGGGAGCCACCGAGCGCAGCGCGGCCAGCAATTCGTCCGGGTAATTCTCCACCGGCGCCACGCGGTGCCGCGCGAACAGGTCCGGAAACAGCCGCATCATGATTTCGCGGTTTTCCAGCATGTAGGACACGCCGGACGGCGTGCGCGCGTTGTCTTCCAGCACGTAGAAATTATCGGAATCGACACGCACGATATCGATGCCGGCGATGTGGACATAGACGTCGTGCGGGACGTCCTGTCCGTTCATCTCCGGCCGGAACACCGGGTTCTGGAAGATCAGATCGTCGGGAATGATCTTGGCGCGGAGGATGTCGCGGCTGTGATAGATGTCGCTCAGGAACATGTTGAGCGCCTTGACGCGCTGCTTCAGTCCCTTTTCCAGCGTCGTCCATTCCTTGCCCGACAGAATGCGGGGGATTACGTCGAACGGGATCAGCCGCTCGGTGGACTCGGCCTCGCCATAGACTGCGAAGGTGATGCCGATCCGCCGAAACAGCAGCTCGGCCTCCTGACGCCGGTATTCCAGCGCGTCCGGAGGGGTCTCCTTCAGCCAGAGGGAGAGTTCGTGGTAGGCGGAGCGAAGAGCGCCGCCGGGCCCATTCATTTCATCGAAGGCAACTGCCATAAACCAGTACGCTTCTTTCAGGTCCTAGTTGTCCGTCCCGCCGCTCAAACTGATGGTAGCAAGGGTTGGGCCAGCGCGATATGCATTGCCTGCGGGCAATTGGCAGCACCTTGCGTCGATCTGCCTGAAAAACGAGCGGGCGGCTGCCCAGAGATGCGGCAAAAGCTCGTGACTTCAATGCGTTGTGTGCGCCAAAGTTCCTGGCGTACCTGTGGGTGGCCCCGGACGTCCGCTCCGGGACAGGTAGGAGAGACAAAATGAGTGAGATCGTCACCGCCGGCATTCTCGTGATCGGCGATGAAATCCTGTCCGGGCGCACCAAGGACAAGAACATCGGCTTCATCGCCGAATACCTGACCAACATCGGCATCGACCTGAAGGAAGTGCGGGTCGTGGCCGACGAGGAAGACTCGATCATCGAGGCGCTCGACGCGCTGCGTGAACGCTATACCTACGTCTTCACCACCGGCGGCATCGGGCCGACCCACGACGACATTACCGCCGACAGCGTGGCCAAGGCGTTCGGGGTCAAGATCGATCTCCATCCCGAGGTGGTAGCCCGCTTCGAGGAGCGTTTCGGCGCGGACCTGAATGAGGCACGGTTGCGGATGGCGCGTATCCCGGACGGGGCGGAGCTGATCTCGAGCGCGACCATCCTCGCGCCTGGCTTCAAGCTCGGCAATGTCATCGTGATGGCGGGCGTGCCGTCGATCATGCAGGCGATGATGGATATTATTTCGCCGAAGCTGAAGTCCGGTGTGCGGATGCTGTCGGAGTCGGTGCGGGCCAACGCGCGGGAAGGCGACATCGGCGGTCCGCTGCGCACGATTGCCGAAGCCAACCCGGACACCGGTATCGGCAGCTATCCGTTCATGGACGAGAACGGCAAGCCGAACACGAACATCGTGGTGCGCTCGCGCGACGAAGCCAAGCTCAAGGCCGCGATGGTGCAGGTCGAAGCGATGCTGGCGAACCTCAAGGTCGCGAAATAATCGCCGGCGCTTTTGTAACCAAGCTTTTGAAGGTCACGTCATGAGCGAGGGATTCTTCGACGCCATTGTCGCCGGACGGCTTCCGCCGCCGGAATGCGCCAAGACGCTCGGGCTGGAAATCATCGGCTACGATCTCGCGGCGCATACCGTCGAGCTTGGGTTCGACGGAAAGCCGGAGTTTGCCAATCCGATCGGGATCGTGCAGGGCGGCTTCCTGTCCGCGATGCTCGACGACACGATGGGGCTTGCCTCTGCGACCGCGATGAAGCTTGGCGAATTCGCGCCGACGCTCGGTCTGAATGTCCAGTTTCATCGCCCGGCCAGGATCGGCAAACTCACGGGTAAGGGACGCATCACCATGCGCGGCAAGGAAATCTTCCATCTGGCCGCGGAACTGTTTCAGGACGGCAAGCTCGTTGCCACCGCCACGGCAACGGCGATGTTTCGAAAGATAGCGTCATGAGCGGGAGCGCACGCGATGAATGACGAAAGCGCGCGAAAGCCGTTTCCGGTGTCGTGGGACCAGTTTCACCGCGACGCACGGGCGCTGGCGTGGCGGCTCCATGGCGCGGGGCCGTTCGAAGCCATGATCGCGGTGACGCGCGGCGGGCTCGTGCCTGCGGCGGTCATCGCGCGCGAACTCGGCATTCGCGTCATCGATACGCTGTGCGTGTCGAGTTACAATCATACCTCGCAGGTTGGTGAGCCAACCGTGCTGAAAGGCATCTCCGACGCTGTGGCGCGGCTCGGCGGCGGCACCGGCAAGGGATTGCTGGTGGTCGAGGATCTGGTCGATACCGGCAAGACCGCGCGCATCGTGCGCGATCTGGTGCCGCAGGCGCACCTCGCGGCGGTCTACGCCAAGCCGATGGGCAAGCCGCTGGTCGATACGTTCATTACGGAAGTCTCGCAGGACACCTGGATTTTCTTTCCGTGGGACACTGGGCTGTCGTTCCAGCCGCCGATCAGGGATGGGGCGGCGTAACGGGACCAGCGGACGCGGCATCCCTTTTCATGTGCAGTCGTCATCACCGGGCTTGTCCCGGTGATCCACGTCGGACGGTCTTTAAGGCGTGGATGGCCGGGACAAGCCCGGCCATGACGAACGCGTATGGGGCGAGCACTGGCGATGAAGTTTACCCCTCACCCCAACCTTCTCCCCGCAGGCGGGGAGAGGGAGAGGAGTTGCGGCGTAGTGCGCCGCAACAGCCGAACGCAGTAGAACCCTGCCGGTCGACCTCGTATCGTGAGATTGTTGATGATCTGGACGCGAAGGATCAGGACAATGACCGAGAGCATGATCGAAAACAAACGTGCGTTCGACTCCTCCGATATCACCGCGTTGTCACATCTTTATCGCGGCGAGCTTTACCGCAGTACGGTCTGGCGCACCCGGCTCGATGCCACGACCAACTGGGCGGTCTTGACCACCGGCATCGCACTGTCGCTGACGTTCAGCAGCGAGCACGCGTCGCCTCTGCCGCTGGTGCTGGTGGGACTTCTGGTCGCCACGTTCCTGTTCATCGAAGCGCGGCGTTACCGCTTCTTCGATTTCTGGCGCATGCGGGCGCACGTGCTTGAAGTCCAGTTCTTCGGACCGATCCTCAGGGGCGAGGGCGTTCAGACCGCGAATGGCTGGAACGAGATTCTCTATCAGGATTACAAGGCGCCCAACCTTCACATCAGCTATCTCGAGGCGGTCGGCCGGCGGCTTCGCAACAACTACTGCTGGATTTTCGCGATCCAGGTCACGGCGTATCTCGGGAAGCTTCTGATCCATCCGGAGCCCGTCGCTTCGCTGCAAGAACTGTTTGCGCGGGCCGCGATCGGACCGATCCCCGGCCAGCTTGTCCTGCTCGCCGGACTCATTTTTCATGCGACATGGATCACCATCGCGATGGTCACATATCGGAGCCGAAGAGGCGCGGGGCGCTCGCGGCCGCCAACTCCGGTAAGGGACCGGCTGCTGGATTTGGCGCGCGGATAGATATCGCTTTCCTTACCCCTCCCCGTTTACGGGGAGAGGTCGGATCGTGAAACGATCCGGGTGAGGGGCGAGGGCAACGGGTAGCGCTGGATAACTGATGGTCGTCCCGGCGAAGGCCGGGACCCATAACCACCGCGCTATCATGAGAAGCGGGTTGCTTGCTTCGCTGTTTCCCTGCGACGACAGGGGTGATGGGTCCCGGCCTTCGCCGGGACGACCCAATCAGCCCAGCTTCTGCCGCGCCAGCTTCGCGCCTGCGCCGAGCGCGCGCAGCTTGGCTTCCGCGATGTCGCGCCGCATCGGCGCCATGCCGCAGTTCGTGGTCGCGACGATATTTTCCTTCGGCACGAATTTCATCACGGCCTCAATCGTCTTCACGACGTCGTCCGGCGTCTCGACCGTATCGCTGGCGACGTCGATCACACCGGCCTGCACGATCTTGCCCTTGAGCAGCGCGAGAAGCTCCAGCGGCACATGGGAGTTGCGGCACTCGATGGCCACCTGCTGGATCGGGCTTGCATCGATGGCGGGGAAAATCTGCTCGTATTGCCGCCACTCGGCGCCGAGCGATTCCTTCCAGTCGGTGTTGGCCTTGATGCCGTAGCCGTAGCAGATGTGAACGGCCGTCTGGCAGGTGAGGCCCTGCGCGGCGCGCGTCAGCGCCTCGATGCCCCAGTCGTTGACCTCATCCATGAACACGTTGAAGGCGGGTTCGTCGAACTGGATCATATCGACGCCGTCGGCCTGCAATGCCTTGGCTTCGGCGTTCAGCAGATCGGCGAAGGCGAATGCCATCTTGACGCGGTCGCCATAGTAGCTGTCGGCGAGAGTGTCGATAATGGTCATCGGGCCGGGCAGAGTGAATTTCAGTTTGCGCGTGGTATGCGCTCGTGCGGCCTGCGCCTCGTCGGCATGGACACGGCCTTTCAGCTTCAGTGGCGCGACGACCTGCGGCACCATCGCCTTGTAGCGATCTTTCCGGATTCCCATTTCGACCTTGTGGGCGAAGTCGATGCCGTCAACGCGTTCGAGAAAGCCGTGCACGAAATGCTGCCGCGCCTGTTCGCCTTCGGTGACGAGGTCGATCCCGGCGTCTTCCTGGATTTTCACCGCGAGCAAGGTGGCGTCGCGCTTGGCGTTGACCAGTTCCGCGCCTTTGAGTTTCCAGGGCGCCCACAGCGTATTGGGCTCAGCCAGCCATTCGGGCTTCGGCAACGAACCGGCGATGGTCGTTTGAAACAGCATGGCGTTTCCGTTCTTCCTGGTTGCACGCTTATCTGCCATGTCCTGGCCATGGCATACAAGCTGTTCGCGCTTGCGGGATGGAATGTGACTGGAGACGCCGCTAGGATTGCGTGCGGCCATTCGGCCTCGCTCATCCAGACACGGACCATGGCATGATTGAACTGTATTACGCGCCGACACCCAACGGGTGGAAAATCTCGATCATGCTGGAAGAACTGGGGCTGCCGTACACGGTGTTCCCGGTGAACATCCGCACCGGCGAGCAGTTCGCGCCTGAGTTCCTCAAGATCAGCCCGAACAACCGCATCCCTGCGATCATCGACCGCGCGCCTGCGGACGGCGGTGAGCCGATCCCGATGTTCGAGACCGGCGCGATCCTGATTTATCTCGCCGAGAAGACCGGACGTTTTCTGCCGAACGACGTGCGCGGCCGCTTCAAGGTCATTCAGTGGGTGATGTGGCAGATGGGCGGGCTCGGCCCGATGCTCGGTCAGCACGGTCACTTCGCGCTCTATGCGACCGACAAGATTCCCTACGCGATCCAGCGCTACCGCGACGAGGCTTCGCGGCTCTATGCCGTGCTCGACCGGCAACTCGGCAAGACCGGCGCCTACATCGCGGGCGACGAGTATTCCATCGCGGACATCGCCAGCTTCCCGTGGACCATGACCCACAAGGCGCAGGGCTTTACCCTCGACGACTTTCCGAACATCAAGCGCTGGTACGCGGACGTGCGTGCGCGGCCGGAGGTGCAGAAGGGCCTTGCCGTTGGCAAGTTCGACAAGACGCCGTTCACCGAGGAGCAGCGCAAGAACATGTTCGGCAAGACCGCGCAGCAGGCACAATAGAAATGTTCCGTCATTGCGAGGAGCGTAGCGACGAAGCAATCCAGTTTTCCGATGTCGTGCTGGACTGCTTCGCTTCGTTCGCAATGACGAATGAATTCATCGGGAAAAAGTCAAAATAAATAAGGAAACGCCATCATGATCGAGTTCTTCTTCGACTGTTCCAGCCCGTGGACCTATCTCGCGTTCACCAACATCCAGCCGCTTGCGAAGGAACTTGGCGCGGAGATCACGTGGCGGCCGATTCTGGTCGGCGGCATCTTCAACACGGTCAACAAGACGATGTACGAGACGCGCGCCAATCCGGTGCCCGCGAAGCAGGCCTACACGGCGAAAGACATGGCCGACTGGGCGCGGCTTGCGAATATCAAGATCAAGATGCCGCCGACGGTGTTTCCGGTAAACGCGGTGAAATCGATGCGCGGGTGCATATGGGCAGACACCCAGGGCAAGCTGCTGCCGTTCGCAACGGCGGTGTTCGAGTCGTATTGGGGCGACGATCAGGACGTGTCCAAGGACGAGGTGCTGACGAAGATCTGCGAGCGCGTTGGCCTCGATCCGGCAAAGTTCTTCGCAGGGATCGGCGAGCAGTCCGTGAAGGATCAGCTCAAGGCCAATACCGATGAAGCGATTGCGCGTGGCGCGTTCGGTTCGCCGACGATCTATCTCGACAAGACCGATATGTATTTCGGCAATGACCGGCTGCCGCTGATCCGCGCCGCGCTGATGCGGAAGAAGGCGGCTGCGTGAGCATGTTTGCGGCGCGAACGGTCGTGTTATTTCCGGTCGTCCCCGCGAAAGCGGGGACCCAGGGCAAAGAACTGGATTCCCGCGTGCGCGGGAATGAGCGGAGAAATTGATGCCCCGTGCCGTTGTCTGCCGCGAGCTTGGCCCGCCTGAATCCCTCAAGCTGGAAGACGTGCCGCGTGCCACTCTCGCGCCGGGGCAGGTGCGCGTCGCGATTCATGCGGCCGGACTGAATTTCCCCGACATCCTGATGGCGGCGGGACAGTATCAGTTGAAGCCGCCGCTGCCGTTCACGCCGGGCATGGAGGCGGGCGGCGAGGTGATCGAGGCCGCGGGCGTCGATGGCGTTCGCGTCGGCGACAGGGTGATCGTGAAGGCGCGATTCGGCTGCTACGCCGACGAAATTGTCGTCACGCCCGATCAACTCACGCCGCTGCCGTCAACATTCGACTACGCGCAGGGCGCGACGTTCCTCGCCGCGCACGGCACGGCGTATCATGCGCTGAAGGATCGCGCGCAGATCGAGCCGGGCGAAGTGCTGCTTGTGCATGGCGCAGGCGGCGGCGTGGGCCTGGCCGCTGTCGAACTCGGCAAAGTGTTCGGCGCGACCGTGATCGCGTGCGCCTCAAGCGAGGAAAAACTCGCCGTCGCGCAACAGCGCGGCGCGGATCACGGCGTGCTCTATGGGCGCGAACCGTTCAAAAATGCCGTCAAGCGCATCACCGAAGGACGCGGCGTCGATGTCGTGTTCGATCCGGTGGGCGGCGAGATTTTCGAGGAGAGCCTACGCTGCATCGCGTGGGGCGCGCGGCTGCTGGTGATCGGCTTTACCGGCGGCGTCGGCGTGGCGAAAACCAATCTCGTGCTGATCAAGGGCGCCAGCGTGCTTGGCGTGCGCGCCGGCGAGGCGGTGCGCAAGGACCCTTCGCTCGGTGTTGTTCGCCTTGCGGACCTGACACGCCTTGCGGAAGAGCGCCGCATCAGTCCGAACATCTCGCATCGCTTGCCGCTGGAAGATTATGCGGCGGCGATGCGGTTGCTGATGGACCGCCGCGCCATCGGGCGCGTGGTCCTGACGACGCGGTAACTCTTATCCCTCCCCCTTGTGGGGAGGGTGACTGGCCCAAATTTATTTGGCCAGTCGGGTGGGGGAACTCAGGGATTTACCTTCGTCATTGCGAGGAGCATTTGCGACGAAGCAATCCAGTCGTTGGCTTTCTGAATTGCTTCGCTTCGCTCGCAATAACGGGTGAGAGATCGCGGATACCTACTTGTATTCCCGCTCGGTCCACCACGGGAAATACGACGGCATGTCCTTCGACACGGTCTGCGCGAACTTCGCTGGCCGCTTTTCGAGGAACGACATCACGCCTTCGCGCACGTCGGCGGACTGGCCGCGCGAATAGATTCCGCGGCTGTCGACCTTGTGGGCTTCCATCGGATCGTCCGCGCCGAGCATGCGCCACATCTGCTGGCGGATCAGCGCGATCGACACCGGAGCCGTATTCTCCACGATCTCGCGGGCGATGGCGCGGGCGGTGGTCATCAATTCATCGGCGGGCACAACCTTGCTGACGAGCCGTCCGGCGAGGGCCTCTTGTGCCGGGAAGACACGACCCGAATAGCACCACTCCAGCGCCTGCGAGATGCCGACGAGGCGTGGCAGGAACCAGCTCGACGCCGCTTCCGGCACGATGCCGCGCCGCGCGAACACGAATCCGAACCGCGCGTCGACCGAGGCGATTCGAATGTCCATGGGAAGCTGCATGGTGACGCCGATACCGACAGCCGCGCCGTTGATCGCGCCGATCACGGGCTTCAGCGATTTGAAAATCCGCAATGTCACGCGACCGCCACCGTCACGCACTGCGTCATCGCTCCACTCGACTTCGCCATTCGGGCGCAGCGGCGCGCTTTTGCGATCCGGCCGCGCCGCGCGGTCGAACGTCGCACCGCCTTCGGAGAGGTCCGCGCCCGCGCAGAATGCGCGGCCCGCGCCGGTCACGATGATGGCGCGCACATTATCATCGGCATCCGCAGCGTCGAACGCGTCGATCAGCTCGTTCATCATGACATGGGTGAACGCATTCATCTTGTCGGGACGATTGAGCGTGATGGTCAGGATATTGTCCTGAACTTCGTATTTGATCTGTTCGTAGTTTGCCTGGGCCATCGCCGCGTATCCTCCAGCTTATCTTGATTTGTGTTCACGCCAGACGTGAACGGTGCCGCACCCTAGCGCAGCGACTGAAGCGCTGGCAATTTTCGCAAGCGGGATGCAACTATGCGATGGACGTTCCGGCCTGCCGCGCGTAGCCTTGCCGCATCGGCGTGAGGCAGCCATGCGTGCGGTTCTCGAACATTGCAGCGGCCGGGCGGAAACGTATGTTCCCGCGAAAACATTGCTGATCCGGGAAGGCGAAACCACCGGCGATCTGTTTATACTGATCGAGGGTGAACTCGAAGTCCTCAAAGGTGACACCGTCATCGCGATCGTCACCGAGCCGGGCGCAATCCTCGGCGAAATGTCGGTGCTGCTCGGTCAGCCGCACACCGGGACGGTCCGGGCCGCGACCGGCTCCACCGTTTATCAAATCGATGACGGCGCCGGTTTCCTGCGCGAGAATTCCGCGGTGGCGCTGCTGGTCGCGACGCTGCTTGCGCAGCGACTGAATGCCGCGACGACATATATCGCCGACATCAAGCGGCAGTATGCGGGGCACGGCACGATGGTCGGCGAAGTGCTCGAGAGTCTCGTCAACCAGCCGGAGTCGAAAGCGTCGCCGGGATCGGATCGCGAGCCTGACCCACGGCTATAGGCCAGCGGCCATTGCAGCGACGCGCCGAGGTCGATGCATTGCTCGCCGGCGGGCGGACAGCGCATGGCGAATCACACCTGTGATCCCGGCGCGTGAAGGCTCTTGAAAAGACCGTTCGCGACGATCCGTCCGGTAAAACTTTTTTCGCGTCAAACGTGGCCTGTAAATCGGTGGCGTGACGTCTGCCCGGGTGTTTCGCCGCGGCATGTGCGAGTTATGCATGCTGTGCCTGTGTTTTTCCGTTCCGGTGCGCCGGGATGTCGCTGCCGCGAGGGCTGCCGTTCGCCAAACGCCGGGATTGCGATGTCTGGATTTGACCCGGAGGCGGGGCATTTCCGCGGCAAACCGGGCTTTCAGCCGCCCCCCGCGCGATGCTACAACCCGCGCGCGCGGACGTGGCGGAATTGGTAGACGCAAGGGACTTAAAAGTTGGTATTTAATCTATCCACCTTCAAATCTAAATCTCCTCGTTTGCCACTATGTTGCTGTTAGAAGCGGGTTTCTTTGTTTTTGCTGCAATCCGCTCTGGCATTTAATTCAATCTTGCAGCCGGATGTGGCGAGCCACATCTAGTTTCCGAGTTCAAGTAATCTTTGGAAAGCAGAATGATTGACGAAAACGATTTTGATGAGATTTCGGACCTTCCGCCTGATCTCGCATTTGTTCGGCTGGAAAATAAATACCGCCGCGCCTTTGAACAGCGAGTACAAAAGACCAAAACGATGTCCGAACAAAGAGGGCCAGTTTTCGAGTACATGAACCACGTGATCACGACGGCTCAGGCGTTAGAGCTTTCTGTGGCAAACAGTTGGTTTCTGCCCGATGCGGACAGCGACGACTTGTTTAGTCAATACCGAGAGTTTATCGCCACCGTCGACAGAGTGAAGGTGAAGATTCAACTCTTGCATGCACGAACTGGAAAAGATTCTAAGCTGAGTCAGCCGGAGAAATCAAAACTCAGAGCGTATGTGGAGAAGATAAAAACGATTATCGAGGAGAGCGACGTTGAAACCAACAAGCGCGAGCGGCTTCTGAATTTAATCAATAAGTTTCTTGCTGAGTTGGACAGGGATCGCACGCCGTTCAAGACTTTTAGCGAGTTGATGATGGGCTTTGCGCATCTCGGCGGAAAAATGGCGGAAGAAGCGGAGCCCGCTTGGAAGTGGTTTCGCTTGATTGGCGAGGTGTTAGGAGCGCATCAGGAAGAAAAGCGCGCGCAGCTTCCGCCCCCAGAAAAGCCGAAGCAAATCGAAGACCAATCAAATAAAACCAAGGCTTCGAAGTGATGCCAATGGTGCCCCCTGCCGGACTCGAACCGGCACGCCCAAAGGGCCCAAGATTTTAAGTCTTGTATGTCTACCAATTTCATCAAGGGGGCGACGGTGCTTGAATAGCGGTTAGTAAGGGGATGTGAAATCCCTTCATCGAAAAACGCGCCACATGGTGTGGCGAATTCCCGACACAAGTAAAGAATCGAATACTTCAAGTTATTGAAGATAAAGCGATTCTGCAGATGGTATTCAAGCTAAAAGGTTCTTAAAATCCCTCGATGGCAACGTCGTGCGGGTTCGATTCCCGCCGTCCGCACCAAAGTTGCCGCCAGTTCTTTTGCCAAGTGTTCTTAGGTGGGTGTCTCAGCGAGAGACCGTCGGCAGCGACGCGCGAATGCGCGGCGAGAAATCGGGCGCACCATCGGCATGCGAGCTCAATCGGTCCTCACTTGGCTAAAGCATTCTTGTAGACGGTGCCGTCCTTCATGATGACCAGAAAATTCTTGGCGGGGTCAGCGATGAGCCCGATATTTTCCAGCGGATTGCCATCGACCAGCAAGAGATCGGCGAGCGCGCCTTGCTCCACCACGCCGAGCTTGCCGGGGTAGGGATTGCGCTTTCCGGACAGCGCCAGCAGTTCGGCGTTGGTCGATGTCGCCATGATCAGCGCCTCGGCGGGCGTGTACCAGCGGGTAAGCGAAGCCAGAATGGCTCCCTGTTGCTGCGCCAGCGCGCGGGAAAACAGCACGTCGGTGCCCCACGCTGTCTTGAGCTTGTACTTCTTCGCCAGTTCGTAAGACCTCGCTATGCCGGGCCAGACCTCATCTGCCTTGGCGCGCTGGACTGAACCCTCCGGAAAGCCCAGTCTCAGGGCCTCTGGGAGCGGCTGCATGCTCACCCAAATACCCTTCTCGGCAAGCAGCTTGGCGGTTGGTTCGTCCATGAGCGTGGCGTGTTCGATACACTTCACGCCGGCCGCAACAGCCCCCTGGATCGCAGCCGGTGTGAAGGCGTGCGCGGCGACATACGTGCCCCAATTCTCGGCCGCTTCGACCGCGGCGCGCAGTTCGGGTCCGGTGAAGGTGGTCACGTCGATTGGGCTGAAGGGTGACGACACTCCGCCGCCCGCCGTCAATTTGACCTGGGAGGCGCCCTGCATGAGCTGCTCGCGGCTGCGCAGGCGCACTTCGTCAGGGCTGTCGGCGACCATGGCGCCGCCAAGCTTCTCCATGCGGGTGAGCATGCCGCCGATCGTCCGTGGCAGATCGGTCAACTCACGGAAATCTCCGTGCCCGCTCGTGACAGTGATCATGGCGCCGGACGGATAGATGCGCGGGCCCCTGACGATGCCGTCGTCGATGGCTTGCTTGAGACCAAACACCGGCCCGCCAACGTCGCGAACGGTGGTGAAGCCGCGCATAAGGGTGTCTGTCGCCTCGTCGCCAGCCATGAGGTTGTTGTAGCCGACGTCACCGAACGCCTGCGCCGGTGTGGCCCGTATCAGCATCGCGTGCCAATGCGCGTCGATCAGGCCAGGCATCAGTGTCCGGCCGCCGCCGTCAATGATCCTGGTGGTGGCGCTGCGATCCACCGGAATGGGCGCTTGGGAAATTCTTTCGATCTTGTTGCCCCGGACCAGCACATTCGCGGGTTCGGACAACAGAGCGTTCTTGCCGTCGAAAATGCGGACGTTCTGAAAAAGAGTGACCCCGTCCTTGGTCAAAGCAGGGGGAGTTGCCGAACCCGGTGCTTGCGCCAGACCCGTCTGGCAAAGTCCGATCAAGATCGCCGCCGACACCAGCGATGGACCCAGGATGCGTTTCGATTTCCGGGCCATGGTCAGGCCACACAACGTGCTCAACACTCCTATTGAGTTCATTGTGCAATCTCCTTTGCGTTTTGAACCCCAGAATCGAAGCTTAGTAGCGGAGACTTTTTCGCGGAAGCCCAACGTCGATGCATCGACGTTGGATGTATCTAACGAGACGCTGTGATCGTGGCCACTGAATGCAGCGGTCCGTTGGGCAGAGCTTGAACGGCTTGAACTCTATCATTGCGTGCCGGCTCAAGGCTATCGCGGAAAACAGCTGCTGGTCGTGCGCAATGGACATGCCGGGGTGAGAGCTTCAACTTTCGGCAAGGGCAAGCGCGCCAAAGGAAAACTTACTCATTCCTGTACACTTTGACATCTATGCTGAAATATACAAAAGGACTTAAAATGCCTCGATGGCAACGTCGTGCGGGTTCGATTCCCGCCGTCCGCACCGGTACATATGAGCGCGCAACTTACGCCCCTGACGGCCTGCCGATCTTGAAGGACTGACAATGGACAAGAAAGCCCTGCGCGAAGAAACCGAGCGCCTCGTTCGTGAGGCGATGGAGCGCAAGGCCCTTGTGGTCAAGCAGGGTAACACCCGCATCGAGGCGAAATGCGGCAAGTGCGGCGTGGCAAACCGCGTCTCGGCGGAGAAGGGCGCGACCCGCGTCAAGTTCGTCTGCAAGGAATGCGGCCAGAAACAAGAGACGCTTTGATCCGCCGCCTCACGCCACTGTCACCACCACAAATTCAACATGAAGACCGGCAACACGACGCGCATGAAACACGGGTTCACAACTGAAGATCTGAATTGCGATCCCGCGCGGCGGCGGGTGGCCGGGCTGCGTCTCGCCCTGCTGGGCGCGCTGGCGATCGGCCTTGGCGCTTGCGCAAGCGGCGGCGGGTCGCCCTTCGGATCGAGCGTGTTTGTCGATCCCTCCAAATATGATCTCTACAACTGCCAGCAGCTCGCCACGGCGCGCAAGGCTGCCAACGACCGCGTGGTTGAACTTGAAGGGTTGATGGCCAAGGCTGAAACCGGAGCCGGCGGGTCATTGGTCTCGGGTCTGGCCTATCAGACTGATTATCGCGCGCAGCGCGCGCAGCGCGATGCCATCGATGAAAAGCTTGCCAGCAACAATTGCAGCGCCGAACTCGCGCCGCCTCCGGCCGCCGCCGCGCCGAGCGGCAAGCGCCGTCGTTGACGGTTGCTGCGCGTCAGGACATTCGCCAGTCGTAGATCCAGTCCTGCTTCGACAGCAGCCGTGATCCGCCCAGCATCCTGATGACCTGATCGCGCGCGAATCCGACCGGCCCACTGAGGTGATAGACCTGACCATTCTTGCGGGCTGTCCGCTGGACGCGCGTCACGCGCGGCGCGCGCTGACGAGCGTATTGCGCGAATGCCGCAGTTGGGTTTCCGGGCGAAGCTTCCAGGCATTTCGCGATCACGGCGGCGTCCTCGATCGCCATGCCCGCGCCTTGCGCCGCAAACGGCAACATGGCGTGCGATGCGTCGCCCAGGAGTGCAATCGGCCCCTTGTTCCATGCGCCGCCGTCGCGCATCGCGAACAGCGCCCACTTCCGCCAGCCGTCGACTGCGCCGATCATCATGCGCGCGGCGATCGGCCAGTGCGGATCCGCAAAGTGATTGGCGATCTCGACCACGTCGCCGGGCTCGCTCCAGCCCGGCCTGTTCCATTTGCCCGAGACGATGGCGACCATGTTGATGCGTTTGCCGCCTGACATCGGATAGGCGACCAGGTGCGCGTTCGCGCCCATCCAGAGTTGCACGCGCTGCGTCATGAAGCCACGCGGCAGCTGCGCGGCGTCCACGGTGCCGCGCCATGCGATACTGCCGGTGAATTGCGGCTGCACCTCGGGGAAAATCTGATGGCGGACGCTCGACCAGACACCGTCGGCCCCAATGAGCGCCAGAGCCTGCTCCTGCTGCCGCGCCGTGCCCCGGCGCTGAACGACCGTGACGCCCTTGGGATAGACGGCGACGTCCTCGAATTGCGCGCCGAGCCGCAAATCGATGTCGGGATGGCTGGTCACGCGCGCCAGCAGCGCGGATTGAAGGTCCGCACGGCGAACGATCCAGTAGGGCGCGCCATAACGGAGGGTGGCGGCTTCGCCGAGCGGAATCCGCCCGATTTCCTTAGCCGTGCGGGCCGTCATGATGCTGATCGACTCGGGCGCGATCACATGAGGGGCAAGCAGCGGCTCGAGACCGAGATCGATCAGGATGCGGCTGGCATTGGGCGACAGTTGCAGCCCGGCGCCGGCTTCTTCGAGCTTTTCGGTGCGCTCAAGCACGATGACGCGAAAGCCGCGCGCAGCGAGCGTGAGCGCGGCCGTCAGTCCGCCTATGCCCGCACCAGCAACAACGATGGTGCGTGAATCGGCCACAGACGTTTTAGGCGACTTTGTCTTTCAGGACGCATTCGGGAGGGCGTGCTTCGCCTGCCTTCAGATCGGCGGCATAGCGATACAGCGTCGAGCAATAGGGGCAGATGATTTCGTTGTCGTCGCCGAGATCGAGGAACACGTGCGGATGATCGAAAGGCGGATTCGCGCCCACGCACATGAATTCCCGAGAGCCAATTTCGATGATGGCCACGCCCGCATCGTTATGAAAGTGAGGGACGACGTGATCCGCCATAGCAATCTTACCCCAATCCTGATCTTGCGCGTCTTTTGCCATAGCCCGGCATACAGCGACGACGCCGTCGCCGCTTTACAGCATACCGAGCGATACGACTTATTCCTAGTTCCTAGATCGCGGCGCCGGATTCGTCCAATTCGCCACGCAGTCAGCATGTGAATTCGACACAATCCTGCCGTCTTGGGATAGCCCTTCTTTCGTTGGGGAGGTTGTGTCCGAAAAACGGCACACCATGTCATCGGCGAGTCACAGACCAGCCGGTACGGATTTTGAACCCGGAGCCTGCTGAAAGGTTGTCCTTCGCAATGAAACCAGCCCGGCGCATCGGTTTGACACTTGCGGGTGCGGTCGCTTCGGCAGCTGTATTTGCCGTGGTGTGGCCGCACGCGCGCGATGCCGCGGCGCTGTTGCGGGCGCAGGACGATCCCGCACAACTGTCGGACCTTAAGGTCGATTCTGCTCTGCGAAACAACGATACCGTCATCGGGCAGGGCGTCGCGCAGGCGCTTGAAGCCAACGACGCAGATCTCGCAAAGAGCTTTACCGATCTGGCGCAGGACAAGGGTATCAAGCTGCCGCCCGCAGTGACCGAGCGCGTCGATGCCGCGGTTGCCGATGAAAATTCCACGGTCAGTACGGCGCGGCGCTTTGCCACCGGCTTCGTGACCGGCGAGGTTAATGATATGGCCAGCCTCTCCGGCACCGTCGCGGGCGATCTGTTCGTTTTCGGGGACATCCGCGACGTGGTGCGCGAGGGCAAACGGCTGGCCATGGGCGAGAATGCCGACCAACTCGTGCTTGGGCTTGCAAGTCTCGGCCTCGTGGTGACGGCGGCGACATACGTTTCCGTCGGCGGCGCGACGCCGGTTCGGGCCGGCCTGTCGATGGTGAAGGATGCCCGCAAGGTCGGCCGCCTCGGCGCGGGCCTGACCGAATGGGCAGGCCGCTCCGCGCGCGGAGTGGTCGATGCACCGATGTTGCAACAGGCGGTTGCCACGGCATCCATCGCGCGTCCGGGCCAGACCATCAGTGCGGTGAAGGCGGCGTTCAAGGCGGAGAAGGCGGGTGCGCTTGTTCGTCTCGCCAAGGATGTCGGCCGCGTTGGCGAGAAGGCCGGCACCAGGGGCGCGCTCGATGTGCTGCGCATCGCGGACGGACCGAAGGATGTCGCGCGCGCGGCGAAGCTTGCGGAATCCAAGGGTAGCCAGACCCGCGCCATCGTGAAGCTTTTTGGGCGCGGCGCATTGCTGCTGACCGCAGGCGCGTTCAATCTGGCGTGGTGGGTGTTCGCCGCATTGCTGGCACTGTTCGGATTTATCACCTCGATCAAGGCAACGACCGAACGGCTCACGCTGTCATGGATTCAACGCTCAAAACTCAAACGTGCGCGGCGCGAACTCGCAGCGGCGCAGGCTCAATTGCCGGCGCACGCGATCTGACGCATCTGGTCAGGCGCGTTGCATCCGGATAAACTGCACTCCGCATATCACGACCGTTCCGGTCACATCATCCTTCCCAACACTGGACCATCCGATGCCGAGCTTTCACAACGGCTCCGTTGAAATTGCGTATCTTGACGAAGGCGAGGGCGATCCGATCGTCCTCGTGCACGGCTTCGCATCCACCAAGAACGTGAACTGGGTTTATCCGACGTGGACATCGACGCTGACCAAGGCGGGGCGGCGCGTGATCGCGCTCGATAATCGCGGTCACGGCGACTCCACGAAGCTTTACGATTCCGAGGAATATCATATCGGCACCATGGCCGGCGACGTGCGCGCGCTGATGGATCATCTGAACATCGCGCGTGCCGACATGATGGGTTACTCGATGGGTGGCCGCATCACCGCGTATCTCGGCCAACGCAATCCGGAGCGTCTGCGCACGGCGGTCCTTGGCGGCATCGGCATGGGCTTGATCGAAGGCGGCGGCCCGGGCGAGAATGTCGCCTCGGCGCTGGAAGCCGCGTCGCTCGATGACGTCACCGATCCGGTCGGCCGGACGTTTCGGGCGTTTGCAGATCAGACCCGCTCGGATCGCAGAGCGCTTGCTGCATGCCTGCGTGGCTCGCGGCGCCTGATGACGCGCGAGGAAGCGGCTGCGATTGCCGTTCCCACGCTGATCGCAGTAGGGACGACCGACGACATCGCGGGGTCCGCGCAGCGGCTTGCAGAGGTCATTCCGGGGTCGCAAGTGCTTGATATTCCAAACCGCGACCACATGCGCGCGGTCGGCGACCGCGTTTATAAAGACGGCGTGCTGGAGTTCCTTGCAACGCACGGATGAGCGGGAGCGCGTAGATAATTATTCTACGGAGCGGGGAGATTATTATTCCAGCGTCAACCTTGCTGGATGTTGCGGCCTTCCAACGGTCCATTATGTGGTAATATCTCCTCAACGCTCACTAGCCGGACTCCTCACATGGCCAAGCACCATCTCGATACGAAGACGGCCCTCTCGACCGTCGATCCCGTCTGGACCCGTATCCGGGGCGAGGCCGAGGAGATCGTGCAGCGCGAGCCCGAACTTGCGACCTTCATCTATTCCAGTGTGCTGCATCACGACCGGCTCGAGGATGCGGTGGTGCACCGTATCGCCGAGCGCCTCGATCATTCGGCGCTGTCCGGCGATCTGATCCGCCAGGCCTACAATGACGCACTCGAGGCCGATCCTGATCTGGGCAACGCGTTCCGCGCCGATCTCGTGGCCGTGTACGACCGCGATCCTGCGGTGTCGCGTTTCATCGACGCGCTGCTCTACTTCAAGGGCTTCCACGCCCTTCAGGCGCACCGGCTTGCGCACTGGCTGTATCACAACGGCCGCAGGGATTTTTCCTATTACATTCAGAGCCGCGCATCGGCTGAATTCCAGACCGACATCAATCCCGCCGCGAAAATCGGCCGCGGTATTTTCCTCGATCACGCCACCGGCTTCGTTGTCGGCGAGACCGCGGTGATCGAGGACGATGTGTCGATCCTGCATGGCGTCACGCTCGGCGGCACCGGCAAGGAAAACGAGGACCGGCATCCGAAGATTCGTCATGGCGTCATGCTCGGCGCAGGCGCGAAGATTCTCGGCAACATCGAAGTCGGCCACTGCGCGCGCGTGGCGTCAGGCTCGGTGGTGCTGAAGGATGTGCCGAACAACGTCACGGTGGCGGGCGTGCCGGCGAAGATCGTCGGTGAAGCCGGTTGTTCCGAGCCGTCGCGCACCATGAACCAGATGCTCAATGCCGGCGGCAATTGATTCAAGCTGCTTGCGATTTATCGCGCCGCAGGCTCTAGCGGTCCGCGCCGGATCGTTTTAAAGCTGTCGCCAACATCATTTTTCAGTTGGAGAAACGCCCGTGGACGTTACGGAAGTCAGGAAGCTCGACGCTTATCTCAAGCGGCTGTTCGGGAATCAAAAAATCCGCGTTGTGCCGCGCCCGAAGAAGGATGACTCGGCCGAAGTCTATATCGGCGAAGAATTCATCGGCGTGCTGTTCGTCGATGACGAGGACGACGACCGGTCGTTCCAGTTCCAGATGGCGATCCTTGAGTCCGACATCGAGGAAGAGGTTTAAGATTCTGGCTTGCGGACACCGCAATACGCCGTCGTCCTTCGAGGCTCGCAAGAGCTCGCACCTCAGGATGACGGCTGCTTCCCGCCTACAATTGTCTAGCCGTGCGGCCTACGCATCCGGCCGATCAGCTGATCCATCGCAGTCGCGACGTCGCGCCATTTCGACAGCCATTCGCGCGGAAATCTGAAAGTCACATCCGTTCCTTCGATCCGGCGCTCGGCAAGACACATGCCGGGCGTTTTCGCGTCGCGCGTGCAACGCGCGATGATCTGCGGCGACGAGGCATAGACGAGATCCTCATTCGCGTAGGGCGTGTTGTCGCGGAACGGGCGGATGCTCAACCCGTCCTGCAGGCTGCCTGCATTCTGATCGAGGTAGCGCGGATAGATCGTCCGGGTCCGATCGTCCGGCGACAGGGCATCGTGATGGGCGGCAATCGACAGGAAAATCCGGTCGATCTCCGGGAGATTTTCCTCGACCGTTTCCGCGCTGACCGGACGCCGCGCCTCGGGCGGCTCAAGCGAGGGATAGACGAAGTTGAGATCGACGCGCTCCTGCGGGCCGGTGCGCTTTTGCAGTTTCACCCGGATCGCCTTGGTCGGCACATTGAACAGCGTGTTGCCGATGCTGATCGGCAGCCGGTCCGGATCGCCGGCCTTTTCGAGGCCCCAGGTCGGCCACAGCAGATACGCCACGACGGCGACCGCGCATGCGCCGATCGCGCCCATGGTCAGCAGCGGCACAAGGTGGCTGCGCTGGGCGCGCCGCGTGGGCGCGGGGCGGGACGAGGTTGACGAAGACAGGGCCATGGTCGGGAAACAGACATTCCAGGGTAATGCCCGCGATACGCGGGCCGAATCGCGGCGATTATGCCACGCGCGGGCTGATTTCCCCCGGGTTCCGCGTGAGTGGGACGCGGCCGGAGCCATGCACCCAAGGCCGGACGGCGGCGCGGTGTTAACCTTTCTTTAAGGATAAAGTGGCGGGCGCGGCAGCATTTTGCGAAGCCTAGGGGCGAGCCAACCGGCCGCATGCGGATCGCATGACGCGCCGGTGGCCCTCGAAGTGTTCTCGTGCGTTGAAAGTGTCAGATGTCGCCCGAAGCGTTGAATTCCTTCTTTGCCATCTTCATCGGGTTCGCCATCGCGGGCGCGCTCACCAGCGGCTTTCAGGCCCTTCTGGAAAAGCCTCCCGGTTTTGGATTGCTGATGCAGGAGGCGAGCGCCAAGGCATTTGCTGCCGTGCCGTTTCTGGTCTTTGCTGCGCCATTCATCATCATGCGCAACACGGTGCGCGGCCGCACGCTCGAAGGACGCCGGGTTCAGTTCGTGGCGATGGCCACCGTTATCGCCGGCTTCTGGAGCATGATGTCCGGAACATTCGTGCTGATGCTGCTCGGCGCGATTGCCTGATCTCCACTGATCGGCTGGCGACGGTCTCGCCAGACCCTGTTCGTTCGTGGCATTGTCGCGCCGATTTTTCGCGCCGCCTGACACGCGCTAACTGGAGACGATAAGAGAATGGCGATCTACGAACTCGACGGGCGCGCGCCCGAACTTCCTGCCGATGGACAATATTTCATCGCCGACACCGCGACGGTGATCGGCAACGTGCGCCTGAAGACCAACGCCAGCGTCTGGTTCGGTTCGGTGCTGCGCGGCGACAACGAGCTGATCGAGATCGGCGAGGGCTCCAACGTGCAGGACAACTGCACCTTCCACACCGATCCCGGATTTCCGCTGACCATCGGCAAGAACTGCACCATCGGCCACAACGTCATCCTGCACGGCTGCACCATCGAGGATGGCGCGCTGATCGGCATGGGCGCGATCGTCATGAACGGCGCGCGCATCGGCGCGGGCTGCATCGTCGGCGCTGGCGCTATCATTACTGAAGGCAAGCAGTTCGAGGAACGCTCGCTGGTCATTGGCGCGCCGGCGCGCGTCATTCGCACGCTGACGCCCGAACAGGTGAACGCCATGACCTACGGCGCGCCGCATTACGTTCACAACGGCCAGCGCTTCAAGAAGGGCCTGAAGAAGATCGGGTGAGGCGCGCGGGCGGCGGCCAAGAAAAAATACGGCGTCTCTCGCGTTATCCAGTCACGCGCGCTCTGACAACAGATCGAATGATACAATGTGCAAATGTATCAGTCGAAATCGCGCTTCCATGTCGTCTGAAAATGGTGTTGAAGATTGCCCGCTCAATTCGTTTGAGCCAACACCAAATAAATTTCAGGGAGATCGTCATGGTTGGAATTACGCGGCGGCATGTTGTAGCAACTGGCATTGGAGCTTTGGCAGCCGTGAACGGCGTGTCGAAGAGCGTTGCGCAAACGGCTGCGCCGAAAACATTCGTTCTTGTTCACGGTGCATGGCATGGCGGATGGTGCTGGCGTCAGGTTTCCGATGCCCTTGTCAAACAAGGTCATCGGGTGTTTTCGCCGACACTGACTGGATTGGGCGAGCGGTCTCACCTGCTCAACAAGAGCATTAACCTCACGACGCACATCACCGACATTGCCAATGTCATCCAGTACGAGGATCTGTCCAACGTCGTTCTGGTTGGTCATTCCTACGGCGGCATCATCATCAGCGGTGTGGCTGAGCGTCTCGCGGACCGGATATCGTCGATCGTCTTCCTCGATGCTTTCCTGCCCGAAGACGGCGAAACACTTTTGCAAAAATCGTCTCCGGCTTTCGTCACTGCCATCAACACGGCGATCGAAAAAGGCGAAAGCGGAATCAAGCCGCCGCCAGCGGCGGCCTTCGGCGTTCCGGAAAAGGATCGTGCGTGGGTCGACGGCAAAACCACGGCCCAGCCGGTCGGTACATATACCGAGGCCGCGGTGTTCAAGGGCGCGCGGGACAGGATCGCGAAGAAGGTCTACGTCCGCGCCAAGGGTTACAAGAGTGTTGCGTTCGATGCGAACCTCGCGAAGGCGAAAGAGTCTGGCAAGTGGAAGACGTTTGAACTGGATATCGGCCACGATGTGATGGTTATCGATCCGGCACAGGTCACGTCGATCATTCTTGAGGCCGCCTAGCGTTTGACGGAACGCCTCCCTAAAAAAAGTTGCGGCCAGCTCTGGGGGAGAGCTGGCCGCGCACGAACCGGTCTGGGACGGGGAGGGGTGGGGATACGACCGGGTCGTGGGTTCCTATGACTTCAAGTATTCATTTTTGAGCATGACGTTTCGATCATGCTCCAATTCTCAGCGTGAACTTGCGGTGGCAACGGCCGGCCGCGAGTCTCCAAGCGAAACCCAGGCGTTGGCGTCGGTCTGCGACTGCCGCTTGACGAAGCGATAGCCGGTGTCGGTCCAGGCCACGACTTCCTCGTTCTGGTTGTCGAGGATGAACTCGCCCTTGTCGGACTTCACCGTCAGCACGGCGTGGCCTTCGCCCTTCTTGTCACGCACCACCGTGATCAGCAGCGCTTCGCGCGGCCATCCGGCGTCGATCAGCATCTTGCGCTTGAGCAGGACGTAGTCTTCGCAGTCGCCATATCCGTCGGCCGGAAACGACCATTTCTCGATGACGCCCCAATGATCCATGTCGGTCATCGGCTTGATGGTCTCGTTGACCCAGCGATTGACCCGCAGCAGATCTTTCCACGCCGCCTGCGTCATCACGATGTCGCGGGCCTGCGTCGCGCCGCCCCGGCAATCGCGCGGATTGTCGTTGCAGAATTCAACCCAGCCGATCGGCGCACGCGTTGTGTCGCCCAGGCTGGCGTAAAGCACTCGTTCGCTTGCGGCATGCGCCGCAACCGTCATCCCCAACAGGCTGGCGGCAATCGCCAGACCAACTCCCCGTCCACGAATTGAAAACATTGTGGCCCCCGTTTCTTGTTGGGACCACTTTTCACACAAACCATTTTCGCCGCGGCTAAGTCATCGAAGTACAATTGAGACGAATACAAGTAAAAGCTGAGGCTAATTCGATCTATACTTGAGTAAAATGAGCATAAAATTTGAAAATACTGCAATTGATTCAAATTTTATCCATTTCAATCCAATTCACTGATGGTGCTGGTGTTTTCGTCGTGGCGAGGGCCGGGATCGATCGATCAAACCGGCGCGCAAAAAGCTTCAGGGCGACACCCGGATGTGGGTATCGCCCTGATTGGCCTCAAAAATCAGAAACTGGTAACCGCGGCTGTTTACTGCGCGCTTACGTTGTCTTCGACAGTCTCGGGAAGCTGCGCGTGAACGAACTCGATCGCGAAGCCTTCTTCGAGGTGACGGACGACCCGCGCCTGCACGCGGCCGAGGGTGACCGCCTCGCCGACCAGCGGCTTGATTTCGGCGGCAAGCGCCGCACCGGACAGTGAAAGATCCATGATCCGGCAGGCGATGGCGCGGCCGTCGCCGAACTTGAGCACGGACATCGGATTGCGCGGCACGATACGGTCGTGGCGGCGGTCTTCCGGCAGATTGAGGATCTGGCGGTTGGCAAGCCAGGTGAGCTGGGCGGCGAGCTTGTCGCGTTTACGGGGCGTCGCGCCGACCGTCATTGCGAAGCCGTTGTCGAGCAGGCGGGTGATTTTGCCTTCAACGCGGCCGATATGGTCGAGGTAGGCCACCACACGTTCGCCGACATTGCCGATACCGGGCGCCAGCATGGCGAGGCCGCCGGGGGACATATTGATGACCTGGCACGGAAACTCGCGCCGGTCCGCCAGCATGTAGCGGCCGAGCAAATGCACCTTCACGCGCTGAAAGCGCCGCCGCTCCTCAGCGGATGGACGAATCGATTGTCTTTGCACCAACGCCATCATCAACACCGGTCGACCGGTTTTTCGGTATGATGGACCTTACGGCTGTCAGGGTTAACGATGCGTTAGCCCTAATGAAGTGAGCGGACGTCGGATACGGACACTAGCGCAGGCCTTCGTAGACGGTCAGGCCGCGGATCAGCGACCACTTCCGCAGCGCGCGGGGGCGGTTGCGGTCCTGCTGCAGATGACGCCAGGACGTTACGCTGAAATCCTTCAGGGTGCCGTAGGTCTGTGGTCCCTCGATCGGGCTGAGGGGGGCGAGCAATCCGGTCAGGCTGACGGGGCTGTGGGAGCGGGCGCTGAACGGCAAAAGCAGCAGTTCGAGATGAATTCGGGTGTCATCCGGCGCCAGCGCCGTGACGCCGACCACGGTGGCCTGGGTTTCCTCCGCCACAATCCCGAGGATGTCCTTGATCTCTTCGCGATCGGCTTCGCGGAACAGGCTGGTGAAACTCTGTCCTTTCAGGTCGCGGCCCAGCAGGGCGCACATCCGGGTTCCGGCCACCCGGAACGGGTATTCGGCAAGGGCATCGTAGGACAGCACGAAGATGTCGCCGAGCAGATGCCGGACCTGATCGGGCGCCAAATCGCTCCGTTCGGGCGCGGCAGCGCCGGCGCGCTTCTCGTCCCAATAGGCGTAGAATTCCCGGCTTGCTGGATGCTTCATCGCTCGATCCCGCCCCGCGGATGACGACGGCGGGACAGTTTTGTCCCGCTTTCAGGCACCGCGAGGCCCCTTTCTGTTGTGCGGGACTTGAGGTGCACCGTCTATGCCGGAACCGGGATTCAGCGCTCCAACGGCGGAGTTTGCGTCGTTAACGTTAAATTAACTACGAGCTTCGTGGATATGCGTAGAACGGCTAGTATCAAAGCACTCCAAGTCGCCGGTCTTCTCCAGGGATCGGCGAGTGGCACGACGAACTCAAGGTTGAACGACAGGCGGCGGAAAACGATCTGGTCATTGTACGGGGAGGGGTGGGGATGCCCGGAGCGTGAAGCAGCGCTCTCACTCGAAAGACCGTACAAAAAGACCGGCACGACCAAGGGAGGGCCTTCAAGCCCTCCCTTTTCTTTTGCGTTGCCTCAGTCCTGCCGCTTGCACCGCACCGCCAAAGCCGCCTATCTCAGAAGGTAGCCCCTGCTTCGGACATTGTGCGCCCTTGGACTCTTCTCAATCCCCCCGCGAACCGATCCTGACCATTCCGTTCGGCATGACGGCGCTGCTCGTCATCATGGCCGGCATCCACGGCTTGCGCGCCTTGTTGCCGCTCGCCACCGATGTGGAAGTGATCTGGACTTTCGGCTTTGTGCCCGCGCGCTACGACGCGTCCGTACTGGCGGGGCGGTTTCCCGGCGGCGTCGGCGCGGAGATATGGACGTTCCTGACCTATGCCTTCCTGCATGCGGATCTCACCCACATCGCCTTCAACATGCTGTGGATGCTGCCGTTCGGCAGCGCGGTCGCACGCCGGTTCGGAACCACGCGGTTCTTCGCGTTTTTCGCCGTCACCGCGATTGCGGGTGCGTTCGCCCATCTGGTGACGCACCAGCACGAGGTCGCGCCGATGATCGGCGCATCGGCGGCGGTGTCGGGCATGATGGCGGCCGCGATCCGCTTCGCCTTCCAGCATGGAAGCTTCCTGTCGTTCCGTCGCGGCGATGCGGAAGCGGCGGCAAGAGTGCCCGCGCTCTCACTGATGCGGTCTTTGAAGAATCCAAGTGTGCTCGGTTTCCTCGCGGTCTGGTTCGGCCTCAACATCATCACCGGTTTAGGTGCGATCGCCATCGGCGCATCGGCGCAGAGCATTGCGTGGCAGGCGCATATCGGCGGTTTTGTCGCAGGCCTGCTGTTGTTTTCATTGTTTGATCCGGTGCCGCGCGCCATCGTGCAGGACAATAATGCGCGGGCTTTGCCGCCTGCGGCAGACTGACCAGCGTCCGATCTCCTGCTGTGCGGGCTGCCATGCGGTCCCATGCGCCGCCTTGCGAGCCGGTGGTATTTGCTCCATCATCCAGTCAGGCAATATCGGAGACGCGCGAAACCAATCAGACGGTACGTTGTTTGACTCGGCAGCAAAATTGAAGATCGCACCGCGCTCGGCATCAAGAGCAGCGCTACGTGGTCGGATTTTCGGGAGGCTACAATGACGGTTCGAGCAGTTCTGGGTAGCAAGGGCCACCAGGTAATCAGTGTGTCGCCCGACACCAAGCTTTCAGCAGCAATCAAGATTCTCGCCGAACGCCGCATCGGCGCTGTGATGGTGATGAGCGGTCAGAAAATCGACGGCATCCTCTCGGAGCGTGACGTGGTCCGCGTGCTGGGCGAGCGCGGTGCTGGCGTGCTCGAAGAACCTGTGCGCAGCGTGATGACGTCGAAGGTCATCACCTGTCATGAATCGGACACCGTGTCCGCCATCATGGAAGTCATGACGTCAGGAAAATTCCGGCATCTGCCCGTCGTCGATAACGACAGGATCGTCGGCCTGATTTCAATTGGCGACGTTGTGAAGTGGCGCGTCGCGGAGTTCGAGCGCGAGCAGGAAGCGCTGCAGGACTACATCAAGACGGCGTAAAGCGACTTGATCCAGTAGCGGGTCGTCCCGGCGAAGGCCGGGACCCATCATCCCTGTCAGTGAAAATTGAAAAGAAGCGTCTAACCACTCACCTTGAACGGACGGCCGGTGAGTATGGGCCCCGGCCTTCGCCGGGGCGACCAAAGATCACGGCTGCGTCGGTTGCGCGGTGCCCGGCGTCTGGTTCGCCGTCGGGGTCAGCAGGTTGATCGCTTCCTGAATCGATTCGATGTTGCGTTCGGCCGCGCGGGCGCCGTGGTTGATGATTTCCTCGGCGCGATGGAAGTCGAACCATCCGACTTTTCCGACGCGCGGCGAGATCAGGACATCCGGCGGATCGCCCGCGAGGCGCGAGCGCGTGATGCGGTCCTGCATGATGTTGAAGGCTTCGACCATCACGGTGGAAATTCCCGGACGTCCGGCGCTGCCGAAAAATTCACGCTTCACGGTTTTCTCGGCCGAGAAGAACTTTCCGAAGCCGCGCTTTTCCGGCACGGCCGGTTCTTCCGCTGTTGCCGGTTCTTCCACAGCCCTGCCGTGCGCGGAGATAATGGTGCCGTGGCCGAAGACGTCGGTCGAGACATTGCAGGCGATCACGATTTCCGCGCCGAGCGCGCGCGCCGCCGATACCGGCACCGGATTGACCAGCGCGCCGTCCACCAGCCAGCGCTCGCCGATCAGCACCGGCTCGAAGATGCCGGGCAGGGCGTAGGACGCGCGCACTGCATCGACCAGCTTTCCGTTGGTGATCCAGATTTCGTGGCCGGTATTGACCTCGGTGGAGACCGCCGCGAACTTCAGCGGAAGTTCATCGATGTAGGTGCCGCCGAATGACGCTTCGAGCTGGGCCGCGAGCTTGCTGCCGCCGATCAGGCCGGAGCCGTTGAGGCGGATGTCGAGGTAGCTGAAGATATTTCGGGGAAGGAGACCTTTGGCCCACGCTTCCAGCGTGTCGAGATGTCCCGCGGCATACGAGCCGCCGACAACCGCGCCGATGGAGGTGCCGACTACGATGTCCGGAACGATGCCGTTGGCGAGAAGCGTGCGCAGGATGCCGATATGGGCGAATCCGCGCGCCGCGCCGCCGCCGAGCGCGAGCCCGATCGTCGGCTTCTTCGTGATTGCCGCCCCAAGCTCCATCTTGTTCCTTGTGCCGTTGTGGCGGAATCCCATCAAACTTTCGAGCAACGTCCGTCTCCTGAGGCCTCATGACAGCGAATCGGTCGCCTTCGACCGGATTTGGTCATGAGAACGCGAAATGGGTGTGATTGCGCCGTGGACACGCGTCTCGCGTAATCAGGAAATGTGACTGTAGCGCGGCTTCTACCGGGGCAGAAGGCGCTATTCCCCGGATAGCGACTCCCTAAAACCCGTCAAGGACGTTGTCAGGCTTGAATTTGCCTCGTTTTCGGTGAAAAACCTCCGCCATGACAGCCCCCGGACACAGCCGCAGGACAGCCGTCCGCGGTGCGCGGACAGGCTCCATGGATCCTTTGCGTCGTTACGCATTGGCATGGATGCACGCGCTGACGTGTCTGCTTGCGATTGTGGTTGCGCAGCCCGCGGGCGCGCAGTTTGTCGGCGACGCGCCGCCGCCCATTCCCCCGGCCAATGTACCCGAAACGCCGACGCCGTCAGGCCCAGCGATCAGCCTCGCGCCGCCGTCCGGTCCCGCCGCAGCACCGGGATTTCCCGCGACGCTGACGCAGCCGCCGGTTACCACCGCGCTGCCGCCGCAGCCAGCGCCGACGCCGCAGCAAGGTGTCCTCGCGCTGACCGCGCGATTCGGAAAAGATCTGCCGCCCGTGAACGGCGGCGTGGTGTGGCGTGTCTACTCCGACAAGCCCGATGCGAGCGGCGCTTTCCAGCTCGTGCGCGAAGACCGCACCGCCACTCCGAATATCGTTCTGGCGCCCGGCGGCTATGTCGTTCACGCCTCGCTTGGTCTCGTGAGCGCGGTTCGTCCGGTGACGCTGCGCAACGATACGTTGCGCGAACAGTTCGATCTTCCCGCCGGCGGCCTTCGTATCGAAGGCCGTGTCGGCACCACCAAGATCCCGCAGGGACAGATCACGTTCTCGATTTACAAAGGCAGCCAGTTCGAAATTGGCGAGCGCGCGCCGCTGGCGCAGAACGTCGCCGCCGGCGATGTGCTGCTGGTGCCCGAAGGGACGTACTACATTATCTCGAACTACGGCGACGCGAACTCGGTGGTGCGTTCGGACATTCGCGTGCAGGCCGGCAAGCTGACCGACGTGACCTGCACGCACCGCGCGGCCGTCATCACGCTCAAGCTCGTCAGCGACAAGGGCGGCGAAGCGCTGGCCAATACGGCTTGGTCGGTGATCACGCCCGCAGGCGACGTCATCAAGGAATACAACGGCGCGTTTCCGAAGGTTATCCTTTCGGAAGGTGAATATCGCGTGATCGCGAAGAACGAAGGCAAGGTGTTCGAGCGCCCGTTCAATGTCAGCAACGGCGTCGATGGCGAAGTCGAAGTCGTCGCGCGATAAGCGCGTTCGGCGCGCTGTGTTTACGCGGCCTTAGGCGCGGCTGCGCGTCCGGCATCGGACGTCAGCGCGTTGCTCGGAAAGTTCGGCGATCGTGTTTCGAGGGCTGCGTAAAAAACTTCCCCGCTCATTCCCGCGCAAGCGGGAATCCAGCACTTCCAAACTGAGAATCTGGGTCCCCGCTTTCGCGGGGACGATCGGATGGCAGGCTTAGAACCGCGTCACGATATCGCTGAGCGCGGGACGGGGACGGTCGTCGATGGGCCGTTCGGCCTTGCCGATGTGGATGAAGCCCGCGAGCTTCTCATCCGGCGACAGACCCAGCGCGGTGAGCACGTCGCGGTCGAACGCCATCCAGCCTGTCAGCCAGTTCGCGACATAGCCCAGTGCATGCGCGGCGTGAACGATGTTCATGGCGCTGGCGCCGGCCGACAATTCCTGCTCCCAAAGCGGCACCTTTGGATGCTTCGACGTCCTGCTCACAACAGCAATGACGAGTGGCGCGTGGGTGAAACGTTTCTTCTCGCTCTCGACCTGATCCGGCGTCGCGGTGACGTTCTTGGCGCGAAAGACCTTCGCAAAAATCTCGCCGGCGCGGGTTCGTGCATCGCCTTCAAACACAATGAAGCGCCATGGCACGATCTTGCCGTGATCGGGCACGCGCGCGCCGACGGTCAGGATTTTCTCAAGCTCCGCAGGCGAGGGGCCAGGGCCGCTCATCTCGATCGGCTTGATGGATCGGCGCGTAGTCAGAAGGTCGATGGCATAGAGCATGTAGGATCCGGGCTGTTGGCGCACCATTGAGGTGCACGGCGCTGATATCGGCAATCCAGACCGCGATAACAAGGCTTGAAGTTTATGAGGCCTCTAAATTTGAGAGGGCATGATCTTATCCGAAAACCGGTTTCCACTTTTCGGGATCATGCCTCCAGAGGCCTCATAGTGTCTCAGGCGTTCGCGCGCTTCAGGTCCGGCGGCATGGCTTCATACGCCAGCGCTTTTAGTGCCTCGTCGAGCGGCAGTACGGTCTGGCCTTCGCTGCCGAGACGGCGGATCGAGACCGAACGCGACTCGGCTTCCTTCTTGCCGACCACGAGAAGGGCAGGCACCTTCGCCAGCGAATGCTCGCGCACCTTGTAGTTGATCTTCTCGTTGCGGAGATCGATCTCGGTGCGCAGCCCGGCCTTGCGGCAGGCGGCAAGCACTTCACGCGCGGAGTCGTCGCCATCGGACGTGATCGTGGTGACCACGGCCTGCACCGGCGCGAGCCAGAGCGGGAAATGTCCCGCGAAGTGCTCGATCAGGATGCCTGTGAAGCGCTCCAGCGATCCGCAGATGGCGCGATGGACCATCACCGGCGTCACCTTGTTGGAGTGATCGTCGATGTAGAACGCGCCGAACCGGCCCGGCAGGTTGAAGTCCACCTGCGTGGTGCCGCACTGCCATTCGCGGCCGATGGCGTCGCGCAGCACGTATTCGAACTTCGGTCCGTAGAACGCGCCTTCGCCCGGATTGACCGAGGTCTTGATGCGGTTGTGGCCCTGCGCCGCGATTTGCTCGAGCACTTTTGACATCACGGTTTCGGCGTGATCCCACGCTTCATCCGAGCCGACGCGCTTTTCCGGGCGGGTCGAGAGTTTCACCGTCAGTTCGCCGTCGAAGCCGAAGTCGGCATAGGTCGACAGGATCAGCTCGTTGATCTTGAGGCACTCGTCCGCGAGCTGGTCCTCGGTGCAGAACACGTGCGCATCGTCCTGCGTGAAGCCGCGCACGCGCATCAGCCCGTGCATCGCGCCCGAAGGCTCGTAGCGATGCACGACGCCGAACTCGGCGATGCGGATCGGCAATTCGCGGTAGCTCTTCAGGCCGTGCTTGAAGATCATCACGTGGCCGGGGCAGTTCATCGGCTTGATCGCGAACCAGCGCTTGTCTTCCGCTTCGTCGCCGGCCGACTGCGCCGCGAACATGTTCTCGCGATACCACTCCCAGTGGCCGGAGGTTTCCCACAGCGACTTGTCGAGCATCTGCGGCGCGTTCACCTCGTCGTAGTCGCCCGCGAGGCGGCGGCGCATATAAGCGATGATTGCCTGGAATACCGTCCAGCCCTTGGCGTGCCAGAACACGACGCCCGGGCCTTCTTCCTGGAAATGGAACAGGTCCATCTCGCGGCCGAGGCGGCGATGGTCGCGCTTCTCGGCTTCCTCGAGCTGCTTGAGGTAAGCGTCGAGTTCTTCCTGCTTGGCGAATGCCGTGCCGTAGATGCGCGTCAGCATCGGGTTGTTGCTGTCGCCGCGCCAGTAGGCGCCGGCCACCTTCATCAGTTTGAAGGCGTTGCCGACCTTGCCGGTCGACGTCATGTGCGGACCACGGCAGAGATCGAACCAGTCGCCCTGATAGTAGATATTGATCGGCTCGTTGCCGGGAATGGCATCGACCAGTTCGACCTTGAAGGCCTCACCCTTGTCGCGGAACACCTGCTTGGTCTTTTCGCGATCCCACACGTCCTTGGTGAACGGCTGATCCTTCGCGATGATCTCGCGCATTTTCTTTTCGATGGCGGCGAAGTCTTCCGGCGTGAACGGCTCGTTGCGGAAGAAGTCGTAATAGAATCCGTTGTCGATCACCGGGCCGATGGTGACCTGCGTGCCAGGCCACAGCGCCTGTACGGCCTCGGCCAGCACGTGCGCGGCGTCGTGCCGGATCAGTTCCAGCGCACGAGGATCGTCGCGGTTGATGAATTCGATCCTGGCGTCGCGCGTAATCGGATCGGACAGATCGATCACTTCGCCGTCCAGCGCCATCGCGACGGTGCGCTTGGCGAGCGAGGGCGAGATGCCCTTGGCGATGTCGAGGCCGGTGGTGCCTTTGGGGAATTCGCGCGCTGCGCCGTCGGGGAAGGTGACCGTCACCTTGGTCGATTCGACAGGCTTCAGATTGGCGAGGCTGTACTTCAAAGCGGGCGCGGAAGGGTCTTTGTCTGTCATATCGTTCTCCTGTGGCTCACTCCTGCGAACGGGCGCAGGTAAGCGGTGGACCCGTTGTATAGCAGCGGATTCAGGCGGTGCAATGTTTGAGTTTCCGGTGAAACCGGCGATTTTAGGCCGGTGCTGTGGCCTTCGACATCGCCATCATGATCCCGGCCGCGACGATGTTTGCCGCAACGCTGGCGAGGATCGGCACCATGTAGCTGCCGCTGACGTCGAACGCGAAACCGGCGGCGCTGGGGCCGATCAGGGTGCCGAATGCAACGCTCGTATAAAGAATACCGATAATGCCGCTGACATTGCGGCCCCCGAAATAATCCATCACCACGGCCGGCAGAACCGCGACCCATCCACCGTAGAACACGCCGTAGGCGAACGCGAAGGCGGCGAGCGACCAGACGCCGGCTGCGACGGCCCAGATCGCGAGTGCCAGTCCCATGCCGACGAACATCACCAGCAGCGATGTATGACGTCCCATCCGGTCGGCGAGGCCGCCGAGAAAGAAGCGTCCCACCGTGCTGCCGACGCCGATCACGCCGAGCAGCAGAACGGCGGACGCTTTTGTCACGCCGTGGTCGAGCGCGTAAGGCACGAGATGCACGAACGGCACGAACACGCCGAATGAGCAAATGAGACACGCGACATAAAGGCTGATGAATTGTCGTGACCGGACAGCTTCGCCGACCGAGGCGCCTGCCGGGATCGTCGACTGAACGCCTGGCTGCATGGCATCGCCATCGGGGCCGAGGCCGCGGTCGCGCGGATCGTTTTCGATCAGGAGCGCCATTCCGGCGCCGACGATGGCGGTGAGGCCGCCGAGAATGAGGTAGGCGGTGCGCCATCCAAGCGTGTCGATGAAGAAGGCGGCGAGCGGCGGCATAATGAGCGTGCCGATACCGATGCCGCTGACGGCTAGCCCCGATGCGAAGCCGCGGCGTCTGACGAACCAGCGCTGCACCGCGCCGATTGCCGGAACGTAGGACGCGCCGACGCCGAGGCCGACGCCAAGTCCGTATGCGACGTAAACTTCAGTGAGATTGCGCGCGAAGCTCGCGGCGGCGAGGCCGAGCCCGATCAGGATCATGCCTGCGATGGCGAGGCGGCGGGAGCCCCAGCGGTCGGCAAGGGGACCACTGACGATCCCCAATCCGAAATAGAGAAAGCCGGCCAGCGAGAACACCAGCGACACCGAGCCCCGCGAAGCGCCGAAATCGCGCTGCAGGGATTCGACGAATGCGCTGAACGTATAGGCGCTACCGAAACCCAGCATCATCACGGTGAAAGCGGCCGCGACCACAAACCAGCCGTAGAACACGCCGGGACTGGAGACCGTTCGATCGGTGGTCATGACTTCTCCCTGATGGCCGCTGGGGGCAGCTCTTCTTTTTTTCACACCAGTATAAATATCAAGCTGGTGTCGCTTGATGTCAACCATTAAAACTGATTTACTGGTGTTTGAAGGAGTTGCCGTGTCGAAGGAGTCGCGAAAGTTCAAGGTTCCGGACGAGTTGGCCAATCTGTACGATTTTGCCAATACGCTCGACCTGCGCCGGTTCACGCATCACGGTGTGCAGCATCCGCAGAGCGACGAACTCAGCACTGCGGCTGGGCTCGCAGCGTGGCTGGCGGAGCGGAAGCTGGGTTCCGGCGAAAAGATCACGCCCGCGATGTTCGATGCCGCGCTTCAGCTTCGCTCCAGCGTGCGCGACTATCTGCAATGCGACCCGGATGAACGAGAGCGGAGCAAAGCCGTCGGCCGGTCGCTCAACCGGATGACGCAGCATTTTCCGCTCGCCGTCGAGGTGGGCGACAGCGGGATGACATTGCGCCCGGCGCGGGACGATGCGCTGGCCGGCTTATCGGTGGTGGTCGCGGAGCTGTACGACGCCGGTGCGAACGGGACGCTGGATCGCCTGAAGATGTGCGCCTCGGATGAATGTCATCGGGCGTTCTACGACCGCTCAAAGCCGGGGACGCGGCGCTGGTGTGTCTCGGCGCTGTGCGGCAATCGCGAGAAGACTCGGACTTATCGTGAGCGGCACCACGGCGCGTGACTCGCGCCGCGCATGGCTTTCATGCAATTGCATTTAACCGTTCGTGTGCTAACACCGCGGCGTGAAACGCTTTGCCCCTACAGCTCTGATGCTCGGCAATTTTATCACCGGCGTGAGCATCCTCGCGCCGGCGGGTATGCTGCCGGAATTGTCGCAGGAGTTCGGCGTCTCGATTCATGAAGCGGGAATGCTCATTACATTCGGCGCAGTGGTGCTGTGCATCTGCTCGCCGGTGTCCGCGTGGCTGACCAGTCGCTTCGACCGGCGGATTTTGCTGTCGGTGACGGTGGCAATCATGGCTGCGGCGCAGTTTGCCTCCATGGTTGCGCCGAACTACGCGACATTGATGGCGATACGGCTGGTCATGCTTGCGGTCGCAGCGTTGTTCACGCCGCAGGCAGCTGGTGTGGCGGCGATGATGGTGCCGCCGGAGCGGCGCGGCAGCACGATGTCGTACGTGTTTCTCGGGTGGTCGCTGGCGCTGGCGATCGGTCTGCCGCTGGTGGCCTATGTCGCGAGTCACATTGGATGGCGTGTCGCCTATAGCGGTATCGGTGTTATCGCGCTTCTGAATCTGGCTTTGCTGATCTGGCGGATTCCCGGCGGCCTCATCGGTACGCCGGTCGATCTCAAGACGTGGGGCGATCTCGTCCGCAATCCGCTGATCGTGCTGCTGCTCATCATCACGGTGATGCAGACGTCCGGGCAGTTCGTGGTGTTCACCTATCTGGGCCCGTTGTTCGCGAAGCTCGGCGGCAGCTCTCAACTGGCAATCATCGCGTTCGGTATTTACGGCGTGATGGGCTTTATCGGAAATGTGATCGCGAGCCGTGTCGTCGATACGTGGGGCGCTTACCGTACGTCGCTGACGGCGATCGCGATGCTGCTGGCTGGAATTGCGATGTGGGCGCTGGGCGCGGGCATCGTGCCGGTGATGCTGGCGTCGATGGTTCCCTGGGGCATGGCGTTCTCTTCGGCCAACTCGATGCAGCAGGTCCGGCTAGCCGGCGCGGCGCCTTTGTTCGCAAGCGCCACCGTATCGCTGAACACGTCGGGACTTTACATCGGTCAGGCCATCGGATCGGGGATCGGCGGCTTTCTTTTTTCGCACGAGATGTATTACGCGGTCGGCTATGTCGGCGTCGGCTTTCTCGTGCTGGCGCTGATCACGGTGTTTCTCTCGCGGCGATGACTTGAATCGCATTCCGGCCTAAACTGTTCCCTGTGTTCTTCAGGGGCAGGGATATCGATGCGTTGTCTGTTCGGGCTGCTGGCCGTCATCATGTTGTCCGGCTGCGCATCGCTGCCGCCGGTCTGCATGCCGCCCGAGCAGACGATGACGACAGCGGAAATGTATTTCGGCCGCAACGTCGGTGACCGCGTCGGCGTCAGCAATTCGGCGTTCGCGGATTTCACCGCGCGGGAAATCACGCCGCGCTTTCCTCAAGGGCTCACGATCGTCGATGCGCGTGGACAGTGGCGCGGTGCCGATCACGGGCGCGTGGTGCGGGAGCCGAGCAAGGTCGTGCTGGTGACATTCACCGACAGCGCCGAGGCGCGCGCGAACCTTGCCGTGATCGCGGAGGCCTACAAGCGGACATTTCGGCAGGAGTCGGTGCTGACGACGGTTCGCGCGAGTTGCGCGACGTTCTAGTTGCCGTCGTTGATGCCGCGCCATCGCGCGTAACGCCAGGGCAGATACCAGCGTGCGTCGGCGGAGAGTGCGCTCGGCACGTTGTCGATGCCGGACGTTCCCCACGGCTGGCAGCGCAACAGCCGCGCCAGCGTCATCCAGCCGCCCGCCCACAGGCCGAACCGTCCGATGGCTTCGTCGCCGTAAACGGAACAGGTCGGCAGATGACGGCAGTTGAAGCCCACCAGCGGCGAGAGCGTGTGGCGATAGATCCAGATCATCCCGCGGCCGGCATTGCGCGGCAAATTCTGAACCCCGCCGGCACAGTCGGGACATCGGGCCGAGAGTTTCATTTCACTGCCTTGATGAATGTCTTGCCGAGTTCCTTGGCGCTTGCCGGATTTGCTGGCGTTCGGATCATGAGTTCCCGCGCGGGGAACCGCAACATGTTGTCTTTAGCGCCACACTACACAGATTATCGCACGATTTTGACTGCGTCGCAGCAAAAGTCGCATGGACGCAACTCCCGCGCGCCGTTACGTTTTCATTACGCCCGTGTGACAGATTCGTCTTTGCGGGTCGGTCTGTCGGCCCGGGGGCGGGGAAGGATCTACGTTGTTCGTCGTGAAGTCGCTTACATGGAGCGGCTGGGCGCGACTCTGCGCCGCCGCCATTTTTCTTGCGTTGCCTGGCTCTGCCATGCTCGGCAGCAAGGTGCGCGCCGCGACGACTCTCGAAGAACGCAAGCTTCCGATGAATTTCAAATGGCACGGGGCGACACCCGCGTGCGATCCGGACTGCTCGGGCTGGATCTCGGCGGTGGGCGTCATCACCTCGGATACATCGTCGCAGTTCGAGGAATTCTCGAAGAGCCGCAATCTCAAGGGCAGCACGGTGGTGCTGGATTCCAGCGGCGGATCGGTGCTGGATGCCATCGCGCTCGGGCGGCGCTGGCGCAATCTCGGACTGCGCACCACCGTCGGCATCGTGATCGAACGCGAGAATAATGGCCGCGTCGGGCGCGACATCCTCCCCGAGGCCTACTGTGAATCGATGTGCGTGTTCCTGCTGCTCTCGGGCAATACGCGCCACGTGCCGGAAGGCGCGCGCGTGCGCGTGCATCAGATCTGGATGGGCGACCGCGCCGACGATGCGAAGGCTGCGACTTATTCCGCCGACGACCTGATGATCGTCGAGCGCGATATCGGCCGGCTTGCGAAATACACATTCGACATGGGCGGAACCGGCGACCTGCTGTCGCTCGCGCTCAGTGTCCCGCCGTGGGAGCCGTTGCATCAATTGTCCGCGGACGAACTGCGCCTGACCAATCTGGTGACTCTGGATACTGTAGCCGATGCCAAGCGGCAGTCTGACGATGTGGTGGGCAGCGTGACGGTGAAGGTGCAGGACCGCGTCGCAAGTACACCTGCGGTTGCCGTGAGCACGCCTGCGATTTCGGTGGTGTCCGGCGTTGCCGAAAAGGGCCCGCGACTTGCTCCGGGAACGCGAACCGCCGAGGCTCACGCGCCGACCGGCGGCGTGGCGCCCGCTGCGTCTGAGCGGAAGTAATCCGTCAGGCTTGCGCCGGGGTGAGGGTGATTCCGGCTTTTGCCTCGATCTGGCCGATGGCATCCACCACCGCATCGAATGTCAGCATGGTCGAGGCATGGCGCGCCTTGTACTCGCGTACCGGCTCCAGCACCGCAACGTCCGCCCATTTGCCGTCGGGCGGCGCGCCGTTTTCCTTGAGCATCTTGCGCACGGTCTCGCGCAACTCGCGCAACTCCGTGGCGTTCGAGCCGATCACATGGCGGGCCATGATCGAGGAGGAGGCTTGCCCCAACGCGCAGGCTTTGACGTCGTGGGCGAAATCGCTGACCACGCCGTCCTGCATCTTAAGGTCGACCTTGACGGTCGATCCGCACAGCTTGGAATGGGCGGTCGCCGAGGCGTCCGGGTCGGCAAGCCGCCCCAGATGTGGGATATTGCCCGCCAATTCGATGATTTTCTTGTTGTAGATGTCGTTCAGCATGGCGGTCGAATTCGCTGTTGCATAAGACGGTTGCCGGTCAGCGACCCTTGGCGGTCGCGGCTCTGAGCCTATATAATGATCTGGATGCAGGAATAAACCGCCTGCATTCCAGCGATGCAGGGAAATATAGACGGATTTCCTTGGGATTTGCTGCGAACATGCGGGATAGGCGTCCGGCGGCTCAATCGACCCGATTGGCTGCTGCGGCTAACCGGTGACACTCCGGCCCTCCATCGAGGTTGTCATGGACAAGGGCCGGTCGAACGGAGACGAAATGGACGCGATCATCAAGCCGATCCGCAGCAGCAAGCCGGCGGAAAAATCTGAAATCCCTGCTTCCGATTACATGGCGTCGGCCATCGACGCCGATCTGGTGCGGCCGTCCCGCGGCGAGGCCGAGGCGGCGGTCAAGACGCTGCTGGCCTATATCGGCGAGAACACCAGCCGCGAGGGCCTGCTCGATACGCCGCGCCGCATGGTCGAAGCCTATGACGAACTGTTTCAGGGCTATGCCCAGTGCCCCGCTGAAATCCTCGATCGCACGTTCGGCGAAACAGCGGGCTATGACGATTTCGTTCTGATCCGCGACATCAACTTCAATTCGCATTGCGAGCATCACGTGATGCCGTTCTACGGCAAGGCGCACATCGCCTACGCGCCGGTGGATCGGGTGGTGGGCCTGTCGAAGCTGGCGCGTCTGGTCGATGCCTTCGCGCACCGCCTGCAGACCCAGGAGCATCTCACCGCGCAGGTCGCCGGTGCGATCAACGCCATCCTCAAGCCGCGCGGTGTCGCGGTGGTGATGGAAGCCGAGCATACCTGCATGTCGGTGCGTGGCATCGCCAAGGAAGGCGCCAAGACCCTGACAACGCGCTTCACCGGCGTGTTTCAGGACAATCCTGACGAGCAGGCCCGTTTCCTCAACATGGTGCGCGGCGTCTGAGATTCGTCCCGAGCTGTATTTTTCGTCGTCATTGCGAGGAGCGTAGCGACGAAGCAATCCAGCTTTCTTTGTCGCTCTGGATTGCTTCGCTTCGCTCGCAATGACGGGGATACTGACGTGTCTGCTTCATCACACACACATAACCACGACCTCGAAGAAGGGCTGACGTTCCAGCCCAAATTCGACGCGTCCGGTCTCGTGACCTGTGTTGCCACCGACGTTGCCACCGGCGACGTGCTGATGGTTGCGCACATGAACGACGAGGCGTTGCGCAAGACCATCGCCAGCGGCGAGGCGTGGTACTACAGCCGCTCTCGCAAGGCACTATGGCGCAAGGGCGAAAGCTCGGGTCACGTCCAGCGGGTCGTCGAGATGCGGATGGATTGCGATCAGGACGCAGTATGGATTCGTGTCGAGCAGGCGGGGGCGGCCTGCCACACCGGGCGGCGCTCATGCTTCTACCGCGCCGTCACCGGTGAGGGTGGCGCGGCGAAGCTGACGTTCATCGATGCCGACAAGGTGTTCGATCCCGCCAAGGTCTATCGCTAGACACCGGCGGGAGAGACGGCCCTCGCGGGGTCAATCCTTCGGGAGCCTGCGCTTGGCCCGCTGATCCTCGATGCTCCAGAACAGAGCGGTCGATGTGATCAGCAAGCAAGCGATCAGCCCCAGGAAGGCCCATGTCGCGTCGGGTATGCTGAGTGCGTTGATCATGCTCAGGACAATGCAAAGCGTGGACCTTTGGGCATGTCAGAGCCGCATGGCTGCTGCATGCTTAGGGGGTAATCGGCTTCCGTTGGGTATTAACCCATTATTAACTATAAATGCGGCACGCTGGATTAGGTTCCTGGGGAGCGGGCACCAAACATGGCGGTCGATTCAACAACCATCGGTGCTGGGCTGGATTCTGCACGCGCGAAAATCGCGGGCACGATCAAGAATGCGGCCAGCGCGACCGGAGCCAGCTTCGAGTACCTGATCTCGGCTGCAAAAATCGAGTCCAACCTCAATCCCAAGGCGCAGGCTTCGACGTCCTCGGCGCGGGGGCTTTATCAGTTTATCGAGCAGACCTGGCTCGGGACGGTGAAGGAGGCGGGGGCTGCATTCGGCTTCGGCAAATATGCCGATGCGATTTCGAAATCCGGGTCGGGCCGTTATTCGGTCAGCGATTCCGCCACGCGCGATGAAATTCTGAAGCTGCGCGACGATCCCGCTGCCAACGCCGCCATGGCGGGCGTGCTGACGCAATCCAACAGCTTCAAGCTGACCGGTATGATCGGCCGCCGCCCGACCGACAGCGAACTCTACATGGCGCACTTCATGGGCGTGAGCGGCGCGTCCAAATTGATATCCAAGGCTGAGGACAGCCCGGGCATATCAGGCCCCGCGATGTTTCCGAGTGCTGCCGCCGCCAACCGCTCGATCTTCTACAATCGTGATGGCAGCGCGCGCAGCGTGTCGCAGGTCTATTCGGTGCTGACGTCGCGCTATGACGCCGCGGCGAATTCCCAGACCGCCCGCACCGCGATGGCGGCTGCGGGTGTTACGCCCGGTTCGCGCATGGCGGCTGTGCCTGCGCCGATCGACAATGCGGCCTATCTCTCGAGTTTCCCGCAGGTTCGCACGCCCGACGTTGCGCCCACGCAGGTTGCGTCGCTGCAAACGCCCGCCCAGCCTGTCTTCCGTTCGCTGTACCAGACTGGCGATCGCCCCGAGCCGGTGTCGAACGCCGTGCGCGAACTGTGGGGGAACAACACGTCCCTGACGAAGCCGATGCCGGCGGGCGGCGCGGCCCGGACGGAGGCCCCGCAGGGCCTCGGCCTGTTCAGCGATTCGACCGGTGTGTTCAGCGGGTGACGCGCTAAGAGGTTTCCGCTTGAGCCGCAACCTCGTCATGGCCGGGCATCGTCCCGGCCATCCACGTCTTGGCTCCAATCAAGTAAGACGTGGATGCCCGCGACAAGCGCGGGCATGACGCCGCAAAAGTTTTGAGCCTTAGTGCAGTTTGGGAAGGCCATTCCTTGATCTATGCCTTCATCCTCATCGTCGGCTTCGCCGCTGGCATCATCAGCGGCATCGTGGGCACCGGCTCCTCGATCATGCTGCTGCCGGTGCTTGCCTACGCCTTCGGACCGAAGCAGGCGGTGCCGATCATGGCGATCGCGGCGATCATGGCGAACCTCTCGCGCATCATCGCGTGGTGGCGGGAGATCGATTGGCGGGCGGTGGCTGCTTACGCGATTCCGGGTGTTCCGGCTGCCGCGCTCGGTGCGCGGACGCTGCTCGCGCTGCCACCGGGCGTGGTGGATGTCACCATCGGTGTGTTCCTGATTGCGATGATCCCGTTGCGGCGCTGGATGGCGGCGCATAACTTCACGTTGCCGCTGTGGTCGCTGGCGATCATCGGTGCGGTCGCGGGCTATCTCACCGGCATCGTGGCTTCCACGGGACCCATTACGGTGCCGATCTTCATGTCCTACGGCCTCGTCAAGGGCGCTCTGCTCGGCACCGAAGCCGCCGGTTCGCTGGCAATCTACATCAGCAAGGCATTGACCTTCCGACGCTTCGACGCGTTGCCGCTCGACGTCATCCTGAAAGGACTGATCGCGGGGTCGTCGCTGTTCGCCGGCGCATTCATCGCCAAGCGTTTCGTGGTGAAACTCGATCCTGACGTGTTCCGTCTGCTGATGGATGGCTTGATGCTGGTCGCGGGCCTGTCGATGTTCTGGAGTGCGATTCAGAGCTGAGATCCTGATTCAACTCTGAATCGCAGGTCCTTGATGCGACTCACTTTGGCAGTGAACCCTCTGCATAAAGTTCCGCGAATTCCTTGCTCGGCGGAATCGGCTTGATGACGTCGATCAGCACGCCGTTGGGGTCCGACGTGATGAAGTGGCGCTGCCCGAAGGCTTCGTCGCGCAGCGGAATCAGGATCGGAAGGCCGGCGGCCTTTGCCTTGGCGTACACCTCATCGGGATCCTCGACTTCGAAGTTCAAGAGCAATCCCGACACCCGGCCACGGCCGACCTCCGGGATCGTTTTGTGGCTGCCGTCTAGGACGGCGAGATTGACCGAGGCGTCGGCGGTCGACTGGAGATGGATGTACCAGTCGCTTCGGAACTTCTCCTCGAAGCCGAAATGGGCCGTGTAGAAATCGGCGGTGGCATAGACGTCGCGGGTCATGATGACGGGGTAGTAGCTGGTGATTTTCATGGTGGTCATCCCTTGCCAATTAACATACACTCTGTATGTTTAATGGCGAATAACATACAGGCTGTATGTATGCAAGACCCCCACTCAAAAGATCTGCCGCGCACGAACCGGGACCGGACCGAGAAGACCCGGGCGGCGCTCATACAGGCGGCCCGGTCCTTGTTTATCGATAAGGGGTATGGAGACACCTCCACGCCGGAAATCGTTGCGGCTGCAGGCATTACGCGCGGCGCGCTCTACCATCACTTCGAGGACAAGCGCGCGCTGTTCAGGGCCATCGTCATGGACGAGGCGCTCGCGGTGGCCAGTGCAATCGAGCGCGAAGCGCCGGCTGGTTTGAGTCCCATCGATGCGCTGCTCAGCGGAAGCGCGGCCTATCTCGATGCCATGCGCGCGCCGGGCCGCACGCGATTGCTGTTGATCGAAGGGCCGTCGGTTCTCGGCCCGGCCGAGATGAAAAAACTCGACGAGGACAATGCGGCGCGCACGCTGCGCAGCGGTCTCGAAGCGGCCATCGATGCGCGGGGCCTGCCGCTCGCGGCGCTCGCAGATCTTTTGTCGGCGGCCTTCGATCGCGCTGCGCTCGCCATCGATGCCGGCGAAGATGCGCAGGAGTACGCGGCAGCCATCGCGGTGTTGATCCGCCGCGTTGCCGGCGGATAGCTCGGGCGCCGGTGGGTTAACAAAACATCAACAAACACAGCCGTTTATGGTGAACGTTTTCTTAAGTGTCATGGTTTACGGTTCGTAACAGTGGCGTCGCGTCGCGGTGCCTTGGCATGTTGCGTAAGCCGGAACACCCATGATCGTTCGGCAGTTTATTAGTTGGGTTCGCACTGCTCCCGCAGGGGAGCGCGCAGAGGCGACGCGGTGTCTGGCCCGCGCCTGGCTCATTTCCGATTTGTCCGAGGACGATCGCGCCGCCGCCGAAGGCGCGCTGCTGATGCTTCTCGACGATGCGTCGCCGCTGGTCCGGCAGGCGATGGCTGAAGTTTTCGCCCATTCAATGGACGCGCCATCCGCCATCGTCGCGGCGCTCGCCGTCGATCAGGCCTCGGTCGCGGTGCCGATCCTCGAACATTCACCGCTGCTGCTCGACTCCGATCTCGTGGACATCGTTGCGACCGGAAACTCTGAGACGCAATGCGCCATCGCGCGCCGCTTTGATCTGCCGCCGTCGGTTTGCGCGGCAATTGCAGAAGTCGGCTGTGCGTCATCGGCGCTGGAACTGATCGAAAATCGCGCAGCCCAGATGGCCCCGTTCTCGCTGGCGCGCATCGCAGATCGTCACGGCCATCTTGCCGCGATCCGCGAGTCGCTGCTGACGATGGACGAATTGCCTGCCGCTGTACGACTCGGGCTGGCGCAGAAGCTCTCTGACACGCTGACGCAGTTCGTTGCCGCGCGCGACTGGCTTCACCCCGATCGCGCCCGGCGCATCGCAAGCGAGGCGATGGAGCGCTCCACCGTCAACATCGCCGCTCAGGCGCGCGGCGCGGATATGACCGCGCTCGTTAGTCATCTGCGCTCCATCGGCCAGCTCAATGCCGGGCTGATCCTGCGCGCGCTGCTGTCAGGCAATATCGAACTGTTCGAGGAGTCGCTGGTCGAGTTGTCCGGCTTGTCGGCCAGCCGCGTGGCTGCGATTGTCCACGATCGCGGCGGCGCCAGCCTGAACGCGCTACTGGCGAAAGCCGGCTTGCCGGAATCCACCTATCGCGCTTTCCGCGCCGCGCTCGAAGCGTCCAACGAAATCGGTTTCATTGGCACGGTCGCCGGCGCGACGCGGCTGCGCCGCCGCATGGTCGAGCGGGTGCTGACCCAGTGCGAGACATCGAAAACAGTGTCGGAGCCGCTGCTGATCCTGCTGCGGCGCTTCGCGATGGAATCGGCGCGCGAGGAAGCGCGGCTGTTCTGCGACGATCTCGCGGCGGAGGATTTTGTCGATACGCTGAGCGCGCATGCTGCGGCCGAACAGATCCGCGACTATACCTATGAGCCGGACACGGTCGTGTATCCGGAGCAGCAGGAATACGCGGTGGCCGAAGTTTACACGGCGGTTGAAGAGTACGATGAGGCCGAAGACTATGCATCGGCTGAGGACTATGCCCCGGTCGAAGACTATGTCCGGCTCAAGGAATACCCTCCGGTCGACGAATACGCGCGGACGGAAGATTACGCAGCTGCCGAAACATATACGGCTAGCGCTGACCGCTATGATTCCAGCTACTACAGGTATGACGACCGGCGCATTGCGGCGTAACGCAACGCTGACTCGCGCGATACCTCAGGCTGTCACCGGCAAACTTTCGATCACACACGCCTCGCGCATAGCGAATGTCAGAATTATGGCATTCATCGCTTGCGCCTGACGATAAATCGCGCACGGAAAACATCGAAATCGATAGTGCGGGAGGGCGATTTGCAATAGACGTTGAGACAGTCGGGGATTTTTCCGATGCCCAATCGCTCGGATTGAGAATTTTTCTCATGGCACCCCGGTCACAGTCTGCCGGACATGCCTTTACGGCACGGAAGCGGGACCATGAAACTGAAGACCGATACCCTTATCGGGTTTATTGCGGTTCATCTGCTCGCAGCGCTGGCTTTGCTGCCTTGGTATTTCAGCTGGACGGGCGTCGTCCTTTTCGCTGCCGGGATTTATGTTTTCGGCGTTCTCGGAATTAACATCGGATTTCACCGGCTCCTGACTCATCGCGCGTTTTCGTGCCCGCTTTGGCTCGAGCATACGCTCGCCTTGCTCGGCACGTGCTGCATGCAGTTTTCGCCGGCATTCTGGGTCGCCGTGCATCGCCGCCATCATCACTACGCCGACGACGAAATGGATCCCCATTCGCCGCTCAAGAGTTTTTTCTGGGCGCATTTTGGCTGGCTGCTGGTGCGGCCGCCTGACATGAAGCCGGCTCCCATGATCGATCGCTATTCGCGCGATCTGATGCGCGATCCGTTTTACGTCATGCTCGAGAGCAAGAAGAACTGGATCAAGTTCACGCTGGCATCGTGGATGCTGTTCTTCATTGCCGGTTTTGCAATCAGCCTGATCTCCGGCGGAAGCCTGCTCGACGCGTTTCAATTCGGCTCCAGCCTGTTCGTCTGGGGCGGAGCGCTGCGCACTGTTTTCGTCTGGCACACCACATGGGCGGTGAATTCGGTGACCCATGTGTGGGGCTATCGCAGTTACAACACGCCGGACGACAGCCGTAACAACCCGATCATCGGATTGCTGGCGGGCGGCGAGGGCTGGCACAACAATCATCACGCCGATCCGACATCGGCGCGCCACGGTCACAAGTGGTGGGAATTCGATCTGTCCTGGACGACGATCCAGTTGCTGATGCTGCTTGGTCTCGCGACCAAGGTTTCGTTGCCGTCGCCGAATCTTGCGGCGACCTACAACGCGCGCCCGGTATCGGAACCTGACGCGCTTTAGCTGTCGCCCGGCACGATGCTCGGCGACAGGATCGCTTCGAGGTGTTCGGGACGGTCGCGGTTGACGTGGATCAGATACTCGTCCGCGACGCCGCGCAGCTTCTTGCTTAGTTCATCGGCCATGCCGACGGCCGAGATCCGCGATTGCTCGCGATAGATCGCCTGGATCGCGTTGACATGATGTTTGATCAGTTCGCCCGGCACCTGAGCGAGATCCGGCGCATGTTCGATGATCCGGCACAGGCTTTCCGCCGCCGCAGCAGCGGTGGGAAAGCCGAACGTCGCAGCGCCGCCCTTGATGTCGTGTGCCGCGCGAAAAAGTTCTTCGCGATTCTCGCCGTTCAGTCCGTCGCGCGCGATTGCGGCATAGGCCGCGCTCAGCCGATCGCACTCCACCTGCATCCAGTCCTTGAATTCGCCGGACAGGCTAGCGAGCGCCTTTTCGGCGCGGGCGACAGGATCGTCGATGTCCTTCTCCTCGGAATACCGCACCATCTTGCGCAGCGGATTGGGCTGCGAGATGACCTGATGGTCCGCGAAGGTATCGACCTTGATTTCTGTTGGCGGCTTGCGGGCCATGAGTTTTCCTAGTTTCCGGAGCGGGCTTTTTCGAGCAGCGAGGGCTGCTGCATGATCTCGGCGTTGCCGCCGCTGCGGCGCTCGAGGCCGATGTAGGCGGCGTTGGTGTTGCGGCGCCGGTCCGGTCCGAAATAGTTTTTGGTCTTGATGAAGGGCCGGGGATTGGCCACGACATTGAGGATGCGCTGATAAAGCCCCTTGGCGGAGATCGGCTTCGCCAGGAATTCGGTGACCCCGGCATCGCGCGCCACCATGACGCGGCGTTTTTCCGAGTGGCCGGTCAGCATGATGATCGGCGCGTAGGGATTGCCCGCGCCGTCCGGCTGGCGAATCATCTGCGCGAGCTCGAGCCCATCAAAAATCGGCATCGACCAGTCGGTGATGACGATGTCGGGGACATAGTGGGAATACATTTCCAGCGCGGTCGCGCCGTCTTCCGCCTCATACACTTCGCGCGCGCCGAACGAATGCAGCAGCGTGCGCAGAATGCGCCGCATATGCGCGTTGTCGTCGCACACGAGAAACCGCAGCTTGTTGAAATCGATAATGAACATGCGCAGCCCGAGGTGGCGCACCCGGAAAACAGGGTACACCTCGCATTAACTATATGCGGCCGCCGTTAATGAATGGTTATCCAAGCCGGGCCAAGCGCGCCGGGCGCAGGTATCCGAAGAGGGGTTAGAACCCGAACTGCTCGCTGAGAATGCGCTCTTCCAGGCTGTGGCCGGGGTCGAACAGCATGCGGATCGAGATGGTCTTGTCCGCGATGATTTCGACCCTCTGCACGTCGCGGGCCTCGTCGTGATCGGCGACAGCGGCGACCGGGCGCTTGTCGGATTCGAGAACCTCGAACACGACAAAGGCGGTGTTGGGCAGTAGCGCGCCGCGCCAGCGGCGAGGGCGGAACGGGCTGATCGGCGTCAGCGCGAGCAGCGCGGCATTGATTGGCAGGATCGGCCCCTGCGCCGAAAGATTGTAGGCGGTCGAACCGGCGGGCGTCGCCACCATGATGCCATCGGAGATCAGCTCGGCCATCCGTTCGTGTTCGTCGACCAGAATCCGCAACCGCGCGGCCTGATGGGTCTGCCGGAACAGCGAGACCTCGTTGATGGCGTGATGGATATGCACCTTGCCGTGGATGTCGGTGGCGCGCATCAAGAGCGGATTGATGACGGTGAGCTTCGCCGCTTCCAGCCGGTCTATCAGCGAGTGCGGGCTGAACTCGTTCATCAGGAAGCCGACGGTGCCGCGATGCATCCCGTAGATCGGGATGCCCGAGCGCATGTGCCGGTGCAGCGTCTGCAGCATCAGGCCGTCGCCGCCGAGCGCCACCACCACGTCGGCCTTGTCGGACGGCTGGTTGCCGTAGGCGGCGACCAAATGGGCGAGGGCCTGCTGGGCCTCCTCGCTCGGGCCTGCCACGAAGGCAATCCGCTCGTATTTCTTCGACGTCGTCATGCCAGCCCCCGAGGCGCGGGCACGAGGTCGTGAACGCGCGGGCTTCGTCTATACGAGGTTTTTGGGGGTTGTCGAGGCGGGATCAGGCCGCGCAAAACAGCCCCGCGCAGCCGACTTATGGTCCGCGGGGCTTGATCCGCCGGTTAACCAAGGCGGCTAACCGTACATCCGGTCAATAGGACGTCCGGCCGCCGGTCAGCGCGGAGGCCAGCGATTGGTATTCGGCGCTGTCGCGGCCCGCCAGGGCTTCGATCCTTGCGAGATGATGCTTCGCCTGTTCGCGGTTGCCCTGTTCGACCTGCCACAGCCCGTAATACTGCCAGGTGCGGACATGGCCGGGGTCGGCCTTCAGCGCGCGCTCATACCAGACGCTGGCCAACTCGTAGTTGCCGAGCTTGCGATACGAATAGCCGATCAGGTTGGCGACATCGGCGCGATCGTCCTGACCGAGCGCCTTGAGCTGCGGAATGGCGGCGGCGTAGTCGTTCTGCTCGTAGATCGTTGCATAGGCGGTGCGATAGCCCTGCAGGAAAGCGGGATCCTCGATCGACGATTTCTTCTCGCCCTTCTTTTTGTCCTTGGGCTGCGATTTCGTGTCGGAGGCGGGAGGAGGCGAGGGCGTATCCGAACCGGCGGCTTGCGCCAAATTGATGGCGGGCGCCGCGACGAACGCCGAAAGAAGCAGCGCCAGAGATATCTGCCTGATGGTCAAGTTGCTCATGCCAAGCCTCCGTTGATCTGCAAAACGATCCTATTCTGTTTGTACGTCTTAAACACCCGCCGGGTTCAAACATTCCTGCGGTTGCCCGACATAATTCCGGCGGTTTTGGCCGTCGCCGGCCGGTCCGTGCCGTCGGCACATGGCCAAACTGTCATCCAGATGAACGAAAGCCGCCGGTGCGCTTCAGACTGAGTTCAGCGTGCACCGCTTAGCGTTGCTGTGACGATCGGCACCCGGCCAACCGACCGGCCCACCTCTCGATCGCATGAAACAGGAGACACTCGATGTTCAAGACGATTTCCGCAGCCCTGGTTGCCGCTTCGATGCTCGCCGCGCCTGCGATGGCCGCTACCGTCATCAAGACCGAGCGCGGCCCGATGACCAGGACGATCGTGGTGAAGCCGTCGGTCGCGCGTTCCCATGCGCAAGTCGTTGTGGTGAAGAAGCATCGTCCTCATCATCGCTATGGCTGGAACAAGCACCGTCATGGCCACGGCCATAAGGTCGTGATCGTGAAGAAGCATCGCCATCACCTCTGACCGAGACGAATACTTCCGTGACCGCACTTGCATAGCCCCCGCATCGAAGCGGCTCACGGAATGAAGAACGGCCTGCGGATCATCGTTTACGCGATGACCGCAGGCCGGGCTTTTTGGAGATCAGCGAGCGAAGGGTGCGCTCGCGAGGCGGATGCCACCGAAGACGCTCAAGCCGGCGCGAAGGTATCCGTCTGGATTCACGTAGTACTTGTCGAGGAGGTTATCGATTCGCGCGAACGCGGTGACGCCCTCCGCGACCTTATAGTTAGCAGCCAAGTTCACCGTGGTGGCTCCCGGAACCGTAACGCGCGTAAATCCAAACCGCGGGAAGTCGTCGAACCTGCTGAGACTGAGCACGGTGGCTGACAGCGTCAGGTCGTCCAATGGTGTCCAGATCGCGGTGTAACTCATCTTGTGGCGCGGTCGGCGGAGCAGATCGAGCCCAGTTTTTGTATCGATAGCTTCCGTATAGGTGTGATCGAATCTTAGCTTGAAGCGTTCGTTGAACGTAATCGCAGCGAACGTTTCGAATCCGGACGTCTTGGCACTGTCGATGTTGCCATATTTGTAGAAGGTGGCTGGGTCGCCGACGATCAGATTTCTGATGTCGTTGTTGAAATATGTCGTGCCAAAGCGGATCCGATCATGGGCGATGGGTTGTTCGAATCCGACGTCGTAGCCACGACTTTCTTCCGGCTTGAGGTTCGGATTGTTGGAGCCATAGGTCGTGTCATACAGCTGGGTCAGGGTAGGAGCCTTGAAGCCCGTGCCATAGCTCGCCTTCAGCTTTGTTTCTGTCCCAGGCACAATAAAGGCAGGCGCGACGCGATAGGTCGTGTGATCGCCGAACGCATCGTTATCGTCGATGCGCACGTTGCTGACGACGTAAAGGCGTTCGAAAAACCGGGATTGCAGTTCGACGTAGGCGCCCCGGTTGCTGTTTTCCTTGGTCGTCACTGAACTCGAGTGAAAGCTCTCGGTATCGTGCTCTGCGCCAACAACGAGGGTCTGGCCCGGTACGAAAGTGGCGACGCTGCGCCAATCGTATTTCGTGCGTTCACCTTCGATGTTGGTGTTGTTGGGGAAACCGTTTGGATCGAAAGTGTCGCGGGACTGATTGGTGAAGTTCAGACCGAAATAGTTTTTGAGTTGTCCGTCAAATAGCGTCGCGACTGCTTCACTGCGGGTGAAGAGCTGCTTGGCGTGGCTTGTGCTTTGGCTGTCTGCGGGACCAGAGAAAAAGCTGTTGTATCCAGTGTATCCGAGTGTTGCGTCTGTGTACCGCCCGACAAAATTCAAGCCCAGGTAGTCGTTGATATCAACCCCCAGCTTTGTCGAATAGGTCATGTTTTTGTAGGTGTCGTCGATCCGCTTCTGGCCAGGCGCAAGCGCTTCGTTTGGAGTGACAGGGATTCCACCGGTGTGGAACTGCGCAACTCCGAACGAATAGTTGAACCGTCCCTCGGACCCGCTGACATTGGCCGAACTGTTGATCGTACCGTAACTGCCGCCTTCCACGCGCGCAGTTATTTTTGCAGGGCCTTGCCCCTTCTTGGTAGTGATAGAAATGACGCCGCCGATAGCGTCAGAACCATACAGGCCACTCTGTGGTCCGCGTAGGATTTCGATCCGATCGATATCGTCCGTCAGCAAATGGGCCAGATCGAATGCGCCATTAGGCGTGCTGGGATCGCCGGCGTCGATACCGTCGATCAGGATCTTCGTGTGGTTTGAATTCGTGCCACGCATAAAGACGGAAGTTTGACTACCCGGTCCGCCGCTCTGCACGATATTGAGACCCGGAACGGTTTGGAGTGCGTCAGCGACTGTACGTCGTTGGTCGCGTTGGATATCTGCGGCCGTGATGACCGTAATCGAACTCGCAATCTGGTTGACTGGTGTGGGCACGAGTGTCGGCGATGTCACTTCGATCGGCGGCAATTGGCCGCCGCCTTCCTGCGCGAGGGCAGGGCTTACGAGCGCCGTGCCCGCGAGGCATGCCGCTGCGAATGACAATCCGAGCGTCGCTGCCGGAAAGAGAGATCTAGGAAAAAGAGTCACGTTTGAGCCCCGCCGATGCATGTGATCGCGAAGGCGCGGTGAAGACGCGCGCAGGCATGACGATGCGCGGCAAGCGAACGCTGCCGGACTTTACGTCGTGACTGAGGAAACAGGCCATCGGCCGGACCTCCGCAACTGTTACGTCACGTCACCGCTGCGGAAATGCCGCCCCTTCGCACGCCCCGTGCGACGGAAGGATGACCGGTACAGGCAGGTCTCCTGGCTCGCGGATCGTCGCCGTTGCCCGCCTTCCCAAGCCCGGCTGTAAAGCCTTCGCTCAGTGGCCTAATGGACAACAACTCACCGCTGACAGTTGCGGGGGCAGCTTCGGACTAGCCGTGCATACGTCACTTTGACGAAACACACGGTGACACCGAATTCCCTATTGGCCAGCTTGCGCTGGCACCTGTGCCGTGGTTGCAATCAATCGGCGGAGGGTTGCCTTGTCAATGACACAATGAGCAAGAAACCCAATGCCATGGCTCAGGTTACGGACTTCATTGGGATGCGTTGCAAATTGGTGACATATGGGCCGCGCGTGGCGGCGGCCGTGCTGCTTGCGCTCGCTGTGGCCGGCTGTGCGTGGACCGGCGGCAACGACAGTCTGTCCTATACCGCCGATCGCGGCGTCGAGAACCAGCCGTATCCGGCGAACTACCGTCCCGAGCTGCTCGCTCTGCTGCGAACCTATCTGAACGATCCAACCGGTGTTCGCGAGGCCGGGATTTCAGAACCGGCGCAAAAGGAAGTTGGGGGCCGACGCCGCTATGTCGTGTGCGTGCGCTTCAATGCGCGCGGTGCGGGAGGGCGTTACGCCGGCGTGAAGGAACGTGCGGGCATGTACATCGACGGACGGCTCGATCGCATCATCGAGGAGACCGAGGATCTTTGTAAGGGCGTAGCCTTTGCCGCGTTCCCAGAGATGGAAAAGCTGACGCGGTAATTCAGCGCTTCAGCAACTCGTCATTGCGAGGAGACCTTGCGACGAAGCAATCCAGTTCTTTTCGCTAGCGCTGGATTGCTTCGCTTCGCTCGCAATGACGGTACGGATGATATCTCACGAAAAATGCCGGACGATCGCTTCGAAACCCCGCCGCCAGGCGCGGTAGTTCTCGACGTCGAGCGGGACGGGTTCGGCCGCGACGCGAACGATCACCAGTTCGCTGACGGGATCAATGTAGATCCATTGGCCATGGATGCCGATGCAGCACAGCGTCCGCCGCTTGCGGTCGATCTGGTAAAATTTGCTGCGATAGGCCGCATCGGGAAACATCTCGGCGAACTCGCCGCGCGCCCATGCGTCCGGATCGCCGTTGTCGTTGATGTCGTCGATCCACCAGCCCGGGATCACCTGTTTGCCGTTGGCGACACCGCGCTGCCGGATCATTTCGCCGAAGCGGGCGAGGTCGCGGGGCGCGGCGCAGATGCCGCCGGCTGCGCGCATCGCGCCTTCCGCGTCGAGCGTGATGTAAGCGTCGCTTTCCGCGCCGAGCGGCGTCCAGAGATATTCGCCGAGCAGATCGGAGAGGGAGCGGCCCGCGGCGCGCTCATAGACCCAGCCGAGCAGGTCGGTGTTGGTTGAGACGTAGTGGAACGCGTGGCCGTGAGCCTTGCCGTCGGGCTTCTGGGTGGCGAGGTATTCGCGCAGCGCCATGGTGCTCTGGCCGGGCTTGATGACATCCCATCCGACCGCGCGCCGGTAACGCGCGACATCGCCGTCCGGATCGACATAGTTCTCGGTGAAGGCGATGCCGACCGACATGTCGAGCAGGTGCCGCACCGAGCAGCCGCCATACACGGATGACGAAACCTCGGGGACGTAATCGGTGACCGGACGGTTGGGATTCAGAAGTCCCTTGTCCGCGAGAACTCCGCCAAGCGCGCCGGTGATCGACTTGCTCACCGAGAACACGATATGCGGCGTGCGTGCGTCCATGCCGCTCGAATACCATTCGGCAGCGATCCGCCCGTGCCGGAGTACGACAAATCCCTTGGTGTTCGTCGTGCGGAGCGCCTCGCGCAGCGTCGTCGGACCCTTGTTGCCCTCGAAGGCGACGTGACCGATTTCAGCCAGCGAACTTTCCAGCGGGACGGGATGTTTCGACGCGGCGATATTTGCTGTCGGCAACACGCGCCGGACGTTATGAAAGCTCCACTCGCTATAGGGCTGCGTGCGCCAGTTCGCCAGTGTCACAAGGTTGTCCCGCGCCGGCGGGAATTCGTTCATGAGATTTTTTGCAGGACTCTTCTCGGTCGATCTGGCTGACATTCGTTTCTCCGGAGTCCGATCCAGCGGGACTGGACCGTTTGTTGTTGTTTTTGGGCGCGGTCGGGGAGACTGCGCGCCTGCATTGTGCGTGTTAATCGTCGCAAGACAACACTGCGCCGCACAACCGGAGCGGAGATCTGGAGAGAATCGGACTCGGAAAGGACGATCTGGCAAGAGGGTCGGCGTAAAACAATGCGCGAGACTCTTCGCGGGGAGGGCGTTCAAATCTCTGCATGACGCGGATGATTCTCAGACAGCATTTTGAGGAGCCTTTAGCCGTGAATACGATATTGGTCTTCACTTTGGCCGTTGCTGCCTCGCTCAATGCCTGGTGCCTCAGCGCCTACCTCTGAGCTGTACAGACGCACTGATACGCAACGGCCGAATCGGTGAACCGATTCGGCCGAGCTGTTGAGCTAGAGGTTATCCAAGTCGATTACTTGGCGTTCTCCGTATATTTGAAGGCCGGCATGGCCTTCAGCTGCTCCTTGGTCCCACTCATGACCGCATGATCCGGGTACCATTCATTCTTGGTTGTTGTCGCAGCCATACCGCCGCCCGCAGCGCCTGTCGTTGTCGACGGCCTCGTGGTTGTCGAGGTTCCTGACGAACCCGGCATCTTGTCGGCTGACGCCGAGCGGATCGGCTCATCAACCCACTTCAGCTTGTCGAACGTCACTGCGATGTCGTGCTGGCCGACGCCGAGGAAACCTCCGACGCCAACGATTACTGCGTTGATCTTGCCGCTGTTGTCGAGCAGGATTTCGCTGATGTCACCGAGTTTTTCGTTGGCATCGTTATAGACGGCCAAGCCTACAAGCTTGGAAGCGCGCCAGTTGCCTTTCAGGTTGCTCGTCATGCTCGACGTCGTTGTCGTTGCAGCCGGAGCAGGGGAAGGCGATGCTGGAGTTGTGGTCTGTGCGAACGCTGCTCCACCAGCCAATGCGGTTCCAAGCAATGCTGCCGCCACATATTTCTTAATCATCAGATTCTCCTTTCAATAAATCGATTGAACCGGGAGAACCCAAACCGCTCGCATATGTTCCGAGGAACCGTTGCTATTCCTCCGCGTCAATTTAGCAAGTTGCGCGGCACCTTTTGCGAGCGAAACGGAACCTCGCCGCTTTCAATGGCGGCGTGGAGGTTGTTCAGTTGCGCCTCGAGATATTCGTTCGCGGCCAAGAGCGCCATCAAGGCACCGCGCGTGTCACCGCCGCACTGCGCGATGACATCATCAAGGGCATTTTCATAACGGTCGTCCTGCGGTTTCGCAAAAGTCATGATCGTCCTCGTTCTGGGTTTTGGCTGACTCGCCAACTACCTGTGTGGTTAACGGTGACCGGACGGTGGCCGTTCCATGGCGAGCCGATTTGTCCACGCAATTCACAGGCGTTTTCGAGCCTTTTGCGGGAATTTCCGGTTGTGGTGGAATGCTATTTCGCGGCCCGCTCCACCGACCAGACGTCGAAAATCCCGAGGTTGTAGAGGAAGGCGAGGACGGCGATCACGCCAATCGCAGCGATCATGTATTTGTGGTGCGCGCGAAACCCGCCACTGCCGTTCATGCAAATCTCCCGTGCGCGATGCGCCATCTGCAGCATTGGTGACGTAAATTGCATAACAGCGCAAATCGGATGCGCGGCCTCGGGCCTGGCCGCAAAAAGGCGGCGTGGTCTTGTCCCGGAGCGGCGGCGCTGATAGCTGTTCCCCCGATGCCGGTTTAGCTCAGCGGTAGAGCAGCGGTTTTGTAAACCGAAGGTCGGGAGTTCAATCCTCTCAACCGGCACCACAAATCCGCAAAGCGGCAGCAACTGCCGGGCGTTAACCTTCCACTTTCCAAAACCTTATTGAAATCGTTCGCAATTGAGCGAGCGCGAATGCTTACGCGTTAGGCTTACCTGACGATTGGGCGGGGCCTTTAACTCCTGGTACGTCCCGCTGGACTAGGGTGCAGCTTCAACCAAGGCATCATTCCATGCGCGCGATATTGGCTCTGGCGATAGTGATCGGAACGGCGGCCACGGCGGCGGCCGATACCGGCGCGCTGATCGTGATCCCCGGCCGTGCGGGCGTGCCTGTCATCATCAACGGACGCGACGTATCCTATTCGGTCGTCGAAGGCGAATGGGGCCTTGCGAAACATTTCAGGAATACGGCCCGGGTTTATGGCGGCTGGGACCGCTACATCGGCCCGGAGGTCGGCCACTATTATCCGAGCGCCGGACGCACGCCGGGCTATGGCCGTCTCGAAATCCAGCCTTCTGCTAACCGCGCGCTGCCGCAGCCGGCCGAGAGCTATCATCGCTCGTGGTCCGCGCAATCCGCACCGCCTGCGCCGCAGCAGCAGTACGACGTTCCCGAATATCCGACGATCATCGAAGCGCCCCGGGACAACAGTTACCGGCCGAACGGCTTCAGGCCCGATCACAGTTACCGGCCGAACGGTTTCAGGCCCGATCTGAAGAAGTAGACCCACAACCAAAACAAAAGCGTTCAAACAGGAGAGAGTTATGCGTCAGATGATTGCAGGATTAATTGCAGGCGTGGTGTTTGCCGCGACGATGGCGACGGCACCCGCGCAAGCGTGTGCGGTGGTCGATCCGTGCGGCGGCTACGGCTACTACGGCTATGGCCACCGTGGCTATGCCGGTTATGGCTATGGTTACGGCGTGCGTGAGCGTTTGCCGGATCCGCAGTACTACTGGGTCAACCAGGGCCCGACCTATACCGGCCCCGGCAATTACGCTCCGCGGCCGGTCTATCGGGAGCGCACCGTGGTCGGTTCGCGCTATTATGGCCGCCCTTATCGTTATGGCTATCGCCATGCATACCATCATCGCGGGCATTACCATGCGCATCGCCACTACGGTCATCGCGTGAAGCCGCTTCGCTACAGGCACTGATTTTCGGACGATCTGAAATCCGAAACGCCCGCTTGCATCATGCAGGCGGGCGTTTTGATTCAGCCCATCAGGCCGAGGCGGGTCGATCCGATGTACAGCGCGAGCGCCGCGGCGTTCGATACGTTGAGGCTCTTGATCGCGCCGGGCATGTCCATGCGCGCGACGACGCTGCAGGTTTCGCGCGTGAGCTGACGCAGGCCTTTGCCTTCCGCGCCCAGCACCAGCGCCAGCGGGGCGTGCAACGGCACGACGCTGAGGTCGCCCTGGCCTTCGCTGTCGAGGCCGACCGTCAGGAAACCTGCCTCGTTCATTTCGCCGAGCGCGCGATGCAGGTTCGGGACTTCGACAATCGGCACAAGCTCGAGCGCACCGGATGCGGATTTTGCCAGCACGCCGGTCGCCTCCGGACTGTGCCGCCCGGTGGTGACGATCGCCTTGACGCCGAACGCCGCCGCCGAGCGCAGAATCGCGCCGACATTGTGCGGATCGGTGATCTGGTCGAGCACCAGCACGATGCCGTCCTGTGGCAGTTCGTCGAGATGCAGGCCGGGCAGGGGATCGGCCTCCGCGATCAGGCCCTGATGCACGGCATCCGGCCCAAGCCGCCGGTCGATATCGCCCGGATGCACCAGTTCCGGCGGAACGCGGGTATCGATCTTCTCGTCGGCGAGCCGCCGGGCGACGTTTTCGGTGACGAACAGCTTGCGGATGTGCCGCTGGGGATTGGCCAGCGCCATGGTGACCGAGTGCCAGCCATAAAGAATGACGGGACCTTCGCCCTTTGCGTGTCCCTTGACGTGCCCCTTCGCGCCCTTGGCGTCGCGGTCGCGCCAGTGAGGGCGTCCGCCCTGAGGTTTCGCCTGATGCCGTTCCGGGCGCTCCCGATCACGGTCGCCGCCGCGTCCGCCTGTTTTCGGGCCTTTGAAACGTGATGTCCGGTCTCGATCGCTCATGCGGCCTTGTCCCACGGGACTGGAATAATGGCAATTTTCGGCTTTGGGCTGGCCGGCAACGCCCTGTCATATTCCTCCCCGCCTTGGTTGACTTTACCCCGGCGCTTCGCCCATAAACGCGCCGACCGGGCGCCCGTTAGCGGGCACGCTTTTTACCGTCATCCATGGCCGTTCAACCACCCCCGTTCGGGTGGGCGAGGGTGTCGGATGGCGTCGAGCGGGGGAGTGTCCCGAGTGGCAAAGGGAGCTGACTGTAAATCAGCCGCCGTATGGCTTCGAAGGTTCGAGTCCTTCTTCCCCCACCAATCTAAGATCGCCCGGAAATCATTTCCGGGCGATTTTTTATTGGGCGCGGCTGTGTCAGGCTGTCAGGCGCGGGGATTCTATTCCATCACGGGGGCCGACACAGATGAGATCGCTGGCTTTGGGCCTCGTTCGCCTGTCTCTCGGGTTCTGTCACGGGATGCGCGACCCCGAATTTCAGGCCATCATCTTCCTGCTGACCATGTCGGTGCTGGGTGGTTCGATTTTCTACCATTCCGTCGAGGGCTGGTCGTGGCTCGATTCGGCCTATTTCAGCGTGGTAGCCCTGACCACGGTTGGCGACGCCAACCTTGGGCCGACCACCGGCCTGTCCAAGATATTCACGATGGGCTTCTCGCTGGTCGGAATCGGTCTGGTGCTGGCGTTCTTGTCCCGACTTGGATCGTACCGGGATCAGGCGCGCCGCGATTGATGACATAACGAACTGACACAACGAAAAGCCGCCCTCGGTGGATCCGGGCGGCTTTCTCGATAAACGGCCAGTGTTAGCTGCTTAGGCTAATGACTCATTCATAGTAGCGTGGCTCACGGTAGACCTTGCGCGGCCTAGGGGCAGGTCGATTCTGCTCGGCGAAAGCAAAGATCGGGTTGAGCTGGCAGTAAGCCCGGCGTCCCGATGCGCTCGCCATGCACTGCGCATAGGTGTTGTAATAGCAGGTGCCGGGGCCTGGCTGGTTGCCTTCAAGCAGGCAGTACCGATAATCCCGGGCTTCGGCAGAGCCGGCGCCGAACACGGCCACGCCCGCCACGGCCAGAGCGGCGAAAAGTGCTTTGCGCATGAGACGTTCTCCGGTTGGACAGAGGCTAAAACGGAAACATTCTTACGGGAATATGGTTCCGTTGGGGCCGGACTTCAAATCAATCGTGGTTGAGGCGGCGGAACGGCCATGCTAGTGCTCGCCGCGTCGCGGGTGTAGCTCAATGGTAGAGCAGCAGCCTTCCAAGCTGAATACGAGGGTTCGATTCCCTTCACCCGCTCCAGCCTTTTCAATGGGTTAGCTCAGATCCCAAAGTTCATTCTGACAAACTCAAATTTCCATTCTGACAAATGTTCACTTTACGGTCGCTTGCTTCGCCACTTTGGCGCGGCGTTTGATGCGCTTCATTTGCGCGTCTTGCTTGGCTTCGTCGTCGTCGTGCAGATAGTTCGCCATCGCTGCCGTCGACGACCACTGACCCTTCTGCATCAACTGCGTCTCGGTCAGGCCGGACGTGCTCGCTTCCGTTGTCCCGCCATGGCGGCCGAACGACGTGAAAGTCAGTTCGGGACGAAGGCCTGCCGCAAGGATGATCTTCTTCGAAATGCGCTGCACCTGGGTGAGCATCTCGCCCCTCCCAAACCATGGTTGGCTACTGCCGTCCCGCCGTAGCATGAGGCCTCCGGTGGGGCGCAACTCCTTGATAGCATCAAGCTCGCTCATCAACTGCGGATAGAGCGCCTTGCCTTTGGCATTGAACAGCGGCTCCCATGAACCCGTACTCGTCTTGTAGTTGATAACATAAACGTGGTTTGGCCGGCTCGGAGGCCGGTAATGTTCAGCCACGAAGCGAATGAAGATGTGCGCCTCGCGCTGCAGCAGCTCCCAGCCGATCAAAACGCCAGTGGCGAGCGAGGAATAGCCCATTTCGATCGCTTTGGCCCGGAACGCCGCCAACTCCGCAAACGTCGCATGCGGCGTTTCCCGAGAGTTCGACTGCAGGCCCATTTTCTCGAATGGATTTTTCGCAGGGAATATGCCCGGATTGGCGCGTGACACGGTATTCCATGCCGAACGCGCGGTCTTCATCGCGTGGTTGACGGTGGTGCGGCGTTCGATCTTTTCGCCCTTCACGTCTTTGAAAAGAAGTTTTTCAAAGAGGTCGTCGGCGAAAGCCGTATCGATGCTCGATACCCGCCGCGTTCCAAGGCGCCGCCCGTCCTGCAATAGATATTCGCAGATCATTTTGATGCCGGTCTCGTGTACGCGGCATTGACCGGGACTCAGGGGCTGCAGTCGCTTGGCGGTTTTCTGTGACCACGTCCGGCGATATTCGTGAAACATCCAGTCCAGTGTCCCGACAACCACACCGACAACAGAAGTCGCGTCCTCGCCGCCGGTCCGCCAGCTATCGAATGCCGGCAGCAGTATCCTTTCCACCCGCTGCACCGCTCTCTCGTAGTCGGCACCCAGTGGCTCATTGTGCAGGGGACAGCCGCGCGTGCGAGCCCATGTTGGAACGTTGAAAAAATAACTCCAGCCGCTGCCGATCCGTTTACGAAGCGTGTAGCGGGGCAGCGGAAGGGCGGAACGTTTCGGTTTCACAGCAGCCTCCTTGACACCGCTGGGTCATCTTCCGGATCTAACGGAGGACGGCGATCCTCTTTGACTGTGATAGATATGCGTCCGTCAGGCCAGATTTCAACGTTTGCGACGATGCCGCCACCATCAATGACGCCTTTCACGGCGCGTTTAACATCGGCCTCGGTGAATTTGGCTTTCGACATTATTGTAACGCGTTAGATGAAGTTCATAAGACTCCGGCCTCAGTTCCTTGCCCGACGCTGGCCGCCTTTCTGCTGATCTCGCCAATCGCAATTCGCAGAGCGGAAGTGGGTGTGTTCATCGAGCGGCTCCTATATCAATGAGGTGCCGCGCCATCAAAACCGCTGAGCCTGTATTTTGGAAGAGCTCTTCCTTCCGCATGCTGCCATCGGCGGTGATCGGACACACATACGTGGGGTCTGACGACGCTGGGACTCGCCGACATCGTGGCGATGACCAAGGCTTCTCGGTTTTGCGGGGCACTGGAAGCCATCACTGGCATAACGCTTGCGGGGCTATTCCTGAACGCGCTGGCTCACCGCCGCCTTTGGCAGCCAATTGCGCTCCGCTCGCTCGCGAACGAGGCGCGCCTCGAGGCTGGAGTGCTTGCGCTCAATGCTCTCATTGTAGATGTACTCGGCGTCCAACCAGAAAGCGGCGATCGAATCGACAAAACTGCGAAGGCGGTCGACGGAAATATTCATCGCTGCCGTCGACGGCGGATTTGATGGCGCCGGTCCGAATTCCGGTGGCAGGGGCGGGATCGGTGGCCACAGATCAGGGCACCGCTGCGATAATTCAACGGTAGACCTGCCGTCGCCGTGCCGGCAAGCGTTTCCAAGATGGTGGAGTATGTCCAGCGCGTCGAAACTTGGGAAAGACTCGATTGCGATGCCCCGCAAGTCATGGAATAGTTTCCGCAGATCCCTCCAGTCGGCCTTCTCGACTTTGACGACCGCAGGCGTGTGCGGCCGCAACTCGTTCGCGCACCCTCGCAGATAGGCTCTTAGCTGTCGCTCCCAGATCGATTGGATCGAGAGAGAGAACGCCATTTTCGTTTCGCGCAGCACGTCCTCCATGTCGGCTTGAGCAAATTCATGTCCGGGCGAATTGCTCCGACCCAATTCGTCTATCCGCCTATCGAGCGTCTCCAGTGCAGGAACAATCACGTCATCAAGATAGGATCGTATGGTGATGTCATGCTTGCCGGCCTGTACATCGGCGAAGCAATTTTTCCAGCGAAACGGTGTCAT